>NZ_JBHDYC010000020.1:0-58156 GCF_041894845.1 Natrinema sp. H-ect4
TTGCACCCATAGATGTTTGTTCAGTCAACAGTGACTGTCGAACGCGCTGAAACGGAATCCGCGTCGATTGCACGCCCGTCGAGTGAGACCGATGTCGACTACACCGATCGTTCGGCGGGGAGCAACCGCTGGAGGCGGAAATATTTCACTGCTGTCGCTTCACGTAGCGACTCCGTCGTCGGTACCAACGGGTCGCCCGACCGACCGTCGGCAGACGGCCGGCTGCGCAGACGACCGCGAATGACAGGGGTGAGCGTGGACGGCGCTACTGGGGTGGGCCGGGCGGACGACGGCGTCCGTCGTCGGACCGACCCGTCCGTTCGCGTGGATCGAATCGGAGATCGCCTCGTCAGTTCGGCCACCGTCTCCGAGCGCCCGTACTCGAGCGACCGTCGTTGCCAACATGCTCGCTCGTTTCCAGCGCTCTGTTCGTCGTTTGAGGGATCTGTATCCCAGCGCGCCCGATCTCCGTGGAAGCCGTCCACGAACGACTACAAAAACGTTATCAAACATGTTTAGTGAGTTATAGTATTGGGCGGACGACCATCCGTCACCGATAGCCGGTTCACCTCGCGTCGGCGGTTGGAACGTTCCGAACCGCTGGTTCACGGCCCGGTCCGCGGACCAGTTCGGTTACAACTCCGGCTGAATCGTGACGCGATGCTCTCCGGGTACGAACTCACCGAAGTATCAACTATCCGGCCGGCCCGCGATCAGCGGTCGGTAAGCATAGTGAGGGTGTGCTACTTTATATGCAACTGTTGTAAGATCAACATCCGATCGCATCTGGTGGGATCAACGAGTCAAAGAATGAAACAGGAACATATCGATGCAGGCAAGGCGATACAGAAACGAACCGGGAAGACGTTCTATCTCGCGACGCGGTTCCTCCCCAAGCGGGTTCGACACGCTACGCACGTCCTCTACGCGTTCTTCCGGATCGCCGACGAAGTCGTCGACGACGCCGACGGGGTCCCGCCGGAAACGCAGCGCGCTCGGCTCGAGGAACTTCGTGCACAGGCCCTCGGCGAGCGAGAGCCCGACGATCCCGTGCTCGAGGCCTTCCAGGAACTCCGAGCGGAGTACGGCATCGCCGACGATGAGATCGACGCGTTTGTCGACGCGATGGCGACCGACATCGAGACGGAGCGCTACGAGACCTACGACGACCTCGAGTCCTACATGCGGGGCTCGGCCGCGGCGGTCGGCGTGATGATGACCGCGATCATGGAGTCCGAGGACGAAGCGGTCGCGCTCCCCCACGCGATCAAACTCGGCGAAGCCTTTCAGTTGACGAACTTTCTGCGCGACGTCCGCGAGGACGTCCTCGAACGGGATCGGATCTACGTTCCACAGGAGACGCTCCGGGAACACGGCGTCGACGCCGCCCAGATCGAGCACCTCGAGTTCTCCGACTCGTTCGCGGCGGCGATGGCCGCCGAACTCCAGCGGACGGAGGAGCTTTACCGCGAGGGCGTCGCCGGCATTCGATATCTCCCAGAGGACTGTCAGCTTCCGGTGTTGCTGGCGGCGGTTCTCTACGCGGAACACCACGCCGTCATCCGAGCCCAGGGATACGACGTGCTCTCGCAGGAGCCATCGCTGTCCACGACTCGAAAGCTGTGGTGTCTCGCGAAGACGCGGTGGCACTGGCACTGGAACCGCGATCCTGAGGCGGTGTTCCAGCGCGTGTCGGCGGTGCCGTCGGGCGAACCGGACCACCGCGGCTCCGAACACGGGGATACCGTCCCGATGCGCTGAGTGCTATAGTAGTCACTGAACGTCACTGTCCACCTGATCGCATGATCGCGATGCGATCAGCGTGTAAATCGTTTCAGTGACTACTATATTTCGAACCGCCCCGATATGGGGGCGCTCGGTTCGGGTACCGGATGTCCTTCGTTCGCGTTCGGCCGCCGACCGGTGCTCGCCAGCCATCGACGCGGGCCGACGCACAGCCCGAACGACCACGATCGCACTCGGCACCCGTTTCGCTCGCGAGGGCCGCGTTCGACTCGCGAGACGACCGCGGCGCTACTCGGCCGCGTCGCCGTTTGCCAGCACGGCCGTTTCGGCCACGATGAACTTCGCTAGCTTTCGTTTCGAGTGTTCCGTGAAGAGGTGGTCCTCGAGCTGTTGGCTCGCGTCGGGCGGTTCGCGACAGACCGGACATTCGACCGGCTCCTTCGTCGCCATGCTAGTGGTACTCCTCCCGAGCGCAAAAGGTACCGGCCGGAATTTCCCGCCGTCGGTATCGGTCCGCTCACCGCTCGCGATCGATGCACGGCACTACCGTCGGTCTCGAACCCCCGGGAGCGCCGCTCGAACCGTCTCCAGGTCGTAGCGATCGGTCCGGAGGAGCACGAGACAGAACAGGCCGGCGACGCCGACGGGCAACCACTGGCCGTAGAGCGCGTTGATCGTTCCCCATAGCACGAGGAAACTCACCAGATCGTCCAGCGCGAATTCGCAGGCACGGACGCGCTCGAGCACGGCCGTGCGATCGAACGCGAGATCGACGAGGACGACGGCGACGGCCCCCGAGAGGAGCCAGCCGCGGTAGTTCGAGGCCGGAACGCCGTAGTAGTCCCCCGGCGGGACGTACGTCCAGAACCCGATGGCGACGGCCGCGGGATCGAGCACCAGATCGATGGCGAGGACCGCAGCGATCGCCGCGAGAACGCGCGGGACGACTCGAACGGCGCGCTCGCCGAGCGCCAGTATCGCGAGCAAGAACGCGTTCAGCACGAGCGGGACGAAAAACAGCGGCAGCGCGAGTGGCACCTCGCCGCCCACCATCGGCCCGAGCCGAATCCCGTACTCGAAGGTCCCGTAGGGCCAGCCCGTCCGTACACCGACGATTTCGATCGCGTACGTGTACGCCGTCAGGACGCCGAGGAGGGCAAGCGCCCGGCGGTCGATTTCGGGGAGCAGGGTCACGACCAGCGGCGAGCGCATGACGAGCGTTCCGAACAGGATCAGGAAGGGGTTGTAGGACAGGAGCGGCGGGAGGAGCCCCTCGGCGCTCGCGACGAGGGTCACCGCGCCGACGGCCGGGAAGACGACCGCGATGGTGAACCGATTCTCGCGGATGAGGTCCTCGAGCCGTCGCTGGACGGACGCTCGCGTCATCCCGTCGGTGCCGGCACTGTCGGTGGAACGCGGCCTCGAGTCGGGATCGGCGTCGTCTGGAGAACGCGGCCTCGAGTCCGGATCGGCATTCGTCTCCGGGCCCGAACTCCGTTCCGGTCCCGAACTCGCGTGTGAGTTCGACGGCGAGCGGTTCGGGTCCTCGCTACCCATACAGCAGCCTCCAAAGGCCGCCCATCGTCAGGAGCGCGCCGACGACGGTGTTGATCGCCGGGAACCACCAGTAGGCGCGTTCGACGGCGACGCTCGCGGTCGCGATCGCGACGACGAGCGCGGGATAGACGAGCATGAGCGCGCCCAGCCGCACGTCGAGCGCGCCGAAGGCGGCCGCGCTCGCAACCCAGCACGCGCCGCAGTACGCGTAGGTGCGACGCTCGCCGAGCACCGTCGCGGTCGTTCGGATCCCCGTCTCGCGGTCAGGCTCGATGTCGGGGATCGCCGAGAACGTGTGCATCCCCATCGCCCACAGCCAGCCGCCGGCGATCGCGAGAAGGGGCGGTTGCGCGCCGGCGACGGCGGCGTAGGCGGCGGCCCCCGGTGTGACGTAGAGCCCGTTCGAAACCGAATCGAGCGGCGGGGTCGTCTTCAGCCTGACTGGCGGGGCGCTGTAGGCCGCGCCGAGAACGAGAAAGGCGATCAGCCACGGCAGCGCGGCCGTCCCGACCAGCGGTACGAACAGCACGGGAAGGGCCGCACAGAGCCCGACGGCGAGGGGAACGTATCCCTGTCCCCGATAGCGTGCCTCTCGGTCCTCCTTTTTCGGGTTGGCCGCGTCGATCTCCCGGTCATAGACGTCGTTGATCCCGTAGAGGAAGACGTTCGCTGGCAGGAGGAAGTAGGCGAACAGCACGATCGCCGCGGGCGCAAACAGTTCGCCGACATCGTCCGCGGCGTAGGCTATCCCCACGAGCACCGGGCCCGCCAGATACAGCCAGAACCGCGGCCGCGAGAGCGTCAGCAGGTACGACAGCCGGTCGCTCGCGTTCCGCTCGTCCGCGGCCGTCGGTTCCGGACTCATCGGTGGCGTCTCGAGGGGTTGTCGCGGTCGGTCGACTCCGTCATCCGTGATCCTCGAGCACTTTCTCGGCGGTCAGTTCGCCGCTGATAAGACACATCGGCACGCCGATTCCGGGCGTGGTGTCGCCGCCCACGAAGTAGAGGCCGTCGACCTCCTTGGAGCGGTGTGGCGGCCGAAAGAGGGAGGTCTGGCGGAGCGTGTGGGCCAGTCCCAGCGCCGTCCCCTCGTAGCTGTTGTACCGGCTCGCGAAGTCGTCGATCGCGAACCGTTCCTCGAGGACGATCCGGTCGCGCAGGTCGGTTCCCGTGTTCGAAGCGATGTCGGCGAGGATCACGTCGCGATACCGGTCGCGGATTCCGGGCGTGTCCTCGAGGCCGGGCGCGATCGGGACGAGGACGAACAGGGCGCTGTGGCCCTCGGGCGCGACGTCGTCGTCGGTCTCCGATGGAACGCAGCAATAGTAGGCGGGGTCGTCGGGCCACTGCGGATCCTCGAAGATCTGATCGAAGTGGTCCTCCCAATCGGTCGGCAGCACGAGCGTGTGATGGGCGAGTTCGTCGACGTCGCCCTCGACGCCGAGATAGAGCAAGAACGCGGACGGGGCGTACGTCCGTTCGTCCCAGTACTCTGCGTCGTAGCCGCGGCGCTCGGGTGTGAGCAACTCCTGTTCGGTGTGGGCGTAGTCGGCGTTGCTCACGACCAGATCCGCCTGTACCGGTCCCGCTTTGGTTTCGACCTCGAACCCGCCCGTGCGGCCCTTGATCTCCGTGGCGGGGCGGTCGGTATCGTACTCGACGCCGAGTTCGGCTCCCAGTTCCGCGACGCCGTCGATGACCGCGCCGATCCCGCCATCGGGGTACCAGACGCCGAGGTTAAAATCGACGTGGCTCATCAGGTTGTACAGCGCGGGCGTGTTGGTCGGCGAACCGCCCAGAAACACCAGCGTGTACTGCATGATCTGCTGAAGCTTCGGATGATCGAAGTAGTCCTCGACGTGGCCCTGCATCGACCCCAAAAGCGAGAGGCCGCGGGCCTGCCGAGCCACGTCGGGATCGATGTAGTCCCGTAGTCGCTCGCGGTCCTCGTAGACGAAGTGTTCCATCCCCACCTCGTAGTTCTCTTTGGACTTCTCGAGGTAGCGCTCTAGGGTCTCGCCCGCGCCCGCCTCGTACTCCTCGAAGACGGCCTTCGTTCGCTCGAGGTCCGGCGTGACGTCCACCCGATCGCCATCCTTGAAGAAGATTCGGTAATGTGGGTCGAGATGCGAGAGTTCGTAATAGTCGCTGGGCGTCCGGCCGAACTCGGCGAAAAAACGCTCGAAGACATCCGGCATCAGATACCACGAGGGCCCCATATCGAATCGGAAGCCATCTTTCTCGAGTCGGCTCGCGCGGCCGCCGAGCTGTTCGTTCTTCTCGATGACGCGCACGTCGGCACCCGCGTCGGCGAGGTAACAGGCCGTCGAGAGCCCACCGATGCCGCCCCCGATCACGACGACCGACTCACCGGCCAGCGATTCCATATCCGGACGTGAGTATGGGGCCGATGTTAAACGTATATCATACCTATGTAGGGAATCGGGACGTTCGCTCGAGGCGAAACTCCGGGTTACGGTGAAAACACGTCGCCGTCTCATAGACTGTCGGCTGACCGAATTGCGACTCGAGCGGCCCTAGAAGCCGCCGAACGCCATCAGGAACAGTGCCGTGGCGATAATCGCGAACAGAGCGCCGACACCCTTCTTGATCGTCCCCGTATCCAGCGCGGCTGAAACGTAGGGGGCGATTTGGCCGCCGGTCGCGGTGGCCGGACAGGTCCAGATGACCATGTTCCACGGCGTCGACGCCAGGTTCATCGTGTGGCCGCCGGGGACCAGCCCGCCGCCGAAGACGTGGACGACGGAGGCGAGGATGGCCGTCGAGGCGACGACGATGTGGTTCGTACCGATGGCGATTCGAACGGGGACGTTCGTCCGGAGCATCGAGATAATTCCCAGTTCGCCGATACCAAAGCCCGCGAGTCCCTGGAAGATGCCGCCGACGCTGTAGTTGGCGAATCGCTCGAGGTAGCCACTCCGCGAGTACTCGTAGCCGTTTCCGTCGCGGTCGGCGCGGGTTACGGTACCGTTCTCGGCGGTCCGGACGCCGGCGACGCCGGGTTTGGCCGCGTCGTTTGGCATGCCGCCGTCCGCCGCCATCGTCGAATCCTCCGACGCGTCCGACTCCCCGTGGCTGAGGTCTGTTTTGAACAGCAGATACGCCGCCGCGAGGAGCGCAAGCGCGAGCAATGCGTGGAACAGGGGCTCCGGAATCACGAACGAGAGGAGCGCGCCGGTGACGACGAACGGAATTCCCCCGAGAACGAGGCTGAGCGCCAGCCGTCGGTCGACTAACCCGTGCTGGATGAACGCGAGCGACGAACTCGAGAGTCCGAACGACTCGCTGAGCAGCCCGATTTTCACCAGCGTCTCGGGCTCGAGGGGGTACGCGAACAGCGGGAAGACGAAGATGAGGAAGGGGACGAACAGTGCGGAGCCACTGATCCCGACGGTGTTGACGATGGTCGCACCGATGACGAACGGGATACAGAGCACCAGTACTCCAGCCAGTAGCCAGTCCCGCCACTACCGGACGTTGGTGCGAAGAAGTACACCCCGAGGACGAACGGCAGTGGTGCGATGAAGACGATGTCACTGAACCGTGAGCGCTGCGTTTGGAAGTGAAGAATAAGAGTATTCCGTCTATCGCCACCCTGTGAACCGTTCGTGTGGGTGAGGCGCACAATGGCGGTGACTGAGAGTGATCCTCGCCTGTCGTCCGACTGGTCGAAACGTCCTCAATATTTATCACGCACCCCATGGTATGTGATAACATAATGGGTTTTTCAGAGGGGCCCCACGAACCGGGTGTGCAGTCCGCGGGAGAGGACAGCGGCGACGCGACCGACCCCACCCCGACGGAGAAACTCGTCGCGACTGCACTCGAGTCACTCCGGATACACTGCCAGAGTTGGCCGGATCGCTACGTCGAGATGCGCGTCGACGCGCGGACCGACCGTCGAGAGTAGCGATCGCTCACAGAGCGTTCCGGTCAGCCCGATAGCGTCACGTTTCCGGCGACAGGACAGCGCTGACGCGGGCGGGAGTGAATACTGTCAGGATCGGCGTCTCACGCCTCCGAGGTTCTCGGTACGAGAGTGCAACCGCTACGGACGAACTGTCGGTGCGGAGAAATCTAGTTGAAAGCGGAACCGATACCGGGGTTCAATCGATGTGGCCTTCGCGACGCAGTTGATCTGCGTCCTGACCAGTGTAGCGCCACTCGATCGTGGCCTTCTCGTCTTGCCAGTCCCATGGCTCGGCGACGACGATGTCGTCTGGCTCGATCCAGGTACGGTATTTCATGCGCCCGGGAATGCGGCCGAGACGCTCTTCGCCGTCCTCACAGCGGAGGCGAACGTGATTGCCACCGAGGTGTTCGGTTACGACGGCGAATACTTCATCGCTGTTGGGCATACGGAGGTTCCGTCGCCCGGAGTCTTCTGACACAGTCTGATTACGTGCGGCAGACTTTTAAATACTTGGAGAGGCGTGGTAGCGAATGTCGCGTGAATAGATGGCAATATGTTCGTACTCGTGCCAGAAGAATGGGCGAATTCACCCGCTCGAGCGGTCCCGGTCTGCGCTCCGGCTAGAGTTCGCGGTCCGAATCCGGATTCTCGAGGTCCCACAGCACTTCCGGTAAGAAGGCCTCGAGGTTGTCGATAACACTCCGGTCGCTGACGTTCAACCCCTCGCAGTGTTCGTGGGCCGAATCCCGGATATCGACGTGGAGGTCGCCATCCTCGAGCCAGACGCCCAGCGGGAAGACCGAACACCGAGTGGGTTTCCAGTCTTCCTCGAGGTGTAGCGAGCAGAGGCCGTCCTCCCGCAAAAAGGCGCAGGCGTGGCCGTCCTCGGCGACGTGGTCGTCGCGGTCTTTCGCCTCGCGCGTGACGAACTTCTCGCCGCGAAACTCCGTCGTGGTCTCGGCGAGGTTCGCCCGCTGGGCCAGCTCGAGGAGGTCCCGATCGTAGAGGAGCACGCCGTGGTGGCAACACCACGTGCAGTCGTCGACGCACTCGAACGTAAGGGTGGGGTCGAACTCGACGACGACCTCGCGGTCGGGATACACCTCGACGCGTCGCGTAGCGTCAGCGCTCACGTGTCGGTGGTGGGCGGTCGCCGTGAAGTGCCTTTCTACCGATCGCCTTCTGGGAGTGAGAACCGGAATTCACCGCGACGACGCTGAGCGTCACACTCGATATAGTAACCACTGAAACGATTCACACACTGATCGGACAGCTGTCGGTCGATCAGGCGTGCAATGACTTGCAGTGGCTACTATAGCTGTTCGATCGGGGTGTCGTCGCAGGTCCACATTCGGTTCGACGCGCGAAGCGTCACCTACTCGAGCGGCAGCATTTCCCGCTCGCTCGAGTCGACGACCGTGTTTCGCAGCGTGCCGACGCCGTCGTAGGTGATCTCGACGGTATCGCCGGGTTCGACAAGGCCAGGATTCGCGGGGCTGCCGAACGAAATTACGTCACCGGGACGGAGGGTGAACCGCCGCGAGAGGAAGGCAATAATCTCGTACGGATCGAACAGCATCCGTTCCGTGTTGGCTTCCTGTCGACGCTCGCCGGCCACGTCGGTGTGCATGTCGATGTCTGTCGGGTCGACGGCGGTTTCGATCCACGGACCGAGCGGACCGGAGGCGTCGAACGCTTTCCGGGCCGGTAGGTTCTCCTGGTCGAGCGCGTCCATATCGTTCAGAATCGTGTAGCCGCGGACGACCTCGGGGACCTCGTCTTCCGAGAGGTTCCGACAGGGGTCGTCGATGACGGCCGCAAGCTCGCCGGCATAGGTCACTTCGTCGCTGAAACCGGGATAGGGTATCGGATCCTCGTGGCCGACGAGCGACGCGGGCGGCTTGATGAAGAAGGTGGGTTCGTCGGGCCGCTCGTACGCCATCTGATCGAGGGTCGCCGCGTAGTTCCGGCCGACGCAGTACAGTGCCGAGGGTTCACAAGGCGGCAGGAAGGCCGCTTCCGTGTCGACCTCGTAGACGCCGTCGTCGGTGTGAACGACGCCGTCCTCGTATCGTCCGGCAACCGGTCCGTCGTCGGTTGCGATCCGCGCGTATTTCATGCCCGGCGCTCTCGGGCCAGAGAGATTAGTGCTACCGGTTCGACCTGACAGGGCCGAGTCAGCCGGATCGCTCGAGGTCGGCACTGACCGTCGGCCGTCGGTAGCATCTCGAGCGCCAGTCGCTCACTCCTCGAGTCGCAGGTACGTTCGGCTCCCACGGTGCTCGAGCGAGACGTCGTCGGTTTCGACGTTCGTGCGGACGTACTCGTCGATCCCCGCGGCGTGCAGGTCGGTGACGTCGATCCGTTGGTGCTGTTGCGTCGCTCGGTTCGTGTGGTCGACGGTCGAGCGTCGGTCGCGTCGGTCGCTCCCCTCGTCGGAATCGATCCGTTCGTCGGCTCCTTCAATGATCAGTGACATACGTTTCAGTTGGAGTGATAGTACGTCAAACCGATCCGTCCGGAGTGAAAGTGAAAGTACGGGACGGAGTCCCGGTCGGTGAAACGGGACTATGATGGGGGTCACAGCAGCAGTCACTGCTGACCTGCCGGTCGAGCGCTCGCTATCCGAGCGTCTTGAGTTCGACGCGGTGTGAGCAGTCGCCGGTCTCGAGCGTGACCGTCTCGACGATCGCCTCACGCGCTCGCTCCTGCCACGCCGCGACGGCCTCGGCGTGGCGCTCGCGGAGCCGGTCGGTCTCCTCCGAATCAGTGACCTCGTCCGGGTCGTCGTCCGCGTCAGCGTCCGCGTTCGCGCGTGTCGACTCGAGGTCGGGATACTCGGCGAGGATATCGTCTTCGATGATCTCGGCGGGCGAGAGATGAACTGCGCCGGTCAGTTCGGTATCGTCGACGCGGTAGACGTGGATTCGGGCCCGCATTCGGCCGTGAAACGGCGGCGTTACGCGAAGGACGGCCTCGCCCGGATTCTCCCGGCTGTAGGCGTAGGCGTCGACGGCGTCGTTCGGCGAGACCGCGATCGATCGGATCGCCGACGGGTCGTCGTCTTCGACTGACGGATCGTCGTCCTCCACCATTGACAGCGGATTGCACGCGCGGCCGGTTAACTGCCGGGATTCGAACGGTGTGACGTCCGTGAACGGAACGGTGGGTTATTGATGTGATTGTCGGAGACGAGGCGTCCTGCTATCGTGGCAACAGGGAATCGCCACGCCCTCCCCAACCGATTCATTCGCGCCTCGCGGCGCTCACTCATCCCTCGCGCAATGTCCTCGACCGTCCTCACTCTCGTTCGGCCGGTCGACAGCGCGCGCCACCGCCTGTCGATAGGTTGGATCGGAGTGATACGTGGATCACTGGATCTCGAGCAGCCGTGGTAACCTGTAGAACCCGTTCGATAGAAGCCGTCGAGTGAGGCGGTCCGAGCCTCGAGTCACTCCGTCGAAACGCGATCGTCGTCGGTTACCGGCTCGAGTCCCGGTCGAAAGACCTCGGCGCGATCGTCCGTCGAAACGCCGTACGCCGCGTTCGCGACCGATTCCGGGAGAGAGACATCGCTGTCCGTGTAGTGAACGCGCAGCGACGCCCGAATCGCGTCTCGAACGCACGCACGCGTGGCCGCGCCGACCTCGGTGCCGCTGCCCGAAAACGCCGCCGGCGATCCCGACGGATCGTGGCCGACGATGACCGCGTCCGTCGTCGTGCCCGGAAAGCCGGTTTCGGCGAGCAGCGTCGCGGCCTTCGCTTCCGCGGCGACCGCGATCAGATTCGCCAGCGCACCCGGCGCGAGGGCTCGCGTCGTCCCGACGATGACGTTGACGGTTCCTCGTCCCTGCTCGAGCGCCGATTCGTCCGTCGCCGGCCCGTCGAGATCGTTCGCGTCGGCGGGATCGGGCTCCATCGGCAGCGCGGCCGGATTCGATATTCCGGCGGTCGCGTAGGCCGTCACCGGACCTCGGCGAGCGCCGCGAGCGTCCGCGATGTCGACGCCGGTCAGCAGGGCCGGTCCGGCCGCGTCTGCGGCGGTCGGTTCGAATCCCGCACGCTCGAGGCGCTCGTCGACGTACGTCCCGAGATCGGTTCGCTCCCAGCCTTCGGGGACGGAGATGTTGTACGCACAGTCCGCCGTACAGCGGCCCCCGTTCCAGCCGGTCGAGAGCCACTCGGTCTCTGGTCTACCGACCCGAAGGACGCCGTCTCGTCGGATCGCGTCGTAGTCCGTGTCCGTTGCAGTCATCGATCGGTTTCGCGGTCGTCGTCTTCGTAATCGCGAACGCCGAGCGCCGCCAGCAGTCGGTCGTTCGCCGCGCGGTCTTTGACCGCGACCCGGACGTGGGAGTCGAGCGCGCGGAAGGTCGTCGCGTCGCGGATCGTCACGCCGGCCGCTCGCGCGTCGTCGATCACGGTCGATACGTCCCGATCCCCCACGTCACAGAGGAGGTATGGAGCAACCGATTCATGGACCTCGAACCGTTGCTCGAGCGCCTCGCGCATCCGTTCGCGCTCGCCGGCAACGCGTTCGCGCGTGTCGCGAACGAACTCGTCCCGCCGCAGGCAGTGCGCACCGACTCGAGCGGCCGGCGTCCCGAGCGACCACGTTCGACGGGCGGTCGCGAGCGCGTCCCGCTGCTCGCCGCTCGCGACGGCGAAACCGGCGCGCAGCCCCGGCAGGCCGAACAGTTTGGTGAGCGAGCGGGCGACAATGATGTTCTCCCGCTCGAGTTCGGCCGCCGACCGCCGGTCGGTGAAGCCGAGGAACGCCTCGTCGACGAGCAAGGTTGTGCCGGTATCCGCACAGCGGGCCGCGAACGCCTCGAGCGCGGCCGAATCGATTGCATCCCCAGTGGGATTGTTCGGGGTACAGATCACCGCGAGCGCAGACGCCTCGAGTACGGTCGGCCCGATCTCGCACAGCTCATCGTAGCGAACGAACCGCGGTGTCGCTCCCTGTAACTCGACTTCGCGGGCGTACTCGCCGAAGCTCGGATAGGGAACTAGCGCCTCGTCGCCCGGTTCGAGCGTGGCTTCCATCGCCAGCCGGATCGCGGCGAGTCCGCCCGGTGTGGGGATCACTCGGTCCGGATCGCAGCCGATGAACGCCGCCGCGGCGGCCCGGAACTCCGGATAGTCGTCGTCCGGATAGCGACGGGACTCCTCGAGCGCGCCAGCGTATACGTCCGCGACGCCGTCGGGAGTATGCGGGTTCGTGTTGGCCGAGAAATCCAGCAGGTCGCGGTCGGATTCGCCGCCGTGAGGGACCCGCTCCCCGGTTCGGATCGAATCAGGGTCCACGGGCACCCTCTTTGGCTCCGTCACTGCCTTCGTCGTTTTCGGCACCCGATTCACCGCCGTCGTTCTCGATCCCCAGCCGAGCACAGACCGCCTCGAGACGGTCTCTCACCTCCCCCATCCGGGCCTCGGGGACGAGCGAGAGCGCGCCGCCCATCGCGACGCCTTCCTTGGCCTCGCCGGCACAGTAGCGCGTCATCGCAACGTGATCGCGCTCGTCGAAGCCGGGATCGGTGACGGTCACCTCGCAGGCGAAGCGCTCGCAGGCGTCCGTCAGTCGGTCTCCCTGTTCGTCGGCCACGAAGGAAGTGGTCGCGATCGATAGCGGCGCGTCGATCCCGGCGTGGCGCAACACGGCCGCGACGGCTATCATCTGGGTCCCGCCGGCCAGCGTCACGTTGGTGCCGGCCTCGAGTGCGCCGGCCGCGATCCCGGTCACCGTCGGTTGGACGGGATCCCCCACGGCTTCGATCGCCTCGAGGGGCGCACCGTCGCAGTCGCCCGGCTCGAGGTCGCTTGCAGCCAGTGCCTCGTCGACGACTCGACGCTTGCGCTCGATCGGGTTCTCGGGCAGCGAGGAGGAGACGCCGGCGGGTTCGCCGAGCGCAGTGAGAACCCCGAGCGCGGTTGTCGTCCCGCCGGGGACCGTCTCGCCGATCACGAGCCGGTCGTCCGGCAGGCTCGCGCCGTAGTCGTACGCGCGATCGAAGGTCGCTTTCGCGTCCGGCACGGCCACCGATTCGCGGATATCGTCGCCGGGGCCCACGTCGAGGTCGATCGTCGGCGCGGCCGTCGACTGCGTGAGTCCCGCGTCGATCACCGACACGTCGAAGCCGATCACTTCCCGAACCGCCCGGGTCACGGCGGCGGGCGTCGGACAGCCGTTCGGACTTACGGGCGTCACCGGCGACATAACCGGTTCCCCGTACTCGAGGATCTCGACGTCCGCCGAGGGCGTGTGCTCCATCAGCTCCGGGGCGGCCCCGGCGGCGCTAATGCCGTCGATCAGGGCCGTCTCGGTCGTCCCGGCAGGGAGAAGGAGCCGCATCGTTAGCGTCCCTCCGCGGATCGGCGCTGCAACCGGTCGGCCGCGACGCGGGCGTCTTGGAGTCGATTCACGTTCACCGCCAGTCGTGGATCGTAGCGTACGTCTGTCATAGTCGTGGATTCGTCCATGGTGCCGACGACGTTGACCCCGGTCGGCACGAGGTGGTCGTCGGGCTCGAGTCGTGCGTCGATACTGACCCCGAGGCGCCGTTTGAGCGCCGCGGGAACGCAGACGGTTCGCGAGGCGTCGCTGTCGCCGTGCGCCGCGAGCACCTGGTCGACGACCGGCCCCTCGAGCAGCGGTAGGTCCGCGGCGACGGTCAGAACCGGCGGCGCGAGTTCGGGCCGCTCGAGGAGGGCCATCAGGTCAGTCACGTAGCCGTCGCCGGCCGTCTCGATCGTCGCGACACCGTCGCGGTCCTCGAGGTGAGTCCGCGTCTCCGGTGCCTTCGGCGAGACGGCGGCGTAGATCGTCTCGATCTCGCTCTCCCGGAGTCCGGCCAGCACGCGATCGACCATCGCCGTTCCGTCGATCGGGTGCAACGGCTTCTCGTGGGGACTCTCGAGGCGGGTTCCCTTCCCGCCACACATCACGACAGCGTCCACGCGATCACCCCCAGGTGGACGCCCGCGACGCGACCGATCTCGTTGGCCGCGCCGAAGATATCGCCGTTGATTCCCCCGAGGTGCCGGTCGGCCCAGTACCAGGGGAGCGCGATCCCGGCGACGGCACCGGTGAGCGCGATCGCGACGGGGAGCGGCCGGCCCAGAGCGGCCCCGATACCGGTGGCCGCTGCGAGGGCGACCGCTGCGGGCAGCAGAAACGACCCGGGCGTGGCCGCGTCAGTGAACCGCTTGCCCATCCCGTCGGCCGCCGCGCGGCCGAAACAGGCCATCGCGGCCATCCCGAGTTTCGTTCCGACTTCCGCACCGATCGCGACGCCGATCGCCGCGCGGATGGAGAGACCAGCCAGTCCGAGCCCAGCGAGCGCCAGCGCGGCGACGGTGATCGCGACCGCCAGTAGCGCGCCGACGCCTGTCGTCGTGTCCTTCAGCACCTCGCGTCGTCGCTCCGCGTCGCCGTGGACGACCAGCGCGTCGCCCAGATCGGCGATGCCGTCGAGATGGTGGATCCCCGTCACGGCGTACACCGACAGCAGGTATCCCAGCGCGACGGTCGGCGCTGCGAGTGTGCCCGCAGCAAGTAGCGGGATCGCCGCCAGCGCACCCGCCACGAGACCGGCGATCGGAAACGCCGCCGGCGTCGCCCGGAACGCGTCCCAGTCGCCGTCGCGGTAGCCGATCGGGAGCCGCGTCAGAAACCCGAGCGCGCCGCGAACGGCACCGATCCAGCGGCCGGTCACCGCCATTTCGCGCTCACCTCCGCGATCCGTCGCAGGATCGAGTCGCTATCCGGCCCGCCAATCACCGCGAGTATGAGTTCGCCGACCGACCCGCGAGTCGACTCGAGCCCGGAGAATTCCGAAACGATCACCGCGAGCACGACCGCGACGACAACGGCGACGACGGCCGCCCGGCCGACGACGGTGACGGCTCGCTCGCCGTCCGCCAGCGTCGGGAGGTCGGCGTCGGGGTTGAGAGCGTAGACGCCCGGTTTCTCGAGCCGAACGGAGAGTGCGCAGGCCAGCGTCGCCATCGGCCAGCCGGAGTTCGGCGACGGTGGGACCCGCGCCCACTGTCGGGCGCGACCGAGCGCGAGTGGGTCGGCCGCGGCAACGCCGATCGTGCCGGCCGCGAGGCGGGCGGGTAGGTACATGACGAGGTCGTCGAGCCGCGCGCTTCCGGTGCCGATCGGCTTCGAGGGGTAGCCGAGCATCGAATCCAGCGTGTTGACGCCCTTGACCCACGCGGCGACCGCCGCGGCGGCCGGGAGCGACACCGGCGCGAGTACCGCGAAGGGGAGGAGGGTCGCGACGAGCCCGTCCGCGAGGTTCTCGGCCGCGCTCTCGACGGCCGCACTCCGAAGCTCGCCGGCCGAGAGGGTCGACGTGTCCCGGCCGACCAGTCCCCTGACCCGCTCGCGAGCCGTCTCGAGGTCGCTCTCGGTCGCCGCGACGACGTCCTGGGTGAGCTCGAGCAGCGAGCGCAGGCTGGTCGTCAGGAAGAGGACGAGCGCGGCGGCGACCCCGCCGGCCGTTGGATGGAACGTCGTCGCAGCGAGGACGATACCGCCGGCGATACCGGCGGGGACGAGGGGAGCGAGGACGGCGAGCGCGATGCCGGCATACCGCTGGCCGCGCTCGGTCTCGCTCCACTCCCGGTCGAGCGCATCCACGAGCCGGCCGAACCAGGCCACCGGATGGGCGGCGGTCGGCGGCTCGCCGAGCAGGAGATCGAGGCTGAACGCCAGCCCGATGACCGAAAGCGTCGTCAGCACGTCGCGGTCCCCTCCATGCTGCCAGGGGAATGTGACCGCTCAGTCATGACTGCTGCATTCGGCGACCGTCGCCAGTCGCGCCGGCACGTCCGCGAGCGATCGCTCCTCGAGCACCAGCGCCGTTCCGCCGACGGCCTCGATCCCGCCGTCGGCCTCCGGATCGTCGCCAACGTGGATCAGATCCGCGGGGGCGACGTCGAGTTCGTCGGCCGTCAGTTCGAAGATTTCCGGGGCGGGCTTGCGCCAGCCACAGCCGACGCTCGTCACGATCGCGTCGAAATCGTCGCGCTCGAAGTCGGATCTGACGAGCGTCCGACCGACCAACTCCGGGACGCTGCAGTTCGAACAGATCGCCACCGGCCCCCGCTCACGGGCGGCGTCGACCGCCTCGAGCGCTCCCGGTTTGGTCTCGACGGTCGGATCGAACGCCGCGACGACGGCTCGTCGGGCGGCGTTGTGCTCGTAGTCGACGCCGCAACTCGCGAGCGCGCGGGAGACGTGGGCCGGCAGCGGTACCTCCGCACCGTCTGGCGCATCGACGTGTGGTTCCGCATAGGCGTCGGCCCAGTCGTCGGGTACCGTCACGTCCCGCTTGGCGAGTTCGGTCGCCACGGCTGCGGCCGGATCGTCTGGCCGGTCGGCGGTCACGAGCGTCCCGAAAAGGTCGAACGATACTCCCATAGAACTGTGACTAGAACAAGCTGACTTCAATTCCTCGATCCGACGGTGCGGGTCGGCGCGTCGCACAGTAGACCGCTCGAGCCGAACGAGCGTGGACTCGAATCCGGCTCATACGGACTGCTGTCAGTCAGTTCCGGTGCGACCGCAGGCCGTCTCGCGGTCGCACCGGTACATCGTTACAGCAGACCGTATCAGTCGAGTCGGGCGAATGCGAGGTTGCCGGAGATGTTCTTGATGTAGATCTCCACGACGTCGCCCTCTTCGGCACCGGGGACGAAGATCGTGTAGCTCCCCTTCTCCGCGACTCCGTCGCCCTTGCGGCCCGTCCCGGTGATTTCGACCGTGTAGGTCTGCCCCTCCTCGACGGCGTCTTGTTGTTGTTGCTGCTGGCTGCTGGTCGAGCGCTTGGTGACCGGTCGGAACGCACCGCAGGCGTCACAGCGCAACATCGGCGTTCGGTCCTCGCGGACGAGGCGCGTGTCCGGCAGGCCACACTCCGAACAGAGGACGTACTCGTCGACGTAGGCGTCGATCGCTGCGCTGAGGTCCGTCTGCGAGAAGGTGCCGTTGTACCGGCCGCGGCCGTTCTCGAGTTTGCCGCTGGTCCCCAGTTCCCGCTGGATGAACCGGTGGAGATGCTCCGTGTCCCGCGAGAGCACGTCGGCGATCTCGTCGAGATTCGTGACGCGCGTAAACGCACCGTCCTTCTGGGGCTGCGGATCGGGGATCTGTAGCCGCTCTTCGTCGCCCCCGATATCGGGGACGTCCTCCATCGCTCGGTCGAGACTCGCTTCGTAATCCATACGCGAGAACAGGTGTTGGGAACGTAAATCCGTTCTGCTATCACGATCCGCCCGGTGGCTCGGCGATCTCGTAACTACTGAAAGTCATTGCACACCCGATCGCACGTCGACTCTGCGATCGGGGTATGAATCGTTTCAGTGACTACAATATAGTAACTACTGAAAGTAACTGCACACCTGATCGCATGATGGTGTTGCGATCAGTATGTAAATCGTTTCAGTGGCTACTATAGTGGGACGGGATCGATGCAGTGGGACCTCGCTGACTCAGTATGTGCTGCCGCCGCTTTCGCTGAGCTACCCCTGTTTCTCCTCGTCCAGTTCGTCGAGATCACGCTCGGCGTTGGCCTCGTTGGGGCTCCCGGCCTCGCCGGTGAGCTCGCCGTAGGCCGCCTCGCGCACCGCCTCGGGAGAGTCGTACTGTTCGTCGGCCAACCGGTCGAAGACGCTGCCCAGCGATTCCGTCTCGTTGGGCATGTCGATCGGCTGGTCGGCGTACTCCGAGGCGAGCTCCTCGCTGGTCACCGGATACTCCATCTCACCGAGATGGCGTTCGACGTCCTCGAGGATCGATTCCGTGTGGTCGGCCCGCTCGGATTTGCGTTGTTCGGCGCGATCCTGCGCGCGGTCTCGGTTAGGGCTCTCGTCGCTCATCGATGGAGGTATCGCGACCCGTCGGAAAAGCGGCCGGCCGGCGCTCGCGGGTTCGTCAGGGGAATCAACTCACAGTGTCGGCTCGATCGCACTGTATCCGAAGAGTACACGTTGGTGCGGTCGTCGCCGTGTCGATGTGGGAGTTCTCTCAACCCCGCATAAATATGACGAGTTCCCGATATAACGCTACGCCCGCCGTGGCACGTGATTCTTCCAGAAGAACATACGATTCCGCCGGTTTTACGGCATCGATCGCTTCCGAACGACGACCGTCCGAACACGGAACGTAAATATGATTTCATGAACGAAACAGTACCATGCCCGGAGAGCCCCAACCGGACGACATCGACTGGGATTTCAAAGATCGGGACATTAAGATCCTTCGAGAGTTAGCGTCCGACCCGCAGATCACGAGTCGCGAGCTCGCGGACCTCCTCGAGGAGAAATACGATATCGATATCTCGAACGTCACGGTGAGTGAAACGATCCGGAAGATGCGGGAGTCGCGGATCTTTCACGAAGCCATCCTCCCGAACGAGGAGTTTTACAATTTCGCGCTGTTCGAGTTCAAATTCTTCCCGTGGGGATTCAGCGACAACTGGAAAGAGGCGATGGAGTACATCATCGATGACGAACACACCATGATGTACTTCATTTCGAACGGGGAGTATCAGTGGAAGACGATCATGATGTTCAGAACGCGCGAGGCGGAGTCGAAATGGATCCACGACTTTTACCGCGAGTACGGCGACGTCGTCCTGAACGTTCGTAACTCCGTCGCACACAACATGTTGAAGTTCAGAACCGATCCGAAGATCTTCGAACTGCTCGACGAATCGTGAACGGGGTCAGCTGGTGTCACTGGTCAGCCAGCGCTGGATCGCGAGGCCGACGACTGGGACGACCATCGTGATCACGAGCACGAGCGTCGCGAGCACGTTCACCTTCGGCGTGATCGTCGTTCGCACCATCGAGTAGATGACGACCGGTACCGTGGTCGTTTCCCGCTGCACCCAGAACTGCGAGGCGGTGAACTCGCCAAAGGAGATGACGAACGAGAGCACCATCGCCGTGATGATCGCGGGCGCGATCTGTGGAAGCGTGATCTCTCGGAACGTCACCAGCCGATCCGCGCCGAGGGTCATCGCCGCGTCCTCGAGCGTTTCGTCGAAGAGATAGAGGCGACTGCGGACGATCAGGAACGCGTAGGGCAACGCGAGCAGCGTGTGCATGACGATCAGCCACCAGATGCTCCGATCCAGTCCGATCTCGGTGAAGAAGCTCGTCGCCGCGACGCCGACGATCACGGGCGGGACGATCATCGGGGTCAGGAGCGCGATCGAGAGCGCCTTTTTCATGGGAAACGGCTTCCGGACGAATCCCATGGCGGTGAGCGTGCCGATCGCGCCCGCCAGTATCGCGGCGGCGATTCCGACCTGCGTGCTCACCCAGACGGCGCTGAGGAACATCTCGTCTCTGAAGAACTCGACGTACCACTCCAGCGTCAGCCCCTCCGGCGGGAAGGTCGCGATCCGTTGCGAGCTGAAGGAGTTGACGACGACGACGACGAGCGGGAGGATCATGCTGAGGTAGACCAGCGCCGAGACGAGTTTGATCCCATGCCAGTTCCAGTTCGTTTCAACGTCGGAGACGTACTCGCGAATGCTCATAGCTGGGTTCCCTCGAGTGCTTCCTCGATATCCGCTTTTCTACTGAACAGGTAGAGTATACCCACGATCAGCGCCACGTAGACGAGCGACAGCGTCGCCGCGAACGGCCAGTTGAAGTCCTGGCTGAACACGGTCTCGATGACGGGTGCGATCAGTCGGTCGCCGGTCCCGCCGAGAAGCTGGGGTGCCAGATACGATCCCGCCGAGAGGATGAACGTGAACAGGATGCCCGAGACGATGCCGGGCCAGGAGAGGGGAAACGTCACCTCCCGGAACGCCCGAGCATCGCTCGCACCCAGGGTCTTCGCTGCCTGGATGATTTCCTCGTCGATCGTGCTGACGATCGAGTACACTGGCAGTACCATGAACGGCAGGATGCTCACCGACAGGCCGAGAATCATCCCGTGGGTCGTATAGAGTATCTCGACCGGTTGGCTAACGACGCCGAGCCACAGCAGGAAGTCGTTGACGATCCCCTGTCGGCCCAGGATCGGGATCCACGCGTAGGTACGGATCACGAGCGGGACCCAGAACTGGACGACGACGAGTCCCAACAGGATCGGCGTCCAGCGACTTTTGGACCGACCCAGGAAGTATCCGAGCGTGTACCCGAACGGTAACACGATCAGCGTCGTCACGACGCCGATCAGCAGCGATCGACCGATCACGCGCTGATAGACGGTTCCGTTGACGAAGCGCCGGTAGTTCTCGAGCGTCGGTTCGTAAATGATAGTCCCGAACTCGCCGGCCCGGAAGAAACTGAACGTGACGATGACCGTCAACGGCAGGAACAGGAACAACAGCACCCACAGCAGTCCTGATCCCGGGGAGAGCAGGTAGCCGAACCGCTCGCTCTCCATCAGTCGCTGTCGGATCGATTCGATTCGATCGGGTGTCTCTGCCGTCGTCGATGTGGTTTCGCTGCTCATTGGGTCACCTCAGAGGAACTTCTCATGATCAGGATGGGGGGTTCGCGAGAGTACCTCGCGGCCGCGATCGGTTACGAGTACCATGTCTTCGAAGCGAACGCCGGCGACGTCTGGCCGGAACAGGCCCGGCTCGATCATGACGATCATGTTCTCCTCGAGCGTGACGTCCGCGGTCGGACCGACGTACGGCGGTTCGTGGGCAACGACGCCGATGCCGTGGCCGATGTTGCCGTCGGTCAGCCACTCCTCGTAGCCGAACTCGACGAAGATGTCGCGCGCAGCGTCGTACACTTCGCGGCCGGTTACACCGGGTTCGATGGCATCGATCGCCGCCTCGTGGGCCGCAAACGTCGCCTGATACATCGATCGCTGTTCGTCGGACGGCGTGCCGGGGAACGCCATTCGAGCCAGTTCGCTGTAGTAGCCCTTCCACATCGGGCCTTCATCGAGCTGGACGAACTCTCCCCGACGGATGCGCTTTCTGGAGGGATACTCCTGGCAGCGCGACCAACGGACGCCGGAGCTGACGATCGCTGGGAGGGCGTACGCGCCGGCTGCGCCGGCCGAGATCATCGCGTCCATGATCGTCCCGGAGACCTCACACTCGCGGACGCCGACCTCGACCGCCTCGATGCCGGCCTCGATCGCGAGTTCAGCCACCGAGAGCCCTTCGTCGATGAGCGCGATCTCCGCGTCCGTCTTGACGGCCCGCGCCTCAAAAAGCAAGTCGCCCGCGTCGCACAGTCGGCACCCCGGGAGCGAGGCCTCGATTTTCCGGGCGAACCGGAACTCCATGTGCGGATCGAGGGCGACGACGCCGTCCGCGACGCCGCGCTCTTCGAGCACCGTCGCGAACGTCTCCGCGGCCTCGCCCTTCGTCGTCGAGAACGGGACGACGTCCGCGAGCCAGTGACGGTCGTCGAGGTCCGCGGCCAGCCGGGGAGCGGCGACGATCGTCGGCTCTCCCGACTGCGTTACGACCGCGCCGTGTTCGGCCGAGAGCGAGAAGCTGTCGTAGGGGCCGTAGCCGACGAGATATCGGAGGTTGTCGGACCGGTTGATGATCAGGGCGTCGACATCCGCGTCGGCCATTCGTTCCTGTACCAGCTCGAGGTTCTCTCGCGCGACGGGCTCGAGCACTCGAAACAACTCCTGTCGCTCGTAGTCCCGGTGGCCCGCGTCGCCGTGCTGGATCCGTGCGTCGGTCATCGACTCTCCGCGGGGATTTCGGAACGTTCAGAGCCCTCGGCCGACGCCTGCGACGCCGTGTAAATGACGTCCGAGGGATCGATACTCACCCAGACCTCGTTGCCGGGCTCGAGCATACTCGCGTTCGCGTGGTGGTTCACCTGCACCGTCGTCCCGAACGCGGGGACGGACACGAAGTAGACGGCACCTTGCCCCTGGTAATCCACGCTCTCGATGGTTCCTCGAAAGGTGTTCTCGACCGCGGGGCGCTCCGTACTCAGGGACGCGAGTTCGGTCCGGACGAAGACGGCGACGGCGTCGCCGTCGTCGAGCCCGTCGCGGGCCTCGACGGTCATACTCGAGTCGCCGAACTGTACGTCGGGCGTCGATCCGAGTCGGAGAGTTCCGTCGATCCTGCTCGAGGTGCCGAGGAAGTCCGCGACGAACGGCGACGTCGGGTGTTCGTACGCCGTCTTCGGTTCGTCGTACTGTTCCAGGTTGCCGTCGTTCAGCACCGCGATCCGGTCGCCCATCGAGAGCGCCTCCGTCTGGTTGTGGGTGACGTAGACCGTCGTGATACCGGTTTCGCGCTGGATGCGTTTGAGTTCGGTTCGCATCTCTCCCCGAAGCTTCTTATCGAGGTTGGACAGCGGTTCGTCCATCAACACGAGGTCGGGATCGAAGGCGAGCGCTCGAGCGACGGCGACCCGCTGTTGCTGCCCACCGCTGCACTCGTGGGGATACTCGTCCTCGTAGCCCTCGAGGTCGATCATCGAGAGCATCTCGGAGACTTTCGCCTCGCGCTCGCGTTCGTCGGCACCGCGCATCTTCAATCCGAAGGCGATGTTCTCCGCGACGGTCTTGTGCGGAAAGAGCGCGTAGTCCTGGAAGACGACGCCGATGTCGCGTTCGTACGGCGGGAGGTTCGTGAGGTCGGTTCCCTGCAGCCGGATCGATCCGGACGTTGGCGTCTGGAGACCGGCGATGTTGAGAAGCGTCGTCGTCTTCCCACAGCCGCTCGGGCCGACGACGGTAACGAACTCCCCCTCCTCGACGGAAACGGAGATTCCGTCGACGGCGACGGTTTCTCCGAACTCCTTTCGAAGGTTGTCAATATCGAGAAATGACATGTGGTGGTTGTATGTATGTCGTTAGTCAGCGGGATAACTACGACGATTGGATGCTCTCCCACTCCTGGGACCACTCGTCGGAGTGCTCCTCCTGGTAGCCGGGGTTGAGGAACGTGAGTCGCTCACCGCCCGTCGGATCGTAGTCGCCGAGGTCTTCGATCACGCCGGAGGTCGCGCCGGTCGCCGGCGGGTAGCCGAGCGCCTCCGCGAGCGGGACCAGTACGTCCTCCTCGAGCAGGAAGTCGAAGAAATCCATCGCGGTGCTTCGCTTGTCGTCGTCGATGCCGGACACCATCGCCCAGTTGTCGGACCAGCCGTACGCGCCCTCCTTCGGAATGACGTAGTCGAGGTGGTCGTGACCGTCGTCGACGGCGGCCTTGATCCGGCCGCCCCAGGCTTCGCCGACGTACGCCTCGTTTTGTGCATACATTCGGACGTGCTCGTCGCCCGTCGACCAGTAGCTGGAGATCAGATCCTTCTGCTCGCGGACCGAGTCCCAGATCCGTCCGATACCGTCCTCGTAGGAGCTATCGGCCCCGATCTCGTTGGGATCCATTCCGAGGTAGAGGGCGGTCGTGAAGACGCGCACGAAGTCGGTCCCCTGCATGGTGACGTTGCCGGCGTTCGCCTGGTCCCAGCACGCTTCCCAGGAGTCGAGTTCGCCGAGTTCGTCGCGGTTGTACGCCATCCCGATGGTCCCGTATACGGTTGGAATGCCGTGGACGTCGTCTCCGGCGTCGTAAACCGGGTTCTTGAAGGTGTCGCCGAGGCTGTCGTAGTTATCCAGCTCATCGGTGTTGATCGGTTCCCAGACGTCATTAGTCGCGCCCATGTACAGCGTGTTCGCGGAGGTAATCGTCACGTGCGCGTCCGACTGCCCGGACTGGATCTGGTTGTATCCGTCGAACTGGTCGCTTATCTGGTTAACTGCGACGTCGACGTCCTGTTCCTCTTCGAACGCAGAGAACACCTCGCTCTCGTAGGAGTCGATGTAGTTTCCGCCGGTAACCTGAACGACGAACGGATCGCTCGAGCCGCCGCCGAGACAACCTGCCAGTCCAACGACACCGGCGGCACCGACGCCGCCGATCGATTGTAGTACTCGCCGCCGGCTTCGGCTCTCTGAACGACTGCCGACGTCGGAGGCCGAATCAGTGTAGGATTTACTCATTGTACGGGACTAGCATGGAACAACCCCATAATAAATCTTGCTACCTGATTACCAGATATAGGGAAATGGCGATGGGGTTAACTACTCCATTCTAAATCAGGATAAGAGAAATAGGGCGCAAAGCTTAACAGCATTTGGGATAATTGATGTCCGATGGCACCGTACGATTCACCTGAACGTCCACCGCTGGAGGCTGAACATGGAACCGAATGAGCGCGTCGCGGCCGCCGCGAGCGAGCGCGTCGAGGATGCCGTCGACGAAATCAGCGACGACCTCGTCGGATTCGCGAGCGATCTCGTTCGAATCCGAAGCGTTCTGAACCACGAAGAACCGGCCCAGGAACTCGTCCGAGAGCGCCTCGAGGCGCTCGATCTCGAGGTCGATGAGATCCGCGCAGACGAGGTCCCTGGCATCGAGGACCACGACGAGTACGTCGAACGCGATCTGTCCTACGAGGATCGGCCGAACCTCCTCGCGACGCGCGAGGGTGCGGATGACGGTCCGTCGCTGCTGTTCAACGGACACGTCGATGTCGTCCCCGAGGGCGACCGCGACGCGTGGTCGTTCGACCCGTTCGCCGGAACCGTCGAGGACGGACGACTCCTCGGGCGAGGCGCGTCGGACATGAAAGGCGGCGTCGCCGCGATGATCTACGCGCTCGAGGCCCTCGATCGAGCGGGAATCGAACTCCTCGGCGACCTGTCGTTCAACACCGTCATCGAGGAGGAGTACGGCGGCTCGGGCGGGACGCTCGCAAGCGTCCTCGCGGGCGTCGACGCGGACGCGGTCGTGATCCCGGAACCGACGGGCTTCGACTCGTGGATCGCGAACGACGGCGTCTCCTACTTTCGGGTAACGGTCGAGGGGAAAGGCGCCCACGCGGCGGAGACCGACGCCGGCGTGAACGCGATCTCGAAGCTGTTGCCGATTTACCACGCGCTCGAGGAACTCCACGACGAGCGCAAGACGACGGTCCACGACGAACTGTTCGAGGAGTGGCACGAGCACACGGTCTCGCTGAACCTCGGGACGCTGGGCGGCGGCGAGTGGGTCTCGAGCGTCCCCGACGAGGCGCACCTCGAAGCGCGGGTCTCGCACGCGCCCGAAGAGACGCGCGAATATCTCCGCGAGACGGTCGAGCGGACGGTCGAACGGGCCGCCGAGGGCGATCCGTGGCTCGCAGAGCACCCGCCAGAAATCGAGTGGTTCGGCTGGCGCGGGCGGTCGGCGAAGATCGACCCCGACGAGCCGATCGTTCGGACCGTCGAGACCGTCGCCGAAGACGCGCTGGGCCGGGAGAGTCACGCCAAGGGGTTCCCCGGCGGGATCGATTCCCGGTTCTTCGTCAACGAGACCGGGACGCCGGCCGTCTGCTTCGGACCGGGCGCGTACAACATCCACGGCACCGACGAGTACCTCCCGGTCGCGGAACTCGAGGAACTCACGCTCGCGCTCGCGTTGACTGCCATGTCGTGGTGTGGCTACAGGGTGACGCCGGATGAGTCGTAACGACGGCTCGGCACCCCGTCGCTACGACGAACTCACGTCGCCCGAAATCGACGAGGCCGCCGAGGACGGCGCGACAATCGTCGTCCCCGTCGGTGCGACCGAAGACCACGGTCCCCACCTCCCGCTCGACGTCGACCGTCGGATCGTCGAGGCGGTCTGCGAACCGGCCGTCGCCGCCAGGGACGACGCGTTGCTGTTCCCGACGATCGATCACGGCTATCTCCCCCACCACATGGATTTTCCGGGCGGGATCACGATCGACTGGCGCACGTTCGTCGACTACGTCATCGACGTCTGCGTCTCGCTCGCCCACCACGGGTTCGAGCGGATCCTGCTCGTCAACGGCCACGGGTCGAACCACCACCTCCTCGAACTGGCCAGCCGGCAGGTCATGCTGCAGTATCCCGACATCCACTGCGCGATGCTCTCGTGGTGGGAGATCGACGAGGTTCGCGAGACCGCGAGCGCGGTTCGCGAGGCCGGCCCGCAGGGGTCGGCCCACGCGGGCGAGATGGAGACATCGATTTACATGCATCTCTACCCCGAGCGCGTCGACATGGACGCCGCTCCCCGAGACGTCGACTACCCCGAGAGCCGGCACTTCAACAACCTCGATCTCGCGGGCCAGACTCGCCCCGAAGACTCAACGCCCGTGACGATGCTCGGGTGGTGGTCGACGATCTCCGAGACCGGCGTCTTGGGCGACGCGACCGTCGCGACCCCCGAGACCGGTGAGTTGCTTCTCGAGGCCGCGGTCGAGGGACTCGGCTCCGTCCTCGAGGAGTTCGCCACGTACCCAATCCGATCGATCGACGACCACCACGCACGGACCGTAACCGATCGCGAATACGACGCTTTCAGACCACGATGACCCACGCCATAGACGCCAGAGAGACCCCCGATAGACGGGCCGGAATCGGCGACGAAACAACCGACCGGGAGAAGGTCACGGACCTCGTCTCCGCAATCGAAACGTACGTTACGGACGGTTCGAGCATCGCCTTCGGCGGAATGGGTGGGCGCGATCCCGAGGCGGCCGCCCGCGAAATCGTCCGCCAGGGAACGACGGGACTGACCGTCCTCGACGACGCCCGGACGACCTTGCTCGATATCATGGTCGGTGCGGGCTGCGTCGACGAGTACGTCGGCTCCTGGGTGGGGACGAGCCTCATCTCGCAGGGACACAACATCCGAAACGCCGTCGAGAACGGCGTCCCCCACCACCTCGAGATGCGCGACGTCTCGAACTTCGGCTCCTCGCTGATGTTTCTCGCGGGGGCGATGGACCTTCCGTTCGTGCCGACGCGGTCGATGCTCGAGACGGACATTCCAGAGTACAACGACGATCTCGAGGTGATCGAGGATCCACTCGGGTCGGGGGACCCGCTCGTACTCGTCCCCCCGGCGCGACCCGACGTCGCGATCATCCACGTCCAGCGGTGCGATCCGATGGGGAACGCACAGATACTGGGCAACGTCGTCAACGATCACCTCAAGGCTCGGGCCGCCGAACACACCATCGTCACCTGTGAAGAACTCGTCTCGACCGATGAGATCCGACGACAGCCCGAACTTACCCGCATCCCGTTCTACACGGTCGACGCGGTCGCCGAGGTTCCTTTCGGCTCTCATCCGTGGCACTGTTACGGGCAGTACTACGCCGACCTCCCGTTCTACCGGGAGTACGGACTCCGGTCGCAGGACCGCGAGGAGTTTCTCGAGTGGCTCGAGGAGTGGATCCGCCCCCACGACGAGTACCTCGAGAAGGTCGGCGCCGACCGACTGGAAACGCTCGAGCACATGGAACGAACGATCAACGGTGCCGGCTCCGCGGAGGGTGCCGATGAGTGAGCGCTCGACGGCGGGCGAGGCCGCCGAGCCATCCACGGAATCGGTGAACCCGGTTCGCGTCGATCGGCCGGACGAGACGGCAGACGACTACACGACGACCGAACTCCTCGCCGTCGCCGCCGCGCGCGAGATCGATGACGGGGAGACCGCGTTTATCGGCGTCGGCATGTCGCTGATGTCCGGTATTCTCGCCAAGCACACCCATGCGCCGGACTGTCAGCTCGTGACCGAGTCGGGCTACATCGGCTCCGTCCCTCCGGGCGTGGTCCAGTCGATCTCCGACACCATCCTCGGGGTCGACGCGCTCGTCGCGACCGATCAGTGTGAGATCTTCATCGACAACCAGCGCGGTGCGTTCGATGTCGGCATCATCGGCGCGGGACAGATCGACAGCCGCGGGAACACGAACTCGACGGCAGTTATCGGTGACGCGACGTACGACCGGCCGAAAGTTCGCCTGCCCGGCTCCGGCGGGAGCAACGATATCATGACCTCCTGTGGCCGGACCGTCGTCATGATGCGCCAGCAGCGCCGCGCGTTCACGACCGAAGTCGACTACGTGACCGCGCCGGGTCACCTCGATCACTCTGGCCGACGCGAGGAACTCGGTTTCGTCGGCGGCGGTCCGGCCGCCGTCGTCACCGACATGGCGGTGTTCGGTTTCGACGACGACGGCGAGATGCTCCTCGAGACGACACATCCCGGTGTCAGCGTCGACGACGTTCGCGACGAAGTCCAGTGGGACCTCCGCGTCGCAGACGACGTCCGGACGACGCCGGAGCCGACGCGGGGCGAGGTCGCGATGTTACGCGCCATCGACCCCGCGGACGTCGTCCTTCGAGGGACCGACTACGTCTACGAAGTGGGCTTCGAGGAGTGGAGCAACACCGTCCTCGACCACTGGGAGCAACTGGAAACGGTTCAGAACGAGACCGACGACTGAACGAGACAGACGACTGCGACACAGCTAATGACGACACACGACACACCCCAACGACAGACGAGAGCGGGCACCGACCTCGGGGGAATGTTCCCCCGCGCGTTCGCCGACGAGTACGTCACCATCGTCCGCGGCGACGGGCCGTGGGTCTGGGACGCGGACGGGAACCGGTACCTCGACGCCGTCTCCGGAAACCAGAACGTCAACATCGGCCACGGCCGTGAGGAAGTCGCAGCGGCCGCGAAAGAACAGCTCGAGCGCCTCGAGTACGCCTCGAGCATGCTGTTCGCGAACGAACCCGCGATGGAGTACACCGAGAAGATCGCCGAGTTCACGCCCGACGGGTTCGAGAAGACGTGGCTCGTCTCGAGCGGCTCAGAAGCCAACGAGAGCGCGATCAAGATGGCCCGCCAGTACCACTACGAGCGGGGGAACGAGGGCAAGTACAAGGTAATTTCGCGCCGTCGCAGCTACCACGGCAACACCGCCGGCGCGATGGCAGTATCGGGATTTCCGGCCCGGAAGACGAAGATGGAGCCGCTGTTCGCGAACTTCCCGAAAGCGCCGAGCGCGACGCCGTACCGCTGTGAGCGCTGTGACGGGGACGGCGGGCACGCCTGCGGCGTTGAATGTGCAAACGACCTCGAGCGACTCATCCAGGACGAGGGACCGGAGACGGTCTCGGCGTTCATCACGGAGCCGGTCACCGGTGCCGCCAACGCCGGCGCGTATCCACACGACGGCTACTTCGAGCGGATCCGCGAGATCTGCGACGAGTACGACGTGTTGTTCATCGTCGACGAGGTCATGGCCGGGTTCGGACGGACCGGCGAGAACTTCGCGATCGAACACTGGGACGTCACGCCCGACATCATCACCGGTGCGAAGGGAATGAGCGGCGGCTACTCGCCCATCGGCGGCACGATGCCACACCGTCGCGTCGCGGAGGTCTTCGAAACTATCGAGGACGGGTTCCAGCACGGCCACACCTTCTGTTTCAACCCGGCATCGGCCGCGATCGGCACGGCCGTCCTCGAGTACATGGACGATCACGACCTCGTGGCCAACGCCCGCGAGGTCGGCGCGCACCTCCAGGAACGGTGCGAGGAGTTCGACGAGTACGACTTCGTCGGCGACGTCCGCGGCAAGGGACTGATGATCGGCGTGGAGTTCGTCGGCGATCGCGAGACGAAGGAACCGCTCGCGGAGACCGGCACGGAGTTCCAGTCGCTCCTCTTCGAGTCGGGATTGGACAACGGGATCGTCACCTACCCCGGTGGCGGCCACGTCGACGGACAGTACGGCGATCACGTGCTGATCACGCCGCCGCTGACGATCGACGACGAACTCGCCGACGAGGTCGTCGACCGGATGCACGCGACCTTCGCGGACGTGGAATCGGCGCTCGGACGGTGACCGCAGCCCCGGAACCGGACCGGTCCGCTATCAGTTGATCCGTCGATCCTCGTCGCTCCAGTATCGATCGCGCAACGCTTCTCTGTCGATTTTTCCGTACGGCGTCGTTGGAAGGGCGTCGAATACGTCGACTGACTTGGGCCGCTTGTAGCCCGCCAGCCGCTCGCCGGCGAACCCGAGGAGGTCATCGACATCGATCTCCTGTCCCTCGGCCGGGACGACGACCGCGTGGACGGCTTCACCCCACTCTTCGTCTGGGACGCCGATGACGGCAACGTCGCCGACGGCCTGGTGCTCGCCGAGCGCGCGCTCGACCTCGCTGGTGTAGACGTTCATCCCGCCGGTGACGACGACGTCGTTGCGTCGGTCGAGCAGATAGAGGTAGCCTTCGTCGTCGATCCGGCCGACGTCACCGGTCCGAACCCAGCCGTCGACGAGCGTCTCGTCGGTCGCCTCCGGCAGTCCGAAGTAGCCGTCGAAGGTGTACGGTGCCCGCACGAGCAGTTCACCCGGCTCGTCGGGCCCGCGTTCCTCGCCGGTGTCGGGATCGACGACCTTCACCTCCGAGAGCAGACAGGGCTGCCCGGCGGACCGCAACAGTCGGTCGTCGCCGTCCTCGAGCACGCGGGCGTGATCGCGACGGTCGAGCGTGGTGATGAGGTTGGGGACCTCGGTCTGTCCGTAAAACTGGGTCAGGATCGGTCCGAGTCGGTCGAGCGCTTCCTGCAACCGGTCGGGACGGATCGGTGCAGCCCCGTAGATCACGTTCTCGAGCGAGGACACGTCGTGGACCGCGAGGGGGCCGTCCAGCAGCCTGTAGAGCATCGTCGGGACGAGAAAGGTCCACGTCACGCCGTGGGTCTCGACGGCCGTACAGAAGTCGGTCTCATCGAACCCACGGTGGAGAACGACCGTCCCGCCCGCGAGCAACGCCGAGAGCAAGAACGTTCCCGCGGAGTGCGAGATCGGCGTCGCGACGAGTCCGGTGTCGGTACTCGAGAAACCGAGATCGGCGTGGTGTGCGAGCAGGTTCGTCGTGAGACACGATTGCGTGTAGCAGACGCCTTTCGGGTCGCCCGTCGTCCCACCGGTGTAGAAGTGGCCGGCGATCGCGTCCGGTTCGACCGACACGGACGGGCTATCCGCGGCCGCTCCGTCCTCGAGCCGCGCCGCGGAACGCCAGCCTGCCGGCGGCTCCGCCGATTCGACGGCGACACACTCCGGCCGCGTCGGAAGGCCGTCGACGAGGTCCGCAACGTCGTCGAGACGAGCCGCGTCACAGACGACGACGGCCGGTTCGGCGTCCGAGAGGATGTACTCGATCGCCGTCGTAGAGAGCTCTGGATTGATCGGGAGCCGCGTCGCACCCGCCTTGTACGTCGCGATGTCGACGATCGGTGCCTCGAGCCGGTTGGGGAGTATCGTCGCCACGCGCCCTTCGGGTTCGAGTCCGAACTCGAGCAAGGCGTTAGCGAGCGCGTTCGAGCGCCGATCCAGTTCGCCGTACGTGAGCGATCCGGTTTCATCCCGCAGTGCGATCCGTTCGGGACGCCGGGAGAACGCTGCGGTGAGAAGTGATGGTAGTGTTTGTCCGTTCGTCCGAGTACCTGAGATCACAATTGGTCTCTGTCAAGGTGTATTCCGCCACACCTACTCAAACTAGCGGTCGTGGCCGTATTTTCGCGACTTCTTCGAGTTTCTCGAGGGCCACACGGAGTCCATCGATAGTGTCCGTGAGCCGGTTCCGTGAGGTCAGTAGTACCACGGTGTCTGTGAGCCGGTTCCGTGAGGTCAATAGTACCACGGTGTCTGTGAGCCGGTTCCGTGAGATCAGTAGTACCACGGTGTCCGCTGGTGTGCGTGCCGAACAGCCACTCGAGTTCCCGAGCGGTGTTGTTTCGATCGAAGTGACGACGACGATGTCGCTCGAGTCCTCACGGCGGATACTTGTGATCCGTATCACGACGTGACAGTGACGATATGGACGAACGCGACGACAATCGACGAACGATCGCCGCGTGCGAGCAGTGCGGGTCGCTCTATGCGGCACTCGAGCTGTCCGACGACAAGATTCGCCCGATCGGACGCAGAGACGGGTGTCGGTGTGGCGGAACGGATTTCACCGCTGTCGACGATTCGCTCTCGGATCTCTCGCTCGAGGAGAGCGACGAATAAGGACCGCAACGGTACAAACCGGCAGGAAACGGCGGTCACCAACGGTGCTTTCGAGACGGTCGCAGCCGACTTCTCGGACGCCCACCTCCCGAAGCAACCATCTCCTCATACGGTTTACTGTAACTATTTACCGGCGCGACCGCAGGCCGGGCCGCGGTCGCGCCGGAAAGGACTTACAGCAGACCGTATCAGGCGGTCGTCTCGAGCGCCGTCCGAAGCTCGTCGACGGCGTACTCGAGTTGCTCGCGCGAGATCGAAAGCGGCGGCTGGAATCGCATGACGTTCTTGTAGTAGCCGCCGACGCCGATCACGACGTTCGACTCCTCGCGGAGGTGCTCGCTTACGGCCGATGCGAGATCGCTATCCGGTCGCGGGGCGACGTTCTGTGGCCCTGTCGTTCCCGGTTCGACGAGCTCGATACCGCGCATCAGTCCGAGGCCTCGCGCCTGCCCGACGACGTCGTACTCGTCCTCGAGGGCCGCGAGCTCGGACTCGAGCCACTGTCCCTGCTCGCGAGCGTTGTCGACGATGCCGTCCTGCAGTTCGTCGATCGTCGCCAGCGCGGCGGCGCAGGCGACGGGGTTGCCGCCGAACGTCGAGAGGTGGTCGCCGGACTCGAAGGCGTCCGCGATTTCTGCGGAGGCGGTGAACGCACCGAGGGGCAGTCCGTTCGCGATCCCCTTCGCCTGCGTCAGGATGTCGGGCTCGACGTCGAAGTGGCTACTCGCGAACAGCTCTCCGGTTCGACCGTAGCCGGTCTGGACCTCGTCGGCGATGAGTAGCGCGCCGTGGTCGTGGGCGATCTCCTGGACTCGCTCGAGCCACCCCGCCGGTGGAACGACGATGCCGGCCTCCCCCATGACGGGCTCGACGACGACCGCCGCGAGATCACCGCTGGTGTGCGAGCCGATGATCCGCTCGAGTTCCTCGGCGCAACTGGCGTCGCACTGGTCGCCGTCACAGCGCGGACAGCGGTAGCCGTACGGCGGCGCGGTGTGGGCGACGTCGTTGAGCGTCGGGGCCATCCCCTGCTTGTAGGCCTTGTTCCCCGTCAGCGCCAGACTACCGAGAGTGCGGCCGTGAAAGCCCATCTCGAGGGCGATGACCTCCTTCGAGCCGGTGTATTTCCGCGCGAGTTTGACGGCCCCCTCGACGGCTTCCGTCCCGGAGTTACAGAAGAAACTCTTCTGGAGGTCGCCCGGCGTCACATCGGCGATCCGCTCGGCGAGGTCGGCGACCGGCTCGTTCGGGTGGACGTACGAGCAGCCGTGGACGAACTCCTCGAGTTGCTCCGTTGCAGCGTCGACGACGGCGTCGTTGCCGTGGCCGACGTTCGTCACCGAGATTCCGGAGAAAACGTCGAGGTACTCGTTGCCCTCGAAGTCCTCGAGCGTACACCCCGCGGCCCGTTTCACCGGCACATCGAGCGATTTCCAGATCGGCATCAGATGCTCGTCGTACGCCGACACGACGGCCGAATTCGACTGTGCTCCGTCCGGGGATTCTGATTGTTGTTCGGACATAGTTGCTATATCTATACCATGTCCTATTAAACTATACTTCTTCGGATAGATGGCAGCCTGGGCCGAGTTATTCAAATGGGGAGCGATGATAGGTTGATCGAGTCGCATGGATCCTCGCGATCGACGAACTGTCGAACTGAATCCAACTTTGGGCCGAGTACAGGCTTCGTATTCGAATGTTGTTTATTGGCGGGTTCCCTTCGGCGAGATATGGACGAGCGAAATATCCGCATTCTGCAGGCCGTTGCAGATCTGGGGACCGGCAGTCCGGACGAAATCTCCGAGTACACCGATATTCCGAAGTCGACCGTCCACTATCGACTGACGAAGCTCAAAGAAGACGGGATCGTCACAGACGACCTGTTCGATGTCGATCTCGAGAAACTGGGCCTCGAGATTACGGTTATCTCGGAAGTCATCGCGGAATACGAGGAGCAGTATCACGACGAAGTCGGGAAGAAACTCGCCGCCGTCGAGGGGGTCAATCAGGTGTACTTCACGATGGGGGACACGGACTTCGTCGTTATCGCACACCTCTCGGATCGCAAGATGGTTCAGCGGCTCATCAGCGACTACGAGATGATCGATGAGATCGTCCGAACGAGTTCGCAGTTCGTCGTCGAAACCGTCAAAGACGAGCCCCATCCACTGAACGACTTCGAGTTAGAGACGTTGGTAGCGGCCACAACGGACTCCGACTGATCGCTCGAGGGGCTACTCGAGTTTCTCCGTCTCCAGGTCCGCCACGTCGACCTCCGAGTCGGTCGACGAGACGCTGTACAGGACGACGCCCAGGAGCGCCCAGAAGAGAACGATCAGCCACTCGTAGGGCCACAGGAGCGCCGACGGGCCGCCGGGCAAGTAGAGACCGATGAAGCCGAGTGTCAAGACGAGTGCGGCGGCGCCGAACGCGTAGCCGAACGGAAGTTTGAGCGGTCGATCCAGGTCAGGTTCGTTGCGCCGAAGCACGAAGAAAGAAATGACTACGAAGAACCACGCGACGACGAGTCCGAGCCCGCTCGCGTTGACGATCCAGACCAGCATCTGCTCGCCGAACAGCGGAGCGAAGACAGAGAGCCCGCCGATGAGGACGACGGCCGTCGACGGCGTGTTGTATTCGGGGTGAACCGTGCTGATTTGCTTCGGAATCATCCCGGAATCCGCGAGTGCGAAGACCGCGCGACTGGCACCGAGCAAGAACGAGTTCCAGCTCGTAAGGACGCCCGCAATTCCTGCCAGGGCCATAATGCGGCCGATAAATTGGCTGTCGAAGATCGTTTCCATCGCTGCGGCGGCGGGCAGCGGGCTCTCGACGAGTGCGGAGCCGGGCATCGCCTGTCCGGACGCCCAGATGACGCCGATGTAAAACAGGGCGGCCAGCGTGACGGAGGCCGGGATGAGAAGGCCGATGAGACGGGGAGGCACGTCCGCTTCCTCGGCGGATTGCGGAATGACGTCGAACCCGACGAACATGAACGGCGTCATGATCGCGACCGTGGCTACTCCCGTTGCACCGACATCGGACAGCGGCGGATTCGGCTGCGACTGGCCGTTCAGAACGGCACCGACGGCGAGCATAATTCCGGCCAGCGCGATAACGAGCGTCAGTATCGTCTGGAACTGCGCCGCGGGTTTCACGCCGCGATAGTTAAGCGCCGTCATCACGATCGCACCGATACCACCGACCAGGATCCAGGACGCGTACACCGGTTCTCCGGCCACCGACCAGAGCTCGAGGACGTTAAATCCTGGAACGATATACGCCAGCGCGGAGGGCAGTGCGATAACTTCGAACACGACGACGCCGACGTACCCGAGAACGAGCGACCACGTACACACGAACGATCCGACCGGGCCGAGCGCTCGAAGGCTGTACACGTGCTCTCCGCCGACGAACGGCAACGCGGAGGCGAGTTCGCCGTAAATCAGGCCGACGATACAGACCATGATCGCCCCGACGACGAACCCGAGAACCGAGCCGGCCACGCCGGCTTCGTCGATCCAGAACCCCGTCTGGATGATCCATCCCCAGCCGATCATTGCACCGAACGCGAGCACGAAGAGGTCCTTCTTCGTCAGGACCCGTTCAAATTTTCTGGTATCTTCTCCCATACCACATGCTGCTAGATAGTGGATGTTAAATTTAACCAAGTCCCAATCTTCAGGACAGTGTACATTTTATCCTAATTTTGCTGAACCATGTCCAACCTCCGTCGTGGTCGCTGATTCGGAACGACACAGCTGCGTAACTGCGATGACGCCGAGCGAGAATCGCTCCGAACGACCGAATTCACAACCGCCCAGTAGCAGGTGCTTTATGCACGGTACAGGGGTCCAAACGACCGCCTACTAGAGGTAGCGACCAGCTACCTCGGGAGTACGCTGCTCATATATAGAACGGGGAACCCGGTACCCCAGTTCGATGACCAATACTGACAAACGACAATCGTCGCTGCGGGACAGTCACAGGATCGATAACTCGGCAATCAAACTCGGTGACGGGGTATAAGCATGTCCGGACTATGGGGGTCTCGAGGCTCGATCCCGGGCGGGCGACGCGGACTTCTCGCTCTCGGCCTCGGACTGGTCGTGATTGCCAGTCTCGTCGCAACAGGTGCAGCGGCCGCGGGCGCCGCCACCCAGGATTCGAACGGGAACGTCTCGGAGGAAGCGTACGTCGAGCCCGCGCCGGAGCCGGGCGATCCCTACTTCGAGGCGGCGGCGACCGACGGAAGCTGGGTCAGTTACGAGAACCCGCGCGACGAGTACCGCAGTCCGTATCTCGGAGACGGCTCCGGGAAGGTCTGCGTTACGCTGGTCAACGAAAACGGTGACCCGGTGGTCGGCGAGTCGGTACCGAACACGTCCGTGACGATTCCGACGAACGACGTGACGAGCTGGCATTCCGACGCCGATCCGATGACCGTCGACTTCCCCATGACGGACAACTACGAGCGGCCGCTCGACGCCGATCAGTTCGGAACTAGCCCGGACGTCGCGCAGGGCGACGGCTACATGGACTCTCACTGCATCGAAATGCACGGCCTCCCGGAGGACGCGACCGTCGAATACGGCGAAGCGCAGATCACCGGCGAACACGCCGACAGGATCGACGTGGCCGGCTACATCCAGCAGGTCCCCGAAGGGGACGGCTGGGACGCGGACATCGATCCGGTCGCGGCCGCGGAACCGTACGCGGACGCCGGCGGCGGCTGGACCTACGAAACCGATGCCTCACACGGACAGGTCGTCGTCGTCCTGCAACTCGACGCACCGGCCGACGAACGGCTCGAGCCCGGCGGGTCGAACAGCACCGATCCGCCGAAAAACGACTCGAATAACTCCCAACAGGGAGCCAACACGCAGTCCGACGGGGACGGAGGAGGCGACGAGATGCCCGGATTCGGCGCGCTCGCCGCCGTCGTCGCGCTGTCGGTCGCCGCCCTCGCTCGACATCGAGGGTGAGGGTGTATCGGCAACACATCCGAATCAATTGGGTTGGCTCCCGACACGTTCACCGCGAAGAGAGACTGCGGACAGCCCTCCCTCTCAATGACAGAAAGGATGGCTCAAAGAAAGACAGGGAACGGCTACGGGTGTAGCCGGGAACCATGGAGTTCCTCGCACGTCGTGACGGGGTGATCAAACCGAGCGGAATGATCCGCTGACAGACTGTCGTACCCCCCGTCTATCAGATTGTTCGCCGCAATTAGTATAATACTGCTGGCCAACGACACCGGGAAGCGACGAAAACGAACCGATAGACCGGCTCAGTCGCGGTATTTGTGTTGGTATACCATGACAGGGAACCGCTCCTATCGACGAGCTGTCACCGACGGAATGAGTCGATACACGACTGCGTCGGACGGGAAGCGAACCAATGGGGCTTTGACGATCGGCGCGAGATACACGACAAATGACGAACACAAGCGAGTCGGACGAAGACGCCCCGCGCGTCCCGGTCGTCTGTCCTGACTGCGAAACGACCTCCCGCGTCCCCCTGTCGGAGCTCGCCGACGCCATCGACCGACACAACGAGCAGCTCCACGACGGCGACGATGTCGCCGCAGTCGATCCCGACATCGCCGATCAGATCGCGAATCTGGCCGCGACCGACCTCGGACTCCTCGAGGACGACTGACCACGGATTCCTCCGACTCGAGTGGGATCGAACGGGCGAGAGAAGCCGTCACTCGACCTCCTCGAGTGTCTCGAATCGGCCTCGCGTCTCACGCCGGCTGTCGCCGAGGAATCATCGATCAGAGAGACGATATAAAACCCCGATACGAACGCGCAAAATTCCGCCGAGATCCGGCATGTGTGGTTATATTTCGCCAGTTCTTACCGTTAGTTCAGTGAGAAGGTTTATACTGTCATACTCGACTCTGTCCACCATATGGAACCCGAAAACGCACCTGGAAATCGTGACGACAGCCGTGTTGCCGTGGAACTGACGGACCGTGGCAGTACACCGATCCAGACCGAGACGCCGGCGACAGCGACCATCGCAGCGACGAGATCGACGTCGAACGCGACCGACGCAAACGGTGACCGGCCGAACGTGCTGACGATCATCGGGCAGGGGACGCCCTCGAGTGTCGAACTCACCGTCGACGGCGCGATCGAGCTGGCCGACGAGGAACAGGAAGCGAACGTGACCGTCCTCTCGGGCACTACCGTCGAAGGGACGATCGAGAGCGGAACGGTGACGTTCCGATTCACCGGCGACCTGACGGACGTCACGTTCGTCGATCGCGGAATCACGGGGCACGAACCGGCCACGATTCCGAACGTACACGTCGATTACGCCGTCCCGGAGGAGTAACGACCAGCGGCGAGCCCGGCCGCCAACGTTCGCCCCTCTCACTCGACGGGGGCCGAGTCGTTCACGGGTGTTCCGTCCCGGTAACGAAGCCGCCGATCGCGTGACGGGCCTCGAGCGATTGGGAAACACATTCCTCCGCGGAGGGAGTCTTGCAATTCATGGACGATTCGACGACGGACGATTCGGCGGAGTCATCGGACGCTGCCGACGGCCCCGAGACTGGTACCGACGACTCCGAAACCAGTGCCGACGCGTCCGAGAGCGAAACGGAAACGGAAGCGGAAACGGACGCCGAGTGGATGGAACCCGCGGATAAACCGATCCTCGAGTTCCTCCGGTCCGAGGACGCCTTCGAACCGGACCAGATCGACGACGAGGGGATCGCCCCGGCCAGATATGCGGCCTATCGGTGCCGCGAGATGACCAAGTATGGGCTCCTGACGAAGCACATGCCGGGCGTCTACGAGGTCTCAGAGCTGGGCGAACGGTATCTCGAGGGGACGCTCGACCCGAGCGAACTCGAGGCCGACAAATAGATCGACGCGCCTGTATCGAATCCGTTCTCGATCGCATTTTCCGCCGCTCGTCACGGCTACGAAACTGATGCTGGTGGCCGACGTTCGGTGCTGTCGTCGGGGTCGGCGTTTGCGCTCGAGCGCAACGCGGCCGGATCGACCTCGCCGAGCAGCGCGTCGATCACGTCCGTCGCCGCGGGCGCGTACAGCGGCCGGTTGTCGTTGCCACAGCGATCGTCCATGAGACAGGCGGGACAGCCCTCGTCGCGCCCGCACGGGCAGTCAGTCATCAGGTCTCGCGCCCGGCGGGCGACCGCCTCGTACTCCTCGTAGATGCGCCGGGAAAAGCCCAGGCCGCCCTCGACCCCGTCGTAGATGAACCAGCCGCTCGCGTCGGTCCCATCGGGGAGACGATTGGTCGCGAGCCCCCCGAGATCCGCAGCGTCTACGGTCAACTCGAGTGGCGCGACGGCGATCATCGCGTGCTCGATGGCGTGGATGCCGCCGAGGTAGCCGTGGAGTCGCGGCGGCAGCTCCTCGCACTCGTCGTTGTGATAGTCGCTGTGAGCCGCCGTCACCGCCCGTTCGACGTCGTCGGGCACTTCGGCCCAGCACAGTTGTGTTCGCATCTCGAGCGGTGGGACGCCGGTCTCGAGCCCCACCGCGAGAACGTCGCCGGTCCCGATCTCCCGTTTCGTGTAGGTATCGTGGTGGACCGTGACGGTGCCGTACCCCCAGTTGAGCCGGAAGGGCCCGACGTCACGGGACTCGCGGACCTCGGTGTCGTAGATCGTCGTCCGGCGCTGGGACTGGGTGTAATAGTCCACGTCGACCGGCTCGAGCGTGACGGATGGCTGGGGTCGATCCTCCTGCAGTTCGACGACCTCGTACTGGTCGCCCCGATACAGCACCGTCGCGCCCTCGTGGTAGTCCCGATACGCGCGCGCTTTGCCGATGGGCTGGTGGCCGATGGTCTCCTCGCCGGCCAGCCGGACCTCGAAGGCGTTCCCGCCGGAGGCGTACAGATTGATCTCGCTTTGCGGTCGGTCGCGGTGGGCGTACGTAACGCCGCCCGCGAGCGATCCCTCGAAATCCCCCGTCCGTCGGCCGTACTCGACGGCTCGTTTCAGTCGATCGATCCCGCCGAACCGGTCTGCGTCCTCGCGGCGCAGCGGGAGTTCCTGAGCGGCACAGCGCAGATGCTGGAGGTAGACTGGGTTGTTCGCGAGGTCGACGATCGCGCTCTCGGGCTCCTCCTCGAGGAGGTACGCCGGATGGCGCAGGATGTACTGGTCCAGCGTCGCGTGACTGGGGACGAACACGGAGAGCGCCTCGCGCTCGTCGCGCCCCGAGCGGCCGAGGCGCTGCCAGAACGACTGCCGGGATCCCGGATACCCCATGAGGATCGTGCCGTCGATCCCGCCGACGTCGATGCCGACCTCGAGCGCGCTGGTCGTCGCGACGCCGTCGAGCTCCCCATCTTTGAGCCGGTTTTCCGTACTGCGCCGTGATCGCTTCCCGTGGCCCGCGTTGTACGCCGCGAGGTCGGCGCTGTTCCGGTAGGGCAGGGTGGGGTTCTCGAGGTACTCGCGTGCGCGTCCGACGGCCAGTTCCGTCTGCTTGCGCGAATCGCAGAACAGCAGCGAGGGAACGCCGTGATAGCAGCAGTGCGCCCAGACTTCCGCGGCCTCGACGGTGGCGGGGCGTTTGCTCGGCGACCACTCAGTATCACTATCACCGCTCCCGTCTTCGTACTCGCCCCCACCGCCGTCCGTCGGCGGGTCCCAGAACGCGAGGTGGCGGCGACCGCTGGGCGAGCCGTCCTCGTCGATCACCGTCGCCGGCTCCCCGGTCAGCGCGCGGGCGTGTTCGGCCGGGTTGCCGATCGTCGCGGTCGTCAGCACGTACTGCGGGTCGCCGCCGTACCAGTCGATCAGCCGCCGGGTCCGCCGGAGGATCCAGGCGGCGTGCATCCCGCTGATTCCCGTCCACGAGTGCGCTTCGTCGATCACGATCAGTTCGCACTCCGCGTGGAACGCGGCCCAGCGGTGGTGTCCCTCGAGGTACTGATTCAGTCCGGCAAAATTCGTGATGACGACGTTCGCCTCCTCGCGGATCCGGGCCTTCTCCTCGCGTTTCGTGTCGCCGTCGTAGACGCCGACGGTGACGTCCAGCCCGAGCGAATCGAAGAGATCGTTGAGTTCCCGTTCCTGATCGCGGCTGAGCGCCTTCGTCGGATAGACGAGCAGCGCGCGCACGTCTGGATTCTCCCGAAAACGTCGCGCGACGTGCAATCCGTAGACGTAGGTCTTCCCGGAGGATGTCGAGGTCGCGACGCAGACGTTCTCGCCGTCGGACAGCGCCTCGAGCGCCGCGGCTTGGTGGCTCCATGGGTCGACCTCGAGCGTCGCCGCGAGGTCTGCGGGCAACACCTCGCGGGCCGGGACGTGACTGGCCGGCTCGGCCGGCAGCGTGAACCGTTCGTGAAGCTGTCCGTGGTAGCGACGCGACGGAAAGGTGTCCCGTAGCTCCGCGCCGGTCAGCGCGAGGCCGTCCGCTCCGGTACTGTCCTGCCCGTCGGTCAGATCGTCTATGTCGTCGGTTGGCATAGTTAAAAGTCGGCGAGGCCGGTCTGCGTCGAGTCGTCGGCCGATCGTCCACGTCCCGTTTCTGTCTGCGCTTCGCCCGTCTCGAGCGGGGCCGCCGCGATCGCCTCGGCGACCGCGGCCAGTTCCCGGACGTCCGCCTCGCAGTACTCTCGGGCGGCCGCCCAGTCGATAGCGGTTCCAGTCGAGGCCGCCGTCGCGGCCGCGCGGTCCTCGGGGCCGGCACCCGAGGGCCGTTCGCTTTCGAGCAGCCGTCGAATCCGCTCCGCGAGGCTCTTCCCGTCGAGGGCCGCCGCGGCTCCCGCCCGGTCACAGCCCAGCGCTTCGGCCACGTCCTCGAGTCGGTTTGTTCGACCCGGCAGTACGGCGTGCTCGCACCGCACAGCCCAGTCGTAGAGGTCGTACGTGAAAACGTCTTCCCGCCAGTAGTCGCGGAACTCGGGCACGTCGCGGGCGATGAACCGCTCGAGGTGTTTGTAGTCGAACGCGTGGCCGTTCCACGCGACGAGCGACGGCGCGTCGTACTCGGCGGCCAGCCACGAGACGAACTTGCGGGTCGTCGCGCCCGGCTCGTCGCGGGACGGATCGGTGTCGACGAAGTCCACGTACGCGTCGCGTTGGGGATCGTAGACCCCGATCAACCAGATGATCGTCGGCTGTAGCCCGTCGGTTTCGATGTCGACGAACAGCGGCGTCGCGGTCTCGGCCGCCGGCGGGACCGGCTCGTCGGTGCGGCGGACGACACGTGACTCCGCGAGCGCACGCGCGTTGTGGCGGATCGCTCGAGCCGTCGACGCGCCGATCCCCTCGATCGAGCGGAGGTCCGCCTCGGTGGTCTCGGCGACGGCCGCGCGCGTCTCGTACCCATTCGTTCGGAGGCGCTGTGCGGTCGTCGGCCCGACGTTGGCAAGCGCTCGCAGCCCGAACCGGTCGGCCGGGGCCGACGAGACGGCCACCGAACCGCGCCGGTCGCAGGTGAGACAGGCGAGTTCGGCCGCACCGGAGCGGCGCAACGGGGCGACCCCCCGAACCGGTATCCTGACTCCTTCTCTGTCGACGGTCGGCTCCCAGACGTGATCGTAACTCGCCTCGAGCGCGCCGGTCAGCACGGTCACCGTCCCGCTCGCTCGCGACTGGTAGCGGGCGAGCGGTTCGCGGCCGGCGAGACTCGCCTCCAGCATGACGGCGTCGGCCGTCGGCTCGATGTCGTCACAGACGACGTACTCCGCGGTCTGCGTCTCGTCGTCTTCAGAGTGGTCCTCGAGCAGCGACGCCGACCCCGCGAAGACGAACGTGATACCGGCGACCGTCTCCGTCCGAACGTCGGCGGGGCCGCCGGCGGAGACGACCGGCCCGTCGAACGCGCGACGGAGGCGGCTGACGACGCGGACGTCCGACGATTCGCGAACGACGTAGACGAGGTCCGGATCGAAGTACTCGAGCGCGTCTCGCAACGCCGTGTCGTCCAGATCGGCGACGGCGTCACAGCGCAGCGCCAGCAGGTCGGCACCGTCCTCGTCGGACATAGAAGGGGAATACGAGCGAGCGATGATAAGCGTTCGCGGACTCGAGCAGTGCGCTGCAGTGACGAACCTGATTCTGTCAGTCGGCACCGACGGCGGTCGGAACGTGCTCGGCCAGGAACTCGGTGACGGCGTCGCCGCCTTGGAATCCTTCCGCCAGCCGCGCGGTTTCCTCTCCATTTTCGAAGAGGATCAGCGTCGGCACCGACCGAATATCGAACCGGTCGACGAGTTCGATGTCGTCGCCGGGGTTGACCATCCCGATCGCGACGTCCGTGGCCCGAGCGACGTTTCCCAGGACAGGTTCCATAGCCTGGCACATCGCACAGCCGCTGGTGTAGAACTCCACGAGCGCCACGTCGTGGGCGTCTACGAAGTCGTCGAGTTCGTCGCCGGTCTCGAGTCGGCTCGGTTTACTGGTCGCGACCATGACGACGGATACGTGACCGGCGCGGAAATCCGTGACGCCGGGGCGCGGCGAGTCGACGGTCGGGTCGTACCGCCGCCCTGACTCTCGTGGACACACCGCATTTCTCGGATCGGTTGACGGTGTCACAGCGGAGATTCACCGGCCGATCGTATTGTGTGAATCGAGTACGAAATGTGACTTTATACCTGGGGCCTGTACCCACGCCCGATGACCCAGCCAGCATCCACCCGCGGTGACGGCGCCCCGACGCAGCGGAAAGCGACGCTGTTCTGCTGGGAGTGCGACCACTCGAGCCCGGTCGACGGCGACTGGGTGTTGGAATCGAACGGCCGGCACGTCGCGTACGTCTGTCCGAACTGCGAGACGACACTGACGAAGCGGCCGCGACCGACCGAGTCGGCACGCGAACGAGCGCCGATCGTCCCGACCGCGGCGTGGCAGCGAGCGATCCGCACCTCGGCGACCGTCTGGCGGGCAACCATCGAGATTGGCCTCTCGAGCCTGACGATACTGACCGGAGTCGGGCACGTCCCCAGTGTGCAGGCCGCTTCGGCGTAGCGACTCGATCCTCGAGATCGACGAGTTCGACACGATCGAGGCGTGACTCGAGACGAGACCTGGAACGCGACTCGAGGGATCGATGAACGTCCGACGAACCGACGCCTCGAGCGACCACTACACGATTATTCATTTCTGCCGGTATTTTTTCAGCCGATGTCAGCCACATACCGAGTATACCATATTATAAACTACGTTCGTCCATCTGAGAGGAGATTTGCGCATATTCGCCCACAACAATAGAATTTTAATAGTGGAATTCGTTTGCTTACGCGAGTAGAAGATGACGAACGGAAATCTAACCGCTTCGGAAGAGGAGGTACTGGACGAAATCGAGGAGGAAGACATCGACTTCCTTCGGCTACAGTTCACCGACATTCTGGGGACTGTCAAGAACGTCTCCGTGCCCGCCCGGCAGGCCGAGAAGGCGTTCACCGAAGGGATCTACTTCGACGGCTCCTCGATCGAGGGATTCGTGCGCATTCAGGAATCGGACATGCGGCTCAAGCCCGATCCCGACACGTTCGCGATCCTCCCGTGGCAAAACCGTGAGGACGGCGCATCGGCCCGAATGATCTGCGACGTCATCGATACCTCGACCGGTGAGCCCTTCGAGGGCGACCCGCGGCGCGTCCTCAAGAACGCCCTCGAGCGCGCCGACGACCTGGGATACACGGTCAACGCGGCACCCGAACCGGAGTTCTTCCTCTTCGAAGAAGACGAGGAGGGACGTGCAACGACGAAGACGGGTGACCACGGCGGCTATTTCGACCTCGCACCGAAAGACCTCGCGAGCGACGTTCGCCGTGACATCATCTACGGCCTCGAGGATATGGGCTTCGAGATCGAAGCGAGCCACCACGAGGTTGCCAGGGGCCAACACGAGATCAACTTCGAATACGACGACGCGCTCTCGACGGCGGACAACGTCGGCACCTTCCGCACCGTCGTCCGCGCCATCGCCGCACAGCACGACCTGCACGCGACGTTCATGCCGAAACCGATCCCGCGCATCAACGGCTCGGGCATGCACACGCACCTCTCGCTGTTCGAGGACGGCGAGAACGCCTTCCACGACGAGGACGACGAGTTCGACCTCTCCGAAACGGCACACTCCTTCATCGCAGGGATCCTCGAGCACGCGCCGGCGATCACGGCCGTCTCGAACCCCACTGTGAACAGCTACAAGCGACTGGTGCCGGGGTACGAGGCACCCGTCTACGTCGCCTGGTCCGATCGCAACCGCTCGGCGCTGATCCGCAAACCGGCGGCCCGCGTCCCGGCGGCTTCGCGCATCGAAGCGCGCTTCCCCGACCCGTCCTGTAACCCGTACCTCGCGCTCGCGGCGCTCATCCACGCCGGTCTCGACGGGGTCGAACGCGACCTCGACTGTCCGGATCCGGTCCGCGAGAACATCTACGAGTTCGACGAACAGAAGCGCGAAGAGTACGGCATCGACACACTGCCGACGAACCTCGGCGAAGCCGTCGAGGCTCTCGAGGAGGACGAAGTTATCTACAGTGCCCTCGGCGAGCACGTCGGGCCGAAGTTCGTCGAAGCCAAAGAACAGGAGTTCGAGGACTACCTCGTCGACGTCTCCGAGTGGGAACTCGACCGCTACCTCGAGACGTTCTAACCAGCCACCCCGAAGACGACGTGTTTCGGCGCGTCGAGCGCCGATACGCTACATTCCAGTTTCTGACGACACGCCGGCAGAACGAGCGCCGATCTCGTCGTCCCAGTCGTCGCGACTCGCCGATCAGTTCGCGACGACGTACGTCGCGCCCGTCTGGGTGACGTAGTCGGCACTCGAAAGCGAGTTCAGCACGCTCAGAATGTCGATCTTCTTCATCGCCAGTATCTCTCCCAGTTCTTCGACCGTCGCGCCGTCGGCCGCTTCGAGATAGATGTACACGAGTTTCGCCTGGGCCGACTCGAGGTCGTCGGGAACCGGATCGATCTGCGCTGTCGGTCGGTGTTTCTGTGATTCCATTGTCACCAGTACGGATCCCGTTCTGGTATATAAATTCACACGTGGATGGGTACTAAGGAATTCTAGGACTCAATACAGGCCACGTCATCACACCGCAAATCGTGACGCGGAAGACGGTCTCGAACGGAACAACGACGTTTTACGGTCGCCCACCTCTCATCGGAAGACATGACTGTCAACGAGCGACCGACCCCGCCGCCGGAAGTGGACCGCGTGGAACGTGAGGCGCTCGACGAACTCGCGAAACGAGACGCAGCGACGCTTCGCGAAGTGAGCGCCTATCTCGAGGAGGTGGCAGCGTGGAAGGAGCGACGTGAGGGGGCAGCCGACGAATCGGCATCGGACGAGGCCGATGCCGAATCCTACCCCGACGGCGTCCCGGAGCGGGCGACCGTCTCGGTGACGGAGATCGCCGGGACCGAGTACGACTACTATCAGTGGCGCGAGGGCGACGAGATCCGATCGGAAACCGTCCGGCGGTCCTGACGTGGCTGTACTTCAGCAGCCTCCTGCTCCTCGTCGGCGTCGCCGTCAACGCCGTCCTCTCGAACCGCAGCCGCGACGTGACTATCGAGCCGGCCATCGGCGGCGTCCCGCTCGGACGCGAGCGAGGAGACGGCTGCGGATCCCGCAGTCGCGCTCGAGCGACTCGAGGGCCAGCTGTCGTCGGCCAGTACGATGACGTTCGTCGTCGACGGCGAATCGGTCACGGTCCCGGCACCGGACGTAGTCGAGGTGAACGCCGGCAGTTCGGTGCTCCCGGTGATCGATGGCGGGACGGGAATCGAACTCAGGTGGTCGACAGTGGACGGCGAGTTCGTCATCGGTGAGGCAGGACCGGAATCGTAACTGACGGAGGGTTCTGTTACTGACGGCTACTAGTTCGGACCACGTCGATTTGTGCAAGCGATGTGTAGCAGGGCGAAACCGTTATTGTTCTATGTGCAAAAGATGCACACGAGATGAGCGCCAGTGACGATCCTCGACGAGTACACTTTCAATCACCGGAGTATCTCGTCGATCGACTCGATGCGATCGCCGACCTCTTCGATACGGATCGGACGGATCTGCTCGTCGACGCGATTCGTGAGTATATCGAAGAGACCGCGGAGAGCGAGACGTTTCGAGAACTGGTCGCGACGAAGTACTACGACGACCAACTGGAGTTTGAAACCGTCAAACAGCTGGTCGGTGCGGAAACTGCACAACGGCTTCGTCTCCTCAAAGCGGATCTGGAGGGGGAGCCATTCGATCTCGCAGCACCCGACGATATCGAGATCTACGATGGGGAGACGGAAGCGGTTGATCCGGAGACCGAGTCCACTGGTAGCGACGAGCGATGAGCGATCGACCGCGGCTCCGGACGGTGGTCGCTGATACGAGTGCACTCGTCAGTCTCGGCGTCCCACGTGCTGACGCGGGAGACGACGCGGGTGAGCAACCCGATCCGCTGCAGTATCTGCTCACGTCCTGTACAGTCACCGTCCCGCCCGAAGTCGTTTCGGAACTCCGTGATATCGCTCAGTACCACGATATCCACGGAGCAGCCGCGAACAACGTTCTCGCCGCTCGAGAGCACTACGTCGTCGTCGACCCCTATGAGCGATCGGAGACGCCGGACTCACGGCCGACGTTCGGACTCGACGACGGCGAAACGGACGGCATCGTTCTGGCGAACGCGCTCGCTGCCGACGGCTTTCTCACCGACGAATTCGGCGGGACGAACTTCGCGCTCATTCACGCGGTGCTTACCGGACCGCGAATCGTTCCGACGCCGCGACTCCTCTGTGATTACGCTCGCGGCGGCCATATGACCCGCAGTGAAGCACGAACACTCATCACCGCGATCAGTCCGCATCGGAGTTGGGATAACAGCCCGTATGTCTCCCAGTTGTTAGACCACTTGGAGTGATCTGTCAGACCGACTCATATGGACCGAGTCGCGTACCGTCCAGCAGGTACGCCTCCCCCGAAGCCAGCCCCGCCGGAAGAAACGGCGAGAGAAACGACTGGCCGGCCACGTTGATCCACGTTCCACCGACGAGGTCGTTGAACGCCGGCACGACAACCACGCGCGGCGGGGTTTCGTCTGCATCCTCGAGCCACGATACTTCCTCGTACTCCGGACGCTCGCGAAACGGGCCGGGATCGAGCCGACCGCGGAGCCACGCCCGTTCGACGCGGCTCCCGCCGACCTCGTCCTCGAGTCGAACGCACGGGTGTTCGTGACCCAGACAGACCACCTCGCTCTCGAGGACCGCTCGGGAGGGCCAGGTGTGCCCGTGACAGACGCCGATATCGCCGAGCGCGATTCCTTCGCCGGGGACCACGGTGATCGTCGCCCCGATATCGTCGCTGTCCGCGAGCCAGGTTTCGATTCGACCGTCGTGGTTTCCCTTGACGACGGTGGCCTCGAGATCGGCTGCAAAGGACTCGAACAGCACCTCGAGTTCGCCGCGTTCGGCCCCGCCCGGATCACCGATTGAATGCATGAGGTCGCCGAGGACGACCAGCCGATCGGGATCGGTTCGCTCGAGCAACGCTACCAGTCGCTCTCGGCGGCCAGGTGCGCGGCTGGGAACGTCGACGCCGCGCTCGGAGCGCAAACCGGCCTCGTAGCCGGCGTGATAGTCGGCAACGAGCAACGCGCTCTCACCCCCGATCGCCGCGGTCGCGGCCGGTTCGCCGGGAACCGGTTCGACGCGAGCGGGCGGCGACGGGGTCCCGGTCGGAGGCCGGTTGGGATCGTCTCGCATCGCGGCCGCTCAGATCGCCTTCAGCGTCTCGTCGTCGGGCTCGTAACACTGGCCCCCCATCAGCGCGTCCTGGATGGCGTCCTCCACGTCGTCGGCGGGTGCCCCCGTGTCGGCGGCGACCGTCTCGATCAGCTCCGTCCGATCGGCACCGTCGCCGTCGTCGAGTTCGGTCATCGTCTCGACGACGGCGGCCTCGAGATTGACATCCTCGGCCGGTTCATCGTCTGCGGCCGGTTTGTCATCCGCGACCGGCTCATCGTCCGGTTCCGCGCCGTCGGTTTCGGACTCCTCGTCGGCTGTGGGTGCTGACACATCGGCTTCGTCCGATTCCGCGTCCTCGAGTCCGGATTCCGGTGGTGTACCGATATCGTCGTCCTCGTCGGATTCCGTACCGTCGCCCAGTTCCGATTCTGCCTCGAGCTCGTCGGCCGCGGCGTCTTCGGGCTCGGGAACGTCGATTCCCGCTTCCCCGGGCTCGTCGACGTCGGAGCCGGCGGTGAACTCCGTGCCGAACTCCTCCTCGAGCTGTTCGCGTTCCGACTCGTCCATCTCGTACATGCCGTCGTCGACGTCGCCGGCGTCGAAGTCGCCGAGTTCGTCGTCGGTTTCGTCATCGCTGTCGTCGGATTCCGACGCCGCGACGGCGACAGGCTCGTCGTCGACCTCGCTCGCTGTCTCGTCACTGTCGGGCTCGGCCTCCGGCGAGTCGTCGGCACTGTTGGATTCATCGGTGTCGTCCGACTCGGCGTCGGGTTCGGCTTCGGCTGCCTCGACCTCGGGTTCGGCGTCGGCTGCCTCGGTGTCGGGTTCGGCGTCGGCTGCCTCGGTGTCGGGTTCGGCGTCGGCTGCCTCGGCCTCGAGTTCCGCATCGATATCGGTAGTCGCGGGATCGTCACTCGTCGCCGTTCCGGCCGCGGAGCCAGAATGCGTGTCCTCGGGGTCGGTCGCAGCCGTGCCGCTTCCGTCGGTCGTCGCCGCGACTGGCTCCGTCGCCTCGAGTTCGGGTTCGGATTCGGACTCGATGCTGGCCTCGAGCGCGTCAGTGTCGACGCCGTCGAGGTCGGTGAGCGAGGCGAACGTCGCGTCGTACTCGGGACTCGTCGTGTCCGGTGCGATGGTGAGACCGCTCACTTGATCGCGCTCGCCCGCGACGACTTCGACCGCCTCGAGCGCACACGCTCGCAGCGCCGCGAGGTACGACGGCGTCGTCCCATAGTGCTCCTGTGCGAGCGGAATCCCCGCCGCGAGGCCGGATTCGACGCCGGCCTCGAGCAGCGCGTCGGTCAGCGCGTCGCCATCGAGATCGAGTTCGGCAGATCCGGCGTAGGTACCGATGCGATCGAGGGTCTGCTCGGCCGCGCTGACGACCCAGCGGTCCCGGGTGTCGGCGTCGACCGTCGCGATGCTCTCCGGCCGGATGGAGGTATAGACCTGATCCGAATCGTCGGGCTGGAATGTCCGGGCCTTTCCCGTCACCGCGACGAATTCGGGTGGTTCGGCCCCCTCGAGGAAGGCCAGTTCGTCGGGCTGGTACTGGCCGGCGTAGACGACGAACGCGCCGGTCGGGTCGACGACGCGAGCCCGGACCATCTCGTCGTTGACCGACGTGACCTCGGTTAGCGTCCCGACGGCGAAGACGCGGTTGAGTCGCGCGCCGGTCGGCGTGATCACGTAGTTCGGCGCACGCTCCTCGTCGCTCTCCGCGTAGGAGAACGAGGCGTCGTCGTACTCGGCAGCAAAGAGCCGGTAGGCGAGCTCTCGCCCCGGAATCTCGTCGTCGCCGTCGCCGTTCGCGCTCATGCGTCCACCTTCGCTAAGAAGGCCGTCGCACGGGCGGCCGGATCGTCGTCGCTCTCCTCGAAGCGTTCGGCGTCGAGATTCGCTCCGTACTCGTCGACCGAGAGGTGACCCCGAACGCGGTACTCGCGGCCGACGATGCGCTCACGGATCCGATCCGCGACGACCTCCTGGTCCATCGCTTCGCGGGCCTGCTCGAGGGCGTCTTCGAGAGTCCCGTCGTAGACTCGCTCGGTGAGGTCGTCGTCGAGGACGACGGTGACGGTCCCGGTGCCGTCGTCGAGGATTGCCTTGACGCGCAGGTCGTCGATCCCGTCGACGTCACCGTGGGTTCGGCACTGTCCCTTCTGGATGACCCGGTAACACTCCGGACAGCGCTGAATGAGCCCGGAGCCGTCGCGGACCGCGAGCAGGTTCCCCACGACTTCGACGTCGTAGATACCGCCAGTGGCAACGGCGTCGCCGACGTCCATCGTCGACGTGTTGGTCCCGACATCGATCTCGCGGTCGAGTGCGGAGACTCGCGAGAATTCCGAGACGTTGACCTCGGGCACCCCGCGGAACTCCTGTACGTAGGCGTTCTCGATGCGGACCGTGCCACCGTCTTCGATTTCCGGTGCGGGATCCCAGTTCGTGAAGGGGAGCCGCCCGCTCTCGTCGCCGAAGACGCCGCTCAGGATGTCCGTCTCGCCGTCGCGGCCATCGATCGTCTTTCGCTCGCACTCGAGGACGCTGACCTCGATGGTGACCGCGCGGTCACCGGTCCGCAGTTCGGCCAGTTGCGCGTCGCCACCGCTCTCGTAGGGCACCTCGAGAGACTCCTCGATGAAGGACAGCGAGGTGCTCTCGCCGAGATTGAGTTCGGGTTCGCCGTCCCACTCGCGGACGCCCGCGTTGCCCGCGGTGATCGTGTCGCCCGGCGAGAGGCCGAAGTCCTCCCACGCGGTGTAGTCGATGACGCCGGTCTCGTCGGCCAGTCGGCCTTCGACGATGACGTGATCGGAGCCCTGATAGCGGATCGATCGTTCGCCCGCGGTCAGGACGACGCCCGTGACGGTGACGTTGCTGTCGTCGGTCGTGATTTCGGCGATATCCTTCGCCGACGGCGCGCCGCCACCGCCGCTGGAGCCGCCGCCGTACTTCCGCCGGAGGCTCTGTTTCGCCTCGTCGATCGGGACGCTGTACTCCACCAAGTTCTGCAGGTCGTCTGTGACCTCCTCTTTGTCAACACCGAGGTCGGAGGCGAGATCCTCGGCATGATCGTCGAGTTCCATCACTTGCCTTTCGAGTTGGGGTGTAAAAAGCGTTCCCGGAGGAGGGTGGAAGTGAACGGATTGACCGACGACGACGTCGACGAAGTTGTTGGTACTTATCGTCAGTGTCTCGGCACCGATCAGTACCCATAGCGTCGCGGCCGACCCGTCATAGTAGCTGTCGATTTGCAGGTCGAAGCATAGAACGGTCCCGTTGGAGAACGAGACGAATGGCTACCGTCGAGACCGTCCTTTCGTCAATTTTTAGCACCGTTCCCGAACTTCATTCGGGCCAGCTCGGGCTTCTCTCCGGTATTCTCATCGGAATTATCTACTGGCACGGCTACCGCCGGTCGTCGTTCGCGCTTTGCACCGCGTTCTATCTGCTGGCGCTCGGTATCGTGCCCGCTTCCACGAGGGGTCTCACAGTGATACAGTCCAAGCCGTGGTACTTCTGCTCGTTCCTGATTTTTACCTCGCTCGTCGCCGTCGGCGGACGCGCCGTACGGACGCGGCTCTCCCCCTCGAGCCGCACTCGATCGCTGACGGTCGGACGGAAGGACGCCTGACCGGTCCGCTCTCCCTTGCCGACGAGACGGAGATGAGTATCACCCGCGGAGCAACAGAGGCCACCGACCGCGCTACTCCCGTTCGCGGGAGACGGGGAGGCGGAACCTGATACCGGCATCGCGGAGCGTCCATCTGATCTCGAGACCCACCCAGGTCAGCCCCGACAGGAGTCCGACGGCGATCGCGGCGGCTGCAGTTTCGCCCACCCAGACCGGCGCAACGAAGATGAGCGCGTTATAGATCCGATGGGGGAGGATCGACTCGACGATGCCGCCGAGAAACGCGAACGGGTCGATTCCGAATTCGCCGGTTCCGCCGTCGTCTTCGGTTACCGTCCGGGACTCGAGACCGAGTTCCCGGGCGCTCTGGCCGCTCACGCTTTCGGCACCGGTCTCGAGACGCTCGGCTTCGTAGGGGAGTGTCGACTCGACCGTCCAGACGATGTCGCCCGATTCGTTGACGGCCATAACACGGTTGCCGTGGGTGTCGGTGATCAAGGTATTCCCGTTCGGAAGCCGGTCCGCGTCGCGGGGCCATTGGATCCGTTCGTCTTCCCACAGCCAGCTTCGGTTCCACTCGCCGTCCTCGCGCTGGAACTCCTTGATCTGGCCGTTCTCGGAGTCGGCGACGAGGACGGCCGGTCCACCTCGGCTCTCGGGGATGAAGTCGGGATTGTGCTGTTCGTTCAGAACGTCGGTATCGTTCTCGCCGCCGAGAGTCCAGTTCTCGAGCAGGCCCTCCTCCCGGTCGAGGAAGACGACCCGATTCTGGTTTCGAACACTGACCATGATCCGGCCTTCCATCCGGCCGTCCTCGATGTACTCGACGTCGTTGATGTGCGTCCAGTCGTTCGGGAACGAGTGGCCGCTCTCCAGCGGGAACTCGCTCTGGGCGTCCCAGAGCCACTCGACGACCTCGGTCTCCGTGTCGACGATGAAGACCTGATCCGCGACGATGTCGGCGACGAGCACGTGGCGCTCGTCGATGCGGTCCACGTCGTGCCACTCGGCGGCGGTCTCCTTGTGATCGTAGCGTTCGTAGACAACCTCGACCGCGCCGGTCTCGAGGTCGACACGCTCGATGACGTTCCTGGCGCACGGCGGATCGCCGCAGTTGGGTCCGTCCGTGTGGATCGTGTCGGTCGCGGTGTACTCGACGGTCAGCGGATCGCCCTCGACCGGATCGACGTCGAAATACTTCGTCCGCGAGTTGTTGTAGTAGAGGACCTCCCCGTCGGGTTGGTAGGCCGTAATCGTCCCAGCGCGACCCGATTCGGTCACGACCGTGTGGTTCTCGGTCGGCGGTGCCTCCGGGACGGCCTCCTTCGACGCCGTCGAGAGGCCGCCCGACGCCGCGGCGGCGACGACGGCGGTCGAGAGCAGCACGACGACGCCGAGGCCGACCCGAATTCGGGTGCGCGTGAGCGCCGGTCGGATTCGAGCGAGCGACGAACGCGGGCGGTTCGTCACGGTATTACCTCCGCGACCCGAAACGGATCCGCTTGGGGAGCCATCAGTCGTCGATTTCAGGGAGAGGTAGTAGTAGTTTTCCCGCTCGTTCGCAACGCTACCGCGGATCGGGCCGAGCGGGACGCTGACCGGTGCGGTCCGATCGAACGTGTCAGGGCCGCGGTGCAGCCTTCTGTAGCGCCGTCTCGGCGATGTTGCCGCCGTAGTCGGCGCTTCTGGACAGCGAGTCGACGATCAACCCCAGCGACTGAGCCTGCACCGGGTCGAGATCCCGGAGCATATCGTCGATCTGGCGGGTGTGCTCGTCGATCTCGAGGACGGCCTCCCGGGCGTCGTGGCCGAGCCGGTTTGCCTCCCCGGTTTCGTCGGCGAACAGCGCGTCCATCGACTTCTCGAGGACGGTGGAGGCGTCCGTATGCAGTTCCTCGAGCGCCTCGGCGACCGGCTCGGGGATCTCCTCGAGTTTGAGCGCGATGTTGCTGATCTTGGCGGCGTGGTCGGCGACGCGCTCGAGCTGGCGGGCGCTCGAGTGGAAGTCGAAGCAGTCCTCGCGCGGGACGCCGAGTTCCTCGGCGGCGCGGGGCGACCGGAGGGTGGCGCGGAAGATCCGCGAGACGACGAGCCAGAGCCGGTCGACGTCGTCGTCGCGCTCGATCACGTCGCGAGCGATGTCGTCGTCGTTTTCGATCAGTGCAGTCACCGCGTCCTCGAGCATCGACTGGGCGATCAGGCGCATCCGCGTGACGGCGTTGACGATCGACAGCTCCGAGGAATCGAGGAGGTCCTGAATGACCACGCTGTCGGTGGTCTCCTCGAGGACTTCGACGCCGACCAGCCCCTGGGTCGCACTTCGGATCGCGCGACGCTGGTCGGTCGTGATGCGCCCTGCCTCGAGTCTGATGATGTCGAAGCCGCTGACGTACATCGTCATCACGGCCCGGGTCAGGCGTTCGCCCTCGATGCTCGAGATGTCGAGGGTCCCCTCCTGGCGCTCCGTTTCGCTCTGGGGCGTCAGCAACAGCTCGCTGTCTTCGGGGTAGAACTCGACGGTTGTGCCGGCGCTGACGTCGTTGTCGTTCGCCCACGTTTTCGGCAGCGAGACCGTGTACGTCGATCCGCCCGTCACCTGGACCTTTCGCGTCTCCATGTGGTCGGATGTAGTCCGCTCGAATATAAATATAGCCGCATCTATAGAGGCTCGCTGGCAGACTACCAACGCCCGATACAGCTGGTAGTATCGCACTTATACTCGAAATTCGTCCGCATAGAACGTCACGAAACTTGTGAGAAGCGATATCTATATAGATCCGCTCGAGCCGCTTTCTGCGCGTCGCAGTCCGAATGATCGATCGTCTCGTTCGAGGACCCTCCTGTTCGAGAATTACCCCGTTCGAGGATCGCGACTTCCGTACGAAAGCCTCGCCCTCTTCCGCGTTCCAGTGCAATCTTCGTTCATGATTGGCGCCTACACGATCGGCAAGAAAGCGGTTCAGTTCGGCTACAAACGCTACGGAATCCCAGGAGCCATCGCGACCGGCGGCGCGGCGCTCGCGGGTTACCTGATCGTTCGCCGAGCGCTGAAATCGTCGACGAACGGCGGGAACGTCGACTCGGCGATCGACGCCGGGGAGATCCAGTCCGCGGTCGAGGAGAAGGGGCTGAGCGCGGTGACCGATACGGGGACCCTCGAGCGGGCGATCAACGAGGAGGAAGTCGGCTCCGCCGTTGACATGGACGACGTCCAGTCGTCGGCCGAAGCGGAGACCGACGAGTTCGCCGACAACACGGGAGACGGCGACTCGAGCGCCGATAGCTAGATCGAACCCCCGATCACCCGTCACGAGACGTGTGTCACCTACCAGTAGCCAGCCACCAGCAGCCAGCCACCAGCAGCCAGCCACCAGCAGCCAGCCACCACCGTCCAGACGTGTTCCGTGCCGTCACCGCGTTCTCACTACTCGATAGACAGCCTGTGACGGACCGAAACAGCCAACCCGAATATGAGCAAGCGAGATCCCACCACCGAAACCGGCGACAGTCCCGCGACCGAATCCGAGCACAGCGAATCGAAACGCAGCCGCGAGTCCGCCTCGAGGGCGCTCCAGTCCGTCCGAGGGGGCATCGAATCGGGCCTCCCGGCGGGTATCGGCGGCGGCGTGAGTCTCCTCCGCGGCGTCCGAGCGCTCCGCCGGGGCGAGCGCGAGCACGGCGTCGGCCAACTCGTTCTGGGTGGCGTGCTCGTCGCGGTCGCGATCGCCCAGCGGCGGGCGGACGGGAGGCGCGACGAGACTCGAGCCGACATCGATCAGACGGACGTCGTCAGCACCGGGCCCGAGATCGACGACCTCGAGGAACGAGACGCCGGCGGCGGCCAGCACACCGGTGACGAGGCCCGGCGCGTCGCCGGGACCAGCATCGACATCGAGGACGTGGACTCGAGTCCCGACCTCGAGAGCGACGTCGACGCGAGTGAGATCGATCAGTCGGACGTCGTCGAGACCGGCACCGATGAGGACCGACTCGCGGACGTGGCGAACGAGTCCACCGGCGCTGAGAGCGAGTCGGAGAGTCCCGACAGCACCGCGAGCGAATCCGCCAGTCCCGACAGCGGCGAACGCGAATCGTACGAGCGACTTGGCGCAGCGGCGTTCGACGAACACAGCAACGAAATCCCGGTTCCCCAACGCGCGTTCGATCAGAACATCCTGTCACTCAGCTCCGAAGCGTTCTGGGGGATTCGGGAGGACGACGACGCCGTCTTCGTCTCACAGGAATTCGATCCGATTCAGGACGCTGGCGGAATCCGTTACGTCGCCAGCACCGAAATCGACGGCGAGCGAACCCTGACGATCCCCGACACCGTCCTGAATCACTGGGATTCCGTCGCGGGCGGTGGAATGGCCGTCGCCGGCGGCGATGAAATCGTGTTCGTCACCGCCGACTCCCTGCAGGCCGACAGTCAGATACGAGTCGTCCCGGAGCAATGGATCGACGACGTGCTCGAGGACGGCGAGTAGCGACGGATTCGAATCAGGGCCGTCCGTCCGCACGTACCCGCTCGAGCACCGCGAGCGTCCCGTCAGCGTGCACCTCGTCGAGCACCTCGTCGGCGGCCGCTTTCGCCATCTCGTCGGCGTTTCCGACGGCGAAACTTCGGCCGACCGTTTCGAACGTCGAGACATCGTTAATCGAGTCGCCGATGGCAACACAGTCCGCGAGGTCGATCCCGACGTGGGCGGCGATCCGCTCGAGTCCCTCGCCCTTGTTCGGATCGGTGTCCTTGACGTGGTAGGCGTAGCCGGTGTCGATCACCTCGAGGCCGTGTTTCGCGCCAATCTCGCGCAAGGGGTCGATCGGCTGCTCGAGGCTGACCGCGATTTCGGTCTCCCGCCAGCGGTTGACGGTGTCTTCCGCGCCCCAGCCGAGGTCGTAGCCGGCGGCTCGGTACTCCTCGGTGACGGCTCGAGCGGCCTCGCGATCGGCGGTGAAGAAGACGTCATCGCCGGTGTAGACGACGCCGCCGTTTTCGGCGACGACGAGTTCGGGAATCCCGACGAAGTGACAGAGCGCGACGGGGTAGGGGAAGGCCTTCCCGGTCGCGATCACGACGGGCGCATCCCACTCCCGGAGCGGATCGAAGACGCGGGGATCGATCCCCCAGCCTTCGGGGCGAGTCAGGGTGCCGTCGATATCGAGGACGAGCGGCGGATCGGCGGTCATGTGCGTCACTCGAGGGCTGTGTGCCCTAAAAGAGTCGGTTCGGGTGTGCCTCGAGGCCGACGGATCAGTCAGTGACGACCTTCGGTCATCCGGTTGGAGTCTGCTCTGCAGGTCCGCACGACGGTCGCTTTTTCGACCCGTTTCTCCGTGGAAGACGCTGGACTTCCCTCCGAGGGCAAGTAGACGGTTGACAGTAACAGTCAGAAGCCTCAGGGGCCAGGCAACGCCGTCTCTGACGTGACAGTGAAGCGAGTGAGTTCCGCCTCTTCAGCGAGGCAGGGAGTGATCTCTGACTGAAACCGGTCGAGATGGGTACTCGATTCATGTGATTCGAAGGCAGCTTCGTCCTCGTACTGTTCTATAATCCTGAACGTATTGGGATCCTCGAGGTCAACTGTGACTCGGTAATCGATCACACCGGCTTCCGCACGCGACCTGACCGCCATCGTTTCGAGCAGTTCCATCGCAGTCTCTCGAGATGCCGGTTTCACCGGAACTTCGGAGTGGGCAA
>NZ_JBHDYC010000021.1:0-56417 GCF_041894845.1 Natrinema sp. H-ect4
CTAGTATCGGCCAGTTCGACTTGGATTTTGTGGAGCGAGAAGCAACACCGCGGCTGTTGATGAAGCTCAGTATTCAACTCCATCTTGCTGGACTCTCGCTTTCGAATACTGTTCGAGTTCTCGAGATATTTGGTGTTGAACGGGCTCGATCGACGGTTCATAATTGGGTTCACAAGGCAGATTTATAGCCCGATCCCTGTCGAAGTCCGGATCACGTTGCGGTTGACGAGACGGTGATCCGGCTCGGCGATGAACAGTATTGGCTGTACGCCGCTGTCGATCCAGTGTCAAACGAATTACTGCATACAAAGCTTGAGCCGACTAGAACCAAGGTCATAGCCAGTACGTTCTTCACGGAATTACGTGAGAAACACGACGTCGATGACGCCGTGTTTCTCGTCGATGGCGATAAATCGCTGAACTACGCTTGTCAACAACATGGCCTCGGTTTCAGATACGAACGACATGGAAATCGGAACAGTATCGAACGTGTCTTTCGTGAGATAAAACGCCGAACCTCATCCTTCTCAAACTACTTTAGTAACGCTCACGCAGACACTGCTGATCAGTGGCTCAGATCGTTCGCCTTCGCATGGAATCAGCTTATCTGAACACGATGCAACGACCGCACCAATCACTTAACGGACAGACGCCAGCGGAGGTGCTAAACTAGACAGTGCCATTTGACGTTTTATCTCACAGAAGATACATTCAGAAGCGTTCCGATTTCCATATTTTTCGTATCGAAATCGGAGCCCAGATCGTCGGAGTGCAGTCTGGAGATGTTTTGCTCCATCGACGAGAAATACGGCATCGTCAAGGTCATATTTCTCGGTGAGTTCGTGGAGAAATAGTTCTGCCAACGCGGTCGTAGTCGTCGAATGTAACCGTACATGGAGTATACTGTTCGTGTCTGGATCGACGACGACGAATGCCCTGATGGGCGTCACCGTCCGCCTCTATCAGGCTGGCTATCCACTTCGAGGGACAATATCGATTCTGCTGAATTAGGTGTTGAACGGTCTCATAGGGCAGTATGGAATTGGGTACATCGACTGGCTGACAGTGGATGCGATCCGCCAACGGCGATGCCGATGCAGGTCGCTGTTGACGAAACCGCTGTCAAAATCAGCGGCGAGTGGTCTTGATTGTACGCTGCAATATACATCAAGTCAAATTAATCCTCGACGTTGCGCTGTTTGGTCGGCACGGCACCGATACGGCAGCTGTGTTCCTGCGCCAACTCAAAGAGAAACACGATCTCTCGGAGGCTAAGTTTCTGTCGATAAATTCGGTTATCGGACTGCATTCTCTCGATTAGGACTGAGAGATCAGGTCAACTATACGGAGCGAAACCTGATCGAAAAATGGCTTCACGCCCTCAAAATGCGGATCGAACACTTCCATAACTCGTGGGTAGGCAATCGGTCGAGCGTCCGCAAGTGACTTGAACAGTTTGTACACTACTATAACCGTCAGAGACCGCACCAATCATTCGGTGGAAAGACGCCGATTGAGGAGATGCAGAACTAGACAGTGCTCAACTTCCCGAATACTCTATTTCGGAACATCTGAATCCGAACTGAGAGAGCCATACTCAATTTACATCCCTATGTTCGTATAGTATGGCAGAGAATCGCAAATTCGAGCAACAGCGAAGGAGCGTCCCAGTTCTCTCGAAAAGAGGCCGGATGCGAAATCAGGATCGGAAAGCCTGCTGTGAGAGCAACGACCGTGTTTTTGTGGGAGTCTCTTTCAGTACTGCTGAATGCGTCGTCATCATCGAACAGACTTCCGCTAACTCATAATTCTTGCTCGAAATCGCTGAAATACCGCCAAATATATTTCGGCTGATTCGAAAACCGAGGCTGCCATCGTTCAGAAATAGGCCAGTACTACGCTCTCATCGGATCTGTTGTATACTTTCTATTCGGTGGTGCGGGGGATTTGACCGTGTTCTGATCCAGTTATTCGAATTGGTGGTCGCGTTCGGTCGTTTGCGGGATTCTCCTAGCACCCGAATCTTCATTCGGCAGAGTCGAAAGACTCCTATACTATCCGCGAATTGGTTTCCATGATGACGAACACATCAAACCGGTCGGTCGAACGGGCGTTCAAGATCGTAGACGAGCTTGCGGAGAACGGTTCCGGGGGGGTTTCGGATCTCGCCGGACGGCTCGATATGCCCGTCAGTACCGTTCATAACTATCTCCAGGCGCTCGTTGCGACGGGATACGTCACAGTCGAAGAGAAAGAGTACTCGACTACAACCCGGTTTCTCGAGGTGGGCAACCAACAGCGCCACCGACTAGAGATATTCAAAGTCGTCAGCGACAAACTCCAGGATATAGCGGCGGAGACCGGCGAGCACGTCACGTTGATGATCGAAGAAAACGATCAGTGCGTAATCGTCGCGGTGCAAGAAGGGCCCGACGCCGTCAATCTGTTCGCGTATCCCGGTGCACGAATGCCACTTCACGCAGCAGCTCCCGGGAAAGCGATCCTCGCGCACATGCCGGAGGACCGCGTACAGGAGATCATCGACCGGCAGGGACTTATCGAGATGACAAACCGAACCATCACGGATCCCGACGTTCTCTTCGAACAACTCGAGCGGATCAGGGAACAGGGGTACGCCATCGACGAGGGCGAACGCATCGCGGGAATGGTCTGTATCTCCGCTCCGGTGCTCGACAAGAGCGAACACATCCGCGGCGCGATCTGTGTCTGTGGCCCGCAGAGCCGAATCGACGAGGGACGACGCGAGGAAATCGCGGATATCGTCAAACGGTCGGCGAACGTGACGCAGGTCAACCTCGACTACGTGTGAGCGACGTTCGACGTGTTGAGGCGTCCATCAGGCGTCGGAAACGGCTGCCAACGCCTCGATGGTCTCTTCGGCTATTCCGTCGGCGGCCTGCTCCGGAATCGTCACGAGCGGCCGATCGATGACCGTTTCGTTCACGATTTCGCGAAGCCGATCGCGAGCTTCCGACGGCGTCCCGGCCACACCGAGGTCGTGAACCATTTCGTCCGTAACCAGGGTTGCCGCGTCTGCCCGGTCGCCCGCCCGCCAGGCCTCGGCAACGCGATCGACCTGCTCCGGGAACTTGGTGGCGATCGCGTTCCGATATCCGTCGGCACTGCCCGCGTAATACGCGACGTGACCGCGTACGGCGTCGTAGGCCTCGTCGCGATCTTCGCTCACGGCTGCCGGCACGTACGGAGCGATCGTGATTTCGTCGGGGTCGCGGTCGCGTTCTCGAGCACTCGTTGCAACGACCTCGAACGCGTCGTTCAACCCAGAAAATGGGATGTTGTGTGGCATCCAGCCGTCACAGAGCCGGCCGACGACGCGCCGGTTCGCCGGCCCGAGCGCCGCGTGGTAGATCGAAACGTCCCTGTCCAGTGGCGGAACGCCTGAGACGCTGACTCGTTCCCCCTCGTAAGTGACCGGTTCGTCGTCGCCCAGGATGCGTTGAATCACTTCGATAGTTTCGTGGGATCGACGGACCGGTCGGTCGAACGGCATTCCGTGGACGTTCTCGACGGCGGTCGGTGTACTCGTCCCGACCCCAAGGGACGCACGACCGTTGGAAACTCGATCGAGGGTCGCGGCGGTCATCGCGAGGACGGCGGGCGTTCTCGAAAAGACGTTGACGATGGCGGTTCCAAGCTCGACTTCATCGGTCTTCGCGGCGATTTCGCTGAGTTTCACGACCGAGCTTGAGCCCCATAGCTCCCCCATCCAGACGGAGTCGTATCCCCGTTTTTCCGCGCTGATCGCGAGGTCGGTTGGATCGTGCGTTCCGGTCCGCGGAATGACTACTCCGAGATGCATGCCGCTCGATTGGACGCATACTGTGATAAATTACCGTGGTTACTGTCCACGGCCGACGGGTCCGGTCGCGATCCGGCCGGCGGCGTCGATCAGTGCTCACCAGGAGCTGGGCAACGCTACCGGCCGACGAAGTCAGGATCGTCGTCGCCGAAGAACGCGTCGAGCCCGCGCTCGTAGTCTTCCGTTCGCGTTGCACCTGCGATGCCGTCCGTCTCCGCCGCGAGCTGTCGCTCGAGCGAGCGATCGTAGCTGTCGGTCAGCAGTCGGGTCGTCGTCCCGAACGCGCGAGTCGGCCCGGCTGCCAGTTCGGCGGCGACTGTGGCCAACCGGTCATCGAAGTCGTCAGTGGGAACGACCTCGTTGGCCAGTCCCAGCTCACGGGCTTCGTCGGGATCGATCGGCTCGTCCCGGAGAGCGATCTCCTTGGCGGTCCGGAGGCCGACCAGTCGCGGTAGGAAGAACGTTGCACCGCCGTCACCGGTCAGCCCGATCCCCGGATACGCAAATTTGAGCGTCGCGTCCTCGCCGAGTACGAGCAGGTCCGGAAACAGCGCGAGGCTGAACCCGATTCCAGCTGCGATACCGTTGACACCGCCGACGACCGGCGTTTCCGCCCGGTGGAACTGGACGATCGCTTCGTGGGCCCGTCCGGCCAACTCCCGGATGTGGGCCGCATCGGAGCCGTCCCCGGAGAGGGCACTGAGATCGGCACCGGACCCGAAGAAATCGCCCGCGTGCGTGAGCACGATACAGCGAGTATCCGGATTTTCACCGAGGGTCGTCGCCACCGACACCAGTTCGTTCGCCATTTCGAGGGTGAGTGCGTTTCGACCGGCCGCGCTATCGAGTGTGACCGTTGCAACGCCGTCGTCGTGATCGACCGAGAGGTTATCGTACGCAACCATCGGAGACGAGTTTGGAGCGGTCCCGCTTAACGGTTCGTGCTTCGTCGCTCCGGGTGCCGACGAATCCCCGTTCAGCCTCAAGTCCCAACTAGAGCACGTCGGTCAGATCAAACCGTTCGTCAACGAACAGTCGCGAATCCATCTCGTCGAGGTCGCCAGCCACGAGCGGCTCGAAGCCCATCTCGTCGATGACGTCGGTTTCCACGTCGATACCCGGTGCGACCTCCGTGAGCTCGAGTCCGGCCTCGGTGAGTTCGAAGACGGCACGCTCGGTTACGTAGACGATCGGCTGATCGATATCGGTGGCGTACTCGCCGCTGAAGGTGATCTGTTCGACCGAGTCGATGAACTTGGGACTCGTCCCCTCGCGTTCGATCGAGAGCGCTCCGCTTCCGGTTTCGATCTCGAGTCCATTAGTCGTTAGCGTGCCACAGAACACGACTTTCTCGGCGTTCTGGGTGATGTTGATGAACCCGCCACAACCGGGGAGCTGTGACCCGAACCGGCTGACGTTGATGTTGCCCGCGGCGTCCGCCTGTGCCATTCCCAGAAAGCCCATGTCGAGACCGCCGCCGTCGTAGAAATCGAACTGTTGTGGCGAGGACACGAGCGCGTGATGGTTGCTCGCGGTCCCGAAGCTGATCCCGCCGGAGGCGGCGCCGCCGACCGGCCCCGACTCGACGGTCTGTGTGATCTCGTCGTCGATTCCGCCTTCGGCCGCGACGACTGGCACGAGTTCCGGGACGCCCACGCCAAGGTTGATGACCGAATTCGGCTCGAGTTCCATCGCAGCGCGACGAGCGATAATCGTCCGGACGTCGAGCGGAATACCGTCACTCCCGTCGTCGGTCGGCCGTTTTATTTCGCCGCTGTAGGCGGGGTTGTAGTCCTCCGCGTACGTCTGCTGGTGGTGGCTCGGCGGTGCCTCAACCACGGTGTCAACCAGGACGCCGGGGACTGTGACGTCACGAGCGGTGAGCGTTCCCGACTCCGTGATTCGCTCGACCTGTGCGATCACCGTGCCACCGGAGTTATGTGCGGCCTGAGCCATCGCCAACGTGTTCGAATCGAGCGCCTCTCGCTCCGTGGTTATGTTGCCGTCTTCGTCGGCCGTCGTCCCCCGGATAATAGCGACGTCGATTGGGACCGAGCGATAGTAGAGGTACTCCTCGCCGTCAAAGGTCACGAGTTCGACGATGTCATCTTCGGTGACATCGTTCGCCTTCGCGCCGTCTTGGCGCGGATCCACAAACGTTCCCAGGCCGACGTGGGTGATCGTACCGGGCTTCCCCGCGGCAGTATCGCGAAGCATGTGATCCATCACGCCGAACGGTAGGTTGTATGCCTCGATCTCGTTTGAGACGATTTTCTCCATCAGATCGGGCGTAAAGCCCCAGTGGCTCGCCATAGTGCGCTCGAGCATGCCGTCCTGAACGAGATGCGAGAGCCCACGACCCTGTTGGTCACCCTCCGCAGCGGGATGATAGAGAGTGAGATCGCGGGGTGTACCGGTTTCAGCGTATCGCTCACCCAGCGCCTCGAGGACGTACTCGGGAATGCCGACGGCGACGAAGCCGCCGATTCCGATCGTATCGCCGTCGTCGATGCACTCGATAGCAGCCTCTCTGGACTGGCGGACTGTCATACGTATGCCTCGAGAGACGCGCTATTTTTAGTTATCTATCTTCGAGTGGCCGTTTGCCGCGTCGACCGAGCGGCCGAATTCGGATCGCCTGTCGGAACAAACGATGGAATCGTACGCTTTACTATCCCGCTCACGAATCACCGCGTATGGAGCCGACAAACGAGCAGCAGCTGATACAGGAGACAGTCCGAGAATTCGTCGAGGAGGAAGTCGTCGATGCGGTCGACGAGTACGACGAGGCGCAGACGTTTCCGGAAGACGTCTGGGACGGGCTCGCGGAGCTCGATCTAACCGGGCTGACGGTCCCGGAAGAGTACGGCGGGTTCGATGCCGACGAAGTGACCTACAGCATCGTCAACGAGGAAGTAGCGCGTGGACATCTGGCAGTCGCAACGGCGCTGTCGGTTCACTGTCTGGCGACGTCGTGTATCCGCCAGTTCGGCTCCGACGAGCACAGAGAGCAGTGGCTGCCGGAGATGGTCGACGGCCGGCCGGTCGGAGCGTTCGCGCTCTCGGAGCCGGACGCCGGGTCGAACCCGGCAGAGATGAGCACCGAGGCTCGTCTCGAGGACGGTGAGTACGTGATCAACGGAAAGAAACAGTGGATCACGAATGGAAAGCGTGCGGGCGTCGTCGTTCTGTTCGCGAAAACCGATCGCGACGATCCGGACAGCGTGACGCAGTTCTTGGTTCCTAAAGACACGCCGGGACTGGAAGTCGGCAAGAAAGAGGACAAACTCGGGCTGCGCGCGAGCGACACAACGACGCTGCTCTTCGATGACGTGCGAATTCCCGAGGAGAACCGCCTGACCGAGGTCGGCGAAGGGCTGAAAGCCGCGTTCTCGATCCTGACCGGCGGTCGGATCGCAATCGCCAGCCAGGCTGTCGGAGTCGCCCAGGCAGCCCTCGACGCTGCCGTGAGTTACGCCAACGAACGCGAGCAGTTCGGGGAGCCGATCATCAACCACCAAGCGATCGCACACAAGCTCGCGGACATGCAGACGGATGTTCAGGCCGCACGCCTGCTGACGCGCGACGCCGCCCGGAAGAACGACGACGGTCTCGACGCGCAAGCGGCGAGCATGGCGAAGTACTTTGCGAGCGAAACGGCCGTCGACGTCGCGAACGAAGCGGTCCAGGTTCACGGCGGCTACGGGTACACCAAGGATTTCGATGTCGAACGCTACTACCGGGACGCCAAGATCACCACGATCTACGAAGGCACCTCGGAAATACAGAAAGAGGTTATCTCACGGAACCTGACGGAGTGACTTACTCGTACTCGTAGAATCCGTTGCCCGTCTTCTTCCCGAGGTCACCGGCCTCGACTTTTCGCTTGAGGAGGTAGGCGGGTTTGTACCGATCGCCCAGCTCCTCGTGGAGCGTCTTGGAGGCGTGAAGGCAGACGTCGAGCCCGATGTGGTCGGCCAGCGTCAGCGGCCCCATCGGGACGTTCGTCCCGAGTTCCATCCCCGTATCGATGTCCTCCTTCGTGGCGACGTCTTCGTCGTAGGCCCGGATCCCCTCGTTGATCCAGGGCATCAGGATGCGATTGGTGACGAACCCCGGCTTGTCGTCGGATTCCCACGTCGTCTTCTCGAGGTCTTCGGCGAAGGTATGAGCCAGTTCGGTGACATCGTCTGCCGTCTTCTCGCCGACCACGATCTCGACGCCCTCCATGATCGGAACCGGGTTCATGAAGTGCAACCCGACCACGCGCTCGGGGTGTTCGAGGTCGGACGCGATCGAGGTGATCGAGAGCGTGCTCGTGTTCGTCGCGAGGACGGCGTCGTCACGACAGATCGAATCGAGGTCAGCGAAGATGTCGCGTTTGACCGCGAGATCCTCGAGGGCCGCTTCGATGACGATATCACAGTCCTCGAGGTCCTCGAGGGCGGTCGTGCCGGTGATTCGGTCACGGGTATCGTCGGCTTCGTCCTCGGTCAAGCGGTCTCTGGAGACGAGCCGACCGAGACTCTCCTCGATCGTCTCGAAGCCGCTTTCGACGTACTCCTGTTCGATGTCGCGCATCACGACATCGTAGTCCGCAGCTGCGGTAACCTGTGCGATGCCACTTCCCATCGTGCCCGCGCCGACGACGCCGACACGGTCGATCGTCTCTACGTGCAAAACCATCACTCGTTGGTGGTCGGACGGTCGTAGTAAATGTCCCGACTCGCGTCGGTGTCGGCGACACCGATCGCCTGTTGCTGGTCACCGTTCGACACAGCTATACTGGACGAGTCAGTACGTACGCGTGGTAGCTAATGTCGCAGGTACGCCTCGCAGGAACAGGCATGACTTCGTTTGGATCGCATCCCGATCGGACGGGCAGGGACATGTTCGCGAGCGCCGGGCTCGAGGCCCTCGAAGACGCCGGCGTTCCGGCTGCGGACGTCGACGAACTCTTCTACGGCAACTTCGTCGGCACCCTCTCGGAACGACAGGGACACCAGGGCCCGCTCATGGCGGAGGCCCTCGGAACGACCGTTCCGTCACGCCGGATCGAAAGCGCGTGTGCCTCGAGCGGGCTCGCGGTCCACGACGCCGTTCGGGCGATCGGAAGCGGCGACGCCGATGTCGTCGTCGCCGGCGGAATGGAGCGGATGACGAACATGGGAACAGCCGGTGCGACCGACGGGCTGGCCAGGGCGGCCGACGACCTCTACGAGGTCCGGTCCGGCGTCACCTTCCCGGGAGCGTACGCGCTGATGGCGCGAGCGTACTTCGACGAGTACGGCGGTACGCACGAGGACCTCGCCCACATCGCAGTTAAAAATCACGAGAATGCGCTCGTCAACGATCACGCCCACCTCCAGCAGGAGATTACGGTCGCGGAGGCGCTCGAAGCGCCCGAGATCGCGGCCCCGTTCGGCCTGTACGACGCCTGTCCGATCAGCGACGGTGCAGCCGCACTCGTGTTGACGTCCCCGGCGTACGCTGCGGAGCACGACCTCGAAGCCAGCGTCTCGATCACCGGTGCTGGACACGGCGGAGATACGATGGCGCTTCACGATCGGCCGACGCTCTCGCGGACACCCGCTACTCGGGAGGCCGCCGAGGCGGCTTACGACGAGGCCAGTATCGATCCGAACGACGTCGCCATCGCCGAAGTCCACGACTGCTTTACGATCGCGGAGGTCTTCGCCCTCGAGGCGCTCGGGATGTGTAGGTACGGCGAGGCGATCGGAGCGGCTCGCCGCGGCGAGACGCGCCGTGACGGGGAACTGCCGGTAAATCTCTCCGGCGGGCTGAAAGCGAAGGGGCACCCCGTCGGTGCAACCGGGGCCGCACAGGTAGCTGCTGTGGCCACGCTTCTCGACGGAACCCATCCGCGCGCCGAGGCCGTCGCCGACGACGCGACGATCGGCGTCGCCCAGAACGCCGGCGGCACGGTTGCCAGTGCGACCGTTCACGTCTTGGAGGTGATGGGAGAATGACTGATTCCACCAACGGTGGGTACGACGAGTTCCTCGACGCGCTCGCGGATGGGGACGGATACTTCTACGCCTGCTCGAACGGGCACGGCCTGCTTCCGCCGCGGCAGGTCTGTCCGCACTGCGGCGACCGTGAGTTAGCACGCCGAGAACTGCCACGGACGGGAGAGATCGTTACCCACACGACGGTTTCCGTTCCGACGCCACAGTTCGACGACGATGCCCCCTACGTCACTGCTATCGTCGACTTCGGACAGGTACGGCTCACGGGGATCGTCCGCGGAGTCGACCGTGACGACGTCGCGATCGAACAGCGAGTCACTGCAACCGTCGAACCGAGCGAGACGACGGACGATCGGACGATCACGTTCCGTCCAGCGCAGTAACACCAATTGAATGGCCCACACTACCGACATCACCGTCGACTGGGGAGATACCGACGCCGGCGGGCTCATCTACTACCCGCGATTCTTCCACTTCGTGGTCGTCGGGCTGAACGACTACTTCACTCCGGCCGTCGACGGCGGCCATCCGATGGAGGCCTACCGATCGGACGGGTATCTCCTTCCCGCAGTCGAGGCGTCGGCATCGTTTCACTCGCCGCTTCGAGCCGGCGACGGCGCGACCATCGAGACGACCGTCGTCCGAATCGGCGACACCTCGCTCACGGTGGCGTTTTCGGTCACGCACCGCTCGAGCGGCGAAGAGGCCGCCGACGGCGAGGTGTCGTTCGTCTTCGTCGATTCCGATTTCGAGCCGGCGTCGTTGCCCGAGTCGTTTCACGACTGCGTCTGTAACCGCGGCGACGCGACTGAGTGAGCCGGCCTCGAAAATTGACGAACACTCTATCCCTGGAACGGGTGTCGAATACTGCAGCAGAGAATCAGTGGCTCACTCGAGTGAGCCCTCGCGATCCGATTACAGGTTGTGTTTTTCCTGTTCTTGTTCCCGGAGTTCGACGCGGCGGATCTTCCCGCTCGAGGTCTTCGGGAGTTCGTCCGTGAACTCGATCCGGCGGGGATATTTGTAGGGAGCCGTCTCCTCTTTCATGAACGCCTGGATCTCGTCTTTCAGCTCGTCGCTGCTCTCGGAGTCCTCGGAGAGGATCACGTAGGCCTTGACGACGTTGCCGCGTTCTTCGTGTGGGCTGTCGACCACGGCGGCTTCGGCGACGGCATCGTGGCTAACAAGCGCGTCCTCGACCTCGAACGGACCGATACGGTAGCCAGAGGAGATGATGATATCGTCGGCTCGCCCCTCGAAGAAGAAGTATCCGTCCTCGTCGGCAGAGGCGAGGTCACCGGTACGATAGTAGTCCCCGGAAAGCTTCTGCTCGTCGAGTTCCGGCTTCTCGTAGTAGCCGTCGAAGATCGCCGGCGAATCGACCGGGACGGCAATCTCACCGATTTCACCGGTTTCGACCTCTTCTTCGTCGTCGACGTCGATTATCGTCGCGCCGACGCCCGGCGTTGGCTTGCCCATACTCCCGGATTTGATATCGATACCGGGGTAGTTCGTCACGAGCGCGACGGTTTCGGTCTGGCCGTAGCCGTCGCGCGGAGTGACGCCCCATGCGTCCCGGATACGCTCGATCGGTTCGCGGTTGAGCGGTTCGCCCGCCGAGAGCGTGTCGTTCAGCTGGACGTCGTACGCCTCGAGGTCGGCGTTCGCGAACATCCGGTACTGGGTCGGGACGGAACAGAGCTTGGTAACGCCCTCTTCCTCGAGGATCTCGAGGAACGTTTCGGGCTCGAACGCCCCGTCGTAGATGAGCTGGGTCGCACCGGTCGTCAGGCCGACACCGACCGGGCTCCAGAACCACTTCGCCCAGCCGGTCCCGGTCGTCGCCCACAGCAGTTCGTCCTCGAGGTCGGTCTCCTCGTCGACACCCCACCAGTACGGAGCGTTGATGCGATTGAAGCAGTACTGCCAGCGGTGTTTGTGTAAGACCGGCTTCGGCTGACCGGTCGTCCCGCTGGTATAGTTGATCGTCATCGGATCGTCAGCCGTCAGCTCCGGGCCGTCGTAGTCGGCCGATTCATCAGCCATAACGTCCGTGGCGGTCGTCCAATTCTCGCCGTGTAGATCCGCCTCGGTGCCATCGAGAACGATTACGCGCTCGAGGGGCGTCTCGTCGAGGATCGGCTCGACCATGTCAGTCAGCGACTCGTGGACGACGATGCTCGTTGCATTACAGTCGTTCGCCCGGAATTCGATATCTTTCGAGCGAAGCATCGACGAGCAGGGGACTAACAGCGAACCGGTCGCCAGCGCACCGAGCTGCACGGCAAAGGCGTCGGGATGGCGGGGGAAGAGGTGCATGATCCGGTCGCCTTTGCCGACACCGCTCGCCTCGAGCCCGTTCGCGAACCGATTCGTGTCGTCCCAGATGTCGGCGTACGTCCGTTCCTCGCGATCGCCGTCCTCGTTCAGAAACCGAACGGCGACTCGATCGCCGAACTCCTCGGCGTGGTCGGCGACGACCGACGTGATCGTGTACGAGTCCGGGATGGTCCACTCGAAGCTCTCCACTTCTGCGTCGTAATTTACACCCATACTCGGCTAATCATAGCTTGCCGGCTTGAATCTTTTGTTGTTCGTGGCATTCCGTATCATAGAACGTGGAACTGGTCCGTGCTGAGAGCGACCTCTGGGTTGACAGTCAGACTGAGGCGAAATGCGACACTGTCCCTCCCGGCCGTAGCGTGCTGTCTCGAGACAGGTGACCGCTCGCTCGAGGGTTGCCGTCACGGGCGTCTCCGGAGACGTACCATCAAGTCCAGCGGCGATCAGTAGACCCTGTTGTGACCGGTCAGACACTAGACTAGGGCAAGACTTTAGAATAGTTGTCTGTATACAGTAGACAATGTTCGACGAGCAAGAACTGGCGGATATTTCCCAGCAACGGGAGTCGTGGGAGGAAGACACGCTCGAGCCGTTTCTGGAGCGTGGCGAGCGTAAAGAGCGGTTCGCAACGGTTTCAAACCACGAGGTCGATCGCCTCTACACGGCGAACGACATCGCCGATCTCGATTTCGACGAGGACCTCGGCTTCCCCGGCGAGCCGCCGTACACTCGGGGACCGTATCCGACCATGTACCGCGGACGCACGTGGACAATGCGACAGTTTGCGGGTTTCGGGACCGCCGAGGAGACCAACGAGCGGTTTCACTACCTCATCGACGAGGGGCAAACGGGGCTCTCGACTGCCTTCGACATGCCGTCGCTAATGGGCATCGACTCGGACCATCCGATGAGCGAGGGCGAGGTAGGCAAGGAAGGCGTCGCCGTCGATACCCTTCGTGACATGGAAATCCTCTTCGACGAGATCGACATTAGCGACGTGTCGACCTCGTTCACGATCAACCCTTCGGCGGCTGTCATCTATGCGATGTACATTGCACTGGCCGACCAGCAGGGTATCCCCCGTGACGAAGTCAAGGGGACCCTTCAGAACGACATGCTCAAAGAGTTCATCGCCCAAAAGGAGTGGGTGATCCCCCCCGATCCTTCCCTCAAGATCGTCACGGACACGATCGAGTTCGCCGTCGACGAAACGCCGAATTTTCACCCGATTTCCATCTCCGGCTATCACATCCGTGAAGCCGGATCGACCGCCGCACAGGAGGCCGCGTTCACGCTCGCAGACGGGTTCGCATACGTGGAGGACTGCCTCGAACGCGGACTCGAGGTCGACGAGTTCGCGCCGCTCCTCTCATTTTTCTTCAACTCCCACAACTCCATCTTCGAAGAGGTCGCAAAATTTCGGGCCTCACGTCGCATCTATGCCCGCATGATGGATGAACGGTACGACGCAGAACAACCCGAATCGAAGCGGCTGAAGTTCCACACGCAGACGGCAGGCCAATCGCTGACCGCCCAGCAGCCCCTGAACAATATCGTCCGCGTTACCATTCAGGCGCTAGCCGGCGTCCTCGGCGGGACACAGTCGCTGCACACCAACAGCTTCGATGAGGCCCTGGCGCTTCCGAGCGAAAAGGCGGTCCGCGTCGCTCTGCGCACGCAGCAGATCATCGCCGACGAATCCGGCGCAGCCGACATCGTCGATCCGATGGGCGGCAGTTTCGCGATCGAGAAACTCACGAACGAGATGGAAGCCGAAATCCTGTCGTATATCGAGGAGATCAAGGAGATCGGCAACGGCTCGATCCGTGACGGAGTCCTCGCCGGCATCGACCAGGGGTACTTCCAGCGCGAAATTGGTGAGGCGAGCTACGAGTACCAACAGCGCGTCGAACACGGCGAGGAAGTCGTCGTCGGCGTCAACAAGTTCACCATCGAAGAGGACACCTCGCCGGACACCCTCACGATCGACGAGACGACTCGCGAGCGTCAACTCGACCGGCTCGAGCGTGTCAAAGATGAACGCAACGACGAGGAAGTCGACGCGACACTGTCGGCGCTGTCGGACGCCATCGAAAACGAGGAAAACGTCATGCCGTACATCGTCGACGCCGTGAAAGCGTACGTCTCGATGGGCGAAATCATGCAGGTGTTCGAGGAACACCACGGCGCGTATCAGGAGGAACTCTCACCCGTCTGAGTGAGGCGACGACGCTAATTCGTCGAGCCCCCTCTGTGTACGACTCTCATTCGAGGATTGATACTTCTGAGAGGTGTCTCCACCGTTCGGCATCTCGTCGACTTCGCCTGTCTCGTGGTCGAACTCACTGTAGAAGGTATTTTTGAGGTCGTTCTCGCCGGGGTTTATTTGATATTACAAATACTTTAATTAAATATAAAGTGGTGTGCCTCCTCAGATATCTCCCAGAGTGTAACTACTCTGAGAATAGTAGAAGTAACCTCTTCACCAGATTTGGAGAAGGTACCGTCGAGACGATCGAACTCCACTTTCATTTTCGAATGTCTACTGGGTTTCGTCCAGCATTCCGATAGTATGATACGGTAATACGTGAAACACGGACCTATGAGTGCTGGCAGCGATCAGCAAAGTATTCGGTGTATGGTTGCGAAAGTCGGGCTCGACGGTCACGACCGCGGGGCTCACGTTATTGCACGCGCCTTTCGTGACGCCGGGTTCGAAGTCATCTACTCCGGACTGCACAAAGCACCCGAAGAGATCGTCCAGGCTGCCGTCCAAGAAGACGTCGATGTCCTCGGAGTCTCTATTCTCTCGGGCGCTCACGACACGCTCGTTCCAAAGATCATGGACGGCCTCGAGGAGTACGGGGCAATGGAGGACACGCTCGTCCTCGTCGGCGGCGTGATCCCCGAAGAGGATCGCGCCGAACTCGAGGCAGCGGGCATTTCGGCAATCTTCGGCCCCGGGACATCGGTCGAGGAGACGATCGAGTTCGTTCGCGAGAACACATCTGAGTGATGAGTACCGACGAGGCTCTGCTCGCAGGCGAACATCGCGCCGGCTCGAGTCATTTCGAATATCAAGAACCGCTCGCTGGGCTACCGGAAGCTCGTCTCAGAGCTATCTGCCCACATGGACGGCGTCGTCGCGAGGTTCCATTGATAGAAAATTGTCATAATGGGGGAGAGAACAGAATTGTGCTTCCAATACAATTAGTATGGACTCGAAGCAATTCCTGATGTCGCAGTCTTTGGACCATGTGGTACCGATCCACCCGCTGCGTTTGTGCGTGAATTAGCCGAGAAACACGATCTCTCCGAAGCCGAGTTTCTCGTCGGTGGCTATAGGTATATGACTGCCCTCTTTCGGCTAGGGGTGAGCGGTTGACCTAACTATAACGAACGAAACCTGAATGAAAAGTGGTTTTAAACTTCCAAAATGCGATTGACCGCCCTCATAACTCGCGGGTTGATAGTCAGACTAACATCAGTGTTATATTGTCTAATCTATACAATAATAAAATATACAATGACTGAAACAGTAACTCCGTTGACTCGAGTGAGAGACGGACGAATGTGCCCGACCGTTCGGTGGGAACGCCTATTCCGCCACCTGTCTCTTCAGAGCGTATGAAGGCCATCGTCCGGGCTAACTTCGACGACAGTGTCTCTGCCTCCGAGCGGCGAACCGGCCGGTTCACGGTGCTTTCGCGGCTGCTGGCCGCCAAGATGTCGGCTCGAACGGACGGTCCCTTCGGGACCATCGTCGACGCCAGCGCCGGCACGGGCGCGAGTACGCACGTCTTCGCCGCCCTCGACTGGGAGTCGCGGTCGCAGTCGGGAGCCAACGGGATCGAGACAGCGCTCAACGATGCGTTCACCGTCACCACGGGCACTTGGCGGTTCGCAACGATGATCGCGGACGTCCGGCGCTTCCAGGCTATTCCAGCGATGGTGGCGCGCCTCTACCCGAAACGTGGGATCGAAGAACGCGTCACGAAGGCGCGCGACCTGCTCGACGGCCTCGAGGGAACCATCGAACAGCGGTGGCGATGGATCGTCGGCGTCGTCGAGTAATCTCCGGGACGTACCGTTTCGGCCCCGATCGACCGGAATCGCTACGTTTCGTGCTCTCGTTTCAGCGAGAGCGCCGTCCGATCGAACTCGCAGACCAGCAGCTCGTCGGGATGGTTCACTTTGAGCACCTCGACGTGCATGATGACGATGCCGCGCTCGCCGTCGCTGGTCTCGCGCTTGTCGGTCACCGTCGACTGGACCCGTATCGTGTCCCCCTGGTAGATGGGGTTCGGGTGCTCGACGTTGTCGTACGAGAGGTTCGCGACGATAGTCCCGTCGGTGGTCTCGGGGATCGTGATCCCGACGGCAAGACTCATCGTGTAGAGACCGTTGACCAGCCGCTCACCGAACTCGGTGCCGCCGGCGAACTCCGCGTCGAGGTGCAGCGGCTGCTGGTTCATCGTCATATCGCAGAACTGTTGGTTGTCGCGCTCGCTAATCGTCCGTCGCTTCTCGTGTTCGATGGTCTCGCTGACCTCGAACTCCTCGTAGTATAGGCCCGTCATGGCCGGTGGTTAGAGAATGGTCCCGTGTTTCTTGTCGGGCAGATCCTTCTCGACGCTTTCGTAGAACGTGAAGCGGTTGGTGAGTTCCTCGCGCAGCGAACTCGGCGGGACGATCTCGTCGATAACGACCTCGCTGGCCATCCGATGGATGTCGATGTCCTCGCGGTACTCCTCGCGGAGTTCCTGCTCCACACGCTCGCGCTTGTCGGGATCGTCGATCTCGGCGAGCTTGCGGGCGTAGACAGCGTTGATCGCCGCTTCGGGCCCCATAATGGCGATCTCGCCAGAGGGGAGGCCGATGACGCTTTCCGGATCGTAGGCCGGCCCCGACATCGCATAGATGCCCGCACCGTAGGCCTTGCGCACGACGACCGACTGCTTGGGGACCGTCGCCGACGAGGTCGCGTATATCATCTTCTTGCCCTGCTCGAGAATGCCCTCTTTTTCGACCTGCGAGCCGGCCATGAAGCCAGGGGTATCACAGAGGTAGAGCAGTGGGATGTTGTAGGCGTCACAGGTCCAGATGAATTGGGCCGCCTTCTCGGCGGCGTCCGGGAAGATTGCGCCGGCGCGGTGGGCGGGCTGGTTGGCCACGATGCCGACCGGGCGGCCGTCGATCCGGGCGAAGGAAGTGATGATCTCCTTCCCGAACTGCGGTCGCAACTCGAGCGTCGACCCGGCGTCGACGACCCGGTTGATAACGTCGAACATATCGTAGCCCTTGTTGGGCTCCTGCGGAACGATAGCATCGATCTCCGCCGGGGAGTCGGATGGCGCCCGTCCGTCCGTTCGGGGCGGCTTCTCGTCGCTGTTGTTCGGCAGGTAGCCGATGAGTTTCGCGACTAGTTCTCGGGCGTGCTCCTCGTCCTCGGCGATGAGGTCCGCGCTCCCGGAGTACTGCGCGTGCACGTCTGGGCCGCCGAGTTCCTGTAAGTCGATCTGCTCGCCAGTGACCATCTCGACCATGCGCGGAGAGGCAATCGCCATTGCGCTCACGTCCCGGACCATGACGGTGAAGTCAGCGAATATGGGCGTGTAGGCCGCCCCGGCGATACAGGGCCCGTAGAGGACGCAGATCTGGGGAACCCGCCCGGAGAGCATCGAGTGGTTGTAGTAGTATTTCCCGATCCCCTCACGGTTCGCGAAGAAACCGGTCTGCTGGTCGATCCGACCGCCGGAGGAGTCCATCAGGTACAGCACCGGCTTACCGGTCTTCAGGGCGCGCTGTTGCATCCGAAGAAACTTCTCGACGCCCTTCGCGGCCATACTGCCGCGTTTGACCGTGTAGTCGTTGGCCATGAAGTGGACGTCTCGGCCTTCGAACTCGGCGGCGCCCGTGATGAGACCGTCGGCCGGCAGCCGGTCGTCGGTGTCCTCGTCGGCGTTCGCACTGCCCGGATGCCAGTCGTCGAACGCCGCGAACTTTCCGTCCTCGAAGAGGAAGTCATCGCCGAACCAGAGATCGAGCCGGTCCCGGACGAACAACTTCCCTTGCTCGGGCAGCTGCTCGCGGTACTTCTCCGGGCCGCCCTCGAGGATCTCGTCGATCTCCTCGAGCAGTGCTTCCTCGCGGGCCGTCGGTCCGAGGTCCACGTTCGGTTCGGTCCCTGTTGCCATATCGGCCCCGCTGCCGGCCGTCGCGTCAGACTCACCGTTGTAGGACGCGCTGCTGAGTTCGTTGCCGCCGTCAGTAACGACGGTCACATCGTCCCTGTACTGCGACGCCATCGCCTCGGCGATCGCCCGTGCCTGTGCTTCGGTTGCGTCGTCTGAAATTCTGACTCGCATTGTGTTCACTCTAACGTAACGAGGGTGTCGCCCATGTCGACGGAGTCGCCCTCGGTAATCGGGACCGATTCGACCGTCCCGCCGCTGGCGGCGACCACGTCGTTCTCCATCTTCATCGCCTCGAGCACGCAGACGACGTCGTCGTCGGCGACTTCGTCGCCCGGTTCGACGGCGACCGAGAGAATAGTTCCCTGCATCTCGGCAGTGACGGCGTCGGCAGTGGCGACCTCGGGGGTCGCGTCTGCTCCCGGCCCACCGCCGGAAGCGGTCCCCCCGTCGGCGTTTCCGGCTGTCGTTTGCGGGACTCCGTCCTCGATGACGACGCCGAACCGGCGGCCGTTGACCTCGACGGTGACCTCTGCGGTCTCCGACTGCGTGCCATCGCCGCCAGTTGCCTCCGCGGGTCCCCATCGATCGACGGCCGCCTCGAGTGCATCGTCGTCGAGTTCGCGGTCTAGATATTTCGTGGTGTGCTCCCCGGCGACGAAGATTTCGTCGGCGAGCATGAGTCGGTGGAACGGGATCGTCGTGTGTACACCCTCGACAGCGAAGTGCTCGAGCGCGCGCTTCGACCGCTCGAGGCAGTGCTCGCGGTCGTCGCCGCTGACGATCAGCTTTCCGATCATCGAGTCGTAGTCGCCACCGATCTCGTCACCTTGCGCGACCGCGTGATCGAGACGAACGCCGATACTCGCTGGCGGTCGGTAGGTCGTCAGTTGCCCGGGCGTGGGAGCGAAGTCGGCGGCCGGGTTCTCGGCGTTGATGCGGTATTCGATCGCGTGTTCGTTGATTTTCACGTCGTCCTGGGCGAAGCCGAGCTCCTCGCCGGCGGCGACCCGAAATTGCCATCGGACGATGTCGATACCGGTCACCTCCTCGCTGACGGTATGTTCGACCTGAATGCGGGTGTTCACCTCCATGAAGTAGAACTCGCCGTCCTCGAGCAGGAATTCGACGGTCCCGGCGTTCGTGTACCCGGCTTCGCGGACGCCCTGACGGGCGGCCTCGCCGATTTCCGTGCGTAACTCAGCATCGAGCGCCGAGCTCGGGGCTTCCTCGATAACCTTCTGGTGACGGCGCTGGAGCGAACAGTCGCGCTCGCCGAGGTGTCGAACGTTCCCATGCTGGTCCGCGATCACCTGTACCTCGATGTGTTTGGGCGCCTCGAGGTACTTCTCGACGTAGACCGAGTCGTTGCCGAAGTACGCCTCCCCTTCTCGTTGGGCACTCTCGAGGGCATCCTCAACTTCGGCCTCACTGCGGACGATCTTCATGCCGCGGCCGCCGCCGCCGCCTTCGGCCTTGATGGCGATCGGGTAGCCGAACTCATCGCCGAGTTCGCGTACCTCTTCGGCGTCGTCGACCGGCTCGGTCGTCCCAGGGACGACTGGGATGCCGGACTCCTGCATGACGGTTCGAGCCTTCGTCTTCTCGCCGAGCGTCTCCATGGCGTCGCTTGGCGGGCCGACCCACGTGATCCCGTCCGTCGATTCAATGCGGCAGGCGAACTCGGCGTTTTCCGCGAGGAAGCCGTAGCCGGGATGGATCGCATCCGCACCGGCTCGTTCGGCGACGTCGACAATCTCCGCCTGGTCGAGGTACGATTCGCTGGCGGGTGCCGGACCGATGTTGTACGCCTCGTCAGCGTACTCGACGTGGCCGGCATCGCGGTCGGCGTCGCTGTATACGGCCACCGTCTCGATGCCGAGTTCTTCGCATGCTACCATCACGCGAACTGCAATTTCACCGCGGTTCGCAACGAGTACTTTCTCGAACATAGTCAGTAGGATTTAGGGAAACCGAGTTGCTGGCTGATGTGGTTGTACGCCATCTGCTGGGAGACCGGCGCTAGGCGCGTGAGGTTGATCTCACGCCACCATCGCTCGACATCGTACTCCGTGGCGTAGCCCCAGCCGCCGAAGGCCTGCATCGACTGCTTGACCGCTTCGATGCCGGCACTGACGGACGTCGCCTTCGCGACGTTGGTTTCGTAGCCGCAGTCCTCGCTGTGGTCGTAGAGCCAGGCGGCCTTCTCGCGCATCAGCGCGGCCGTCTCCATCCGCGCGTAGGCCTGCGTGATGGGGAATGAGACGGCCTGGTGGCTTCCGACCGGGGCACCGAACACCTCGCGGTCGTTGGTATATTCGATAGCGGTATCGGCGGCCAGTTTTCCGATCCCCGTTCCGGCCGCGGCGAAGCCGATGCGCTCGGGGTTCAACATGTCGACGAGCGCCCACCAGCCCTCATCTTCTCCCCCGAGTAGGTTCTCTTTGGGCACGCGAACGTTCTCAATGAACACCTCGCAGGACTTCGAATAATTGATGCCATGTTTGGGGATCGGAGAGACGTCGATTCCAGGATCGTCCATATCGACGATGAACAGGCTGATGCCATCTGTGCCACGGTCAACCTCCTCGCGCGGGGTTGTCCGCGTAACGAGGATCATATTGTCCGCTCGATCGGCGAAGGTGATCCACGCCTTGTTCCCGTTGAGAACGTACTCGTCGCCGTCCTTCTCGGCGCGCGTGGCGACGTTCAGCGTGTTCGTTCCCGCTTCGGGCTCGGTGATGCCGATCGAAAAATTTCGCTCACCGGTAGCGATGTCGGGCAAGTACCGCTCCTTCTGGGCCTCGGTGCCGTTCTCGCGGATGCCGACGGCGGCCATGCCCGCGGTGAGAACCAGATACCAGGTCCCGGCCATGCCACAGCCCTCGGCACAGAGCGTTTCCATCGCCAGGCCCATCTCCTGCATGCCCATGCCAACGCCATCGTACTCCTCCGGGACCAACAGCCCGTGAAAGCCGGCCTCCGCGAGTTCGTCCCAGAACCCCTGAGCAAACTCGCCCTCTTCTTCTTTCTCTCGCCAGTACTCCGGCCCGTATTCGGCCGCGATCGCTTCCGCGGTCGACCGGATCATCGAACGTTCGTCGGTAGACTCGAAATTCATTATGTGGTATGTTGAACGGATTACTCGTGACAGGTCGTCTCGCGAGACGGTCGCTTACGGCGACTCCTCAGCCTCGTCCTGCAGTTCGGTACGCCGGATCTTCCCGGTGACCGTCTTGGGAAGTTCCTCGCGGAACTCGATTTCGCGGGGGTACTCGTGGGCCGATAACTCGTCGCGCACGTGGTTCCTGATGTCCTCCTTGAGACTCTCGGTAGGTGTCGTGCCCTCGCTGGGCACGATGTAGGCCTTCACGATGTTGCCCCGCTCCTGGTGGGACTTGGGTACGACGGCCGCCTCGGCGACAGCCTCGTGTTCACCCAGCGAACTCTCGACCTCGAACGGGCCGATCCGGTAGCCCGACGAGAGGATGACGTCGTCGGCCCGACCTTCGAACCAGAAGTAGCCGTCCTCGTCCTTGTGCGCGAGGTCGCCCGAGAGGTACCACTCTCCGTCAGGGCCGTCGACGAAACACGACGCGGTCTTCTCGGGTTTCTTCCAGTACTCGGCGAAGAAACAGGGATAGTCCCCCCGCTGAGCGATCTCACCGGTCTCACCGGGCTCGAGTACTTCGCCCGTTTCGGGGTCGACGATGTCGGCCTCGATCCCGGGGAGGGGCTTGCCCATCGAGCCGGGCCGGACCTCCATCGTCGGGTAGTTGTTGATGATCATGTTGCCCGTCTCCGTCTGGCCGTACGTGTCGAGGATGGTGACGCCGAGTTCGTCCTCGCCCCACTCGACGACGCCGGCGCTAAGCGGTTCGCCGATCGAGAGGGCGTGGCGCAGGTCGAGGTCGACGTCCGCCAGAACCTCCTCTTTCTCCCGCAGCATCCGGTACGCCGTTGGGACCGAGAACAGGACGGTGATCGGGTACTCGTCGAGCAGGTCGGCCCACTCCTCCGGGTCGAACTCGCCTTCGTACGTGAACAACGAGGCCCCCCAGAACCAGGCCCCGAGCGTGTTGATCGCGCCCGTCAGCCAACCCAGGTCGCCGGTACTCCAGTAGAGGTCACCAGGCTGGAGGTCGACGGCGTACTTCTGGGTCGCAGCGACGCCAGCTACCCAGCGCTGTTTGTGAAGGACGCCTTTCGCCAAGCCGGTCGTCCCCGACGTATAGTACAGCAAGGCGTCGTCTTCGCCGCCGGTCTCGGCGGCGTCGTACGCCGTTCTCGCGCCGTCGAGCGCCGTATTGAACACGACATCGTTGGTTGGCGCACCGCCGCCGCGATCGACGGTGATGACGTGTTCGACCGACGGCGCGTCGTCGAGCGCGTCTTCGACGGTGTCGCGGTTGTCGGTCGTCGTCACGACGACTTTTGCCTCACAGTCATCGAGTCGGTAGGAAATGCCGTCCGGACCGAAGCGCTCGTTGACGCTTCCCCAGACGGCGCCCCGCTTGAGCGTCCCGATCAGCGCCACGTAGTGTTCCGGAATCCGTGGCATGTACGAGAATACGCGGTCGCCCTGCTCGACACCCAGATCCTCGAGGACGTTCGCGAACTGGCTCGAGCGGTCTGCCAACTCCCAGAATGTCAGCTTTGTGAGCTCCCCGTCGGTGTCGACCTGGTAGAGCGCGACCTTCTCACGGTCAGTAGCGTGTCGGTCCGCGACCTCGTGTGCGATGTTGAGCTCCCCCGGTGCGTCCCAGTCGGCTTCCGCGTAGATGTCGTCCCACGAGAATTGTTCCCGTTCAGCCTCGTAGTCGGACAGGGTGTGGCTGGATACCATACACGGCACCGGATTCCGTTCCCCTACATAACTATGGTGGTAAATTCTGCGGATAAAACAGACATATACTACACACAACTAAACACGATAGAGATATTGTACCGATTCAGTAATGCGTAAACGGTTTCGTTTACAAGTTTTAAGGATACTAATGTATTAGAGACGATGGCTACACGGCCGTCTCCGCACCTCAGTCACCGTCTCCGGCCGCCGCATCGTGACGGTCGTTCCACGTCTTCCGGGCAGCGTCGCGAACAGACACCGGAAACGACCGTTCGAACGAGACCCGCGGGGCGATGTAGGAATCCTCCCAACGGGGGTCCCAAGCCGCGTTCACGTACAGCCGGGCGCCAGTCGTTCCGTCCCGACGGTACCGTGGCCGTTTCGCCGCCGGCGCGGACGGCTCGCTGAAAATCCAGTCTCGAGACGGATGGGCCTTCACCCAGATATCACCGAGGACGCGTCCGAGATCGCGCGGCGAGACGCCCTCGTCGACGATGATGACGGTATCGAACAGCGACGAGAACGTAAAGAGGAGGTTAGTGAGCTGCCATTCGAAGCCGGCGTAGAGGATATTCGTAGCGACGAAGCAGATCCCGAGTTCGGCCTCGGCCGGCAACAGGACCCACTCGATGGGTGAGATGCCCCAGTAATCGTTGACGCGACGGTACAACGTCGCCGCTGTCGCTAGTCCCGTGAGTTGCAGGTCGTCCGCAAGCGGTCGTCCGACAGGCGAGAACGGGATCACCGGATCATCGGTCGCAATCACCCGCTCGACGGAGAGGGAAAGCGGCGTGCTCGCGACGCCGTATTCCCACGCTTCGTGCCGATCCGACTGGAAGTCGGGGTACCGATCCGCGACCGTCGTTTCGACGACTATCTCCGTCGCACTCGGAACGAGGCCGCCGTTCGTCGGAACCAGCGGGACATCGTCCGCGACGCCGCAGGCCTGCACTGGCACGTCGACACACCCCGTCACGGCGAGCAGATAGGCGGTCGCGACGGCCGCCGGCGGCACGCCGAGCGCGATCGAGAGCGTTCCGTCGTCGTCCAGTAGCGACGACAGCGCGGCCGGCGTGCGCACGCGGAGCTTATCGTCGCTGATGACGGAGCCGTGGATCGGTGCCCAGTGTGACCCCTCCGATGACGATACCGACGCGACGCCCAACGTCAACGAAGGCCAGACGTCTTCAGTTCCCCGCGGCAGGTTCAGGTCTTGGACGCTGTCGACGGTGCGCGACGCCGTCTGTCCGGCGTACGTTGGGTCCGCGTCGCCGCCGGATGGGCCGAGTCCTGTAATCGTATCGAGTACAACGACGAACGATGCGTCGAGATTCAGGCCGAAGCCCAGCGCCAACCGCGACCACGGCTTCGATTCCCGGCGTTGCATCTGATCCGGGCCGCTGAACGTCCCGCTTGCGAGATCGACGCCGTCGGCTCGTCGGTATCGGAGTGCCGGCCCGCTCGCGCGAAGCGCTTCCGCCGCGACGACGTCCGGCGGTACGTCGGCGGACTCGTCGATGGATACCAGATCACCGTCGCTCGCCAGCCCTCGCAGGTACTGTGCGAACGGGATCATCGCGACCGATCACCTCCCCGCTCGAGGAGATCGAACGCCTCTGACGAGACGCCCGCATCGACGAGGAGTTTCTGTGCTCGCCTACGCAGTTCTTCGTCTCCAGCACCGTCCCCCGCCGGACGATCACTCGTAGCGTCGATGTACGCTTTCGCAGTCTTAGCTTTCGAGGTGCCGACATCGGCACTGCCCTTCTCGTCGGGGGTCTGGTAGATGTTGAGCGGCACCTTCGGCATGCGCTCGACGCCGAACTGGTGGAAGTCAGCGTCCGGGTCGGCCTCGAGCGCGATCGCAGTCAGCACGGCGCGCGGGTCGAGCGGGTCGACATCGGCGTCGACAAACACGAAGAAATCGATGTGGAGCATCCCCCAGGTGGTGAAGATGAAGTTCGCCAGTTCGTGGAGGTAGCCCGGATACGGACGATCCGTCGCGATGACCCAGACAGTCTGGGAGGTAAACCGCCACGGGACGGCCAGCGCGACGTCGAAGCCGGCCGCCTGCAGGCCGAGGGTCGCGTCGGGGCCAGCCGCGACCGTCTGGAGCGTGCTGCTCGAGTTCTGGCCGTAGCCGACGCCGGTCCCCTCGACGCAAAACGGTACTCGCGGTTCGCCCCGACGGGTTACCGCGTCGACCGCGAACACGGGCATGGACCGTCGCGGGCCGTCCATATAGCCGAAGTAATCGCCGAACGGCCCCTCGTCGAGCCTCTCGTTCGGGAGCACGCGGCCCTCGAGCACCAGTTCAGCCGTCGCCGGGACGTAGAGGTCGTTCGTCTCGCAAGGGACGAGGTCGACCGGACCGTCTTTCAGTCCGCCCGCGAAGGCAGCCTCGCTTCGGCCGGTCGGAATCCACATCTCCGTACTGCACTGGACGGCTGGTTCGGTACCGAGGACGACCGCGACCGGCATCGGCTCCTCGCGCGGTTCGTACTCGTAATAGTACAGGTTCGGAGCCTGCTCGCCCGCCAGAAAGAGGAGGCTCGCGAGGTCGTCGTCGTGGATCATCATTCGGTGGCTCGACCAGTGGCCCCACCGCGTCTTCGGGTCCGGTCCGACGACGGTGTGGAGGTTCGAGTACCGCCCGCCGTCGCCCCGGTGGATGTACGGCCAGGGAATCGACAGGAGGTCGATATCCGTCCCGGTGTGGACGACCTCCTTGCAAGGGGCCGAGTCCCGGTCGACGATCTGCGGCTCGCAGGGCGATCGGAGCCGGTCGATGACCGCTTCGTAGTACGCCGCTCCGGACAGGCCGGGCGGCAGTTCGAACACCCGAGCGAGGTGTTCCCACGGCCGACACCGCGGACCGCGGTACGGGTCGCCAACGAGCGCCGCGTCGATCGTCGTTTCCTCGACCGACTCGAAGATCGGGATCTCACCGTCAGTCCGGTTAGCGAGGGTCGTGACCGCGCTCGCCTCGAGGTCCCACGACACCGACTCGCCGAACGAGACGAGGGCGTCCTCGCCCTCGAGAAGCCGGAGATACTCCCGAAATGAATCGGCCGACATGACTATTCCTCGTCCGTGAGGGCACGACGGAGCGGGTCGGCCTCGAACTCGGTTCGGACGTCCTCGTACGTTTCCAGCAGTGCGGGTCGATTCTCAGCGAAGTACTGAAACGAGATTTCCCGGAGTGCCTCGGCCGTCGAATCGTACTGGCCCGATTCGACGAGATAGTGTAGAACCACTTTGAGGTCGTCTGATCGGGTGTTGACGATGTTCGAGGCCGTTTCCTGCTCGCGCGCGAGCCGATGGAGGCGGTCTTCGTTGATCCCCTCCGAGTCGATCTCGTCGATGAGTTCGACGTACCGTTCCTCGCTGACATCCTCGTGCGGTCCGGCGACGACCCGTAGCGGCTGCGGATCGGTGAGTTCGTCGGGATCGCGGGCAATTCGAACCCGCGCCTCGAAGATTCGCTTCGTCTCGGCATCGGTGATCTGGAGCGTCGTCTCCGTCAGGTCCTCGTCGGGCAGATGTTCCTCTGCTGTGATATAATGGTTCGACATGGCCTCTACTGGATACGTAGCCTGTGTCTGGTGATCGCACACGCCAGTCGGACGTTTCTACTCTCCACCCTTCCTAAAGAGTGGGGTTATCGAGGGGCGTTCCGACCGCAGGATGCCTCGAATCGCTGGTACCGTTTTCGGTGGATTCTCGCGTATTCAGCGCAAGAAGATGTCAGTTATTTCCTGACTGTTTCTATTTCTCAAGCGCGAACTCGGCGACGAGATTACTGGGTAGACTGAGCTATTTGAGGTCCTGTACGACTTGTGTATTGCGTTTGCCTATCGTTGCTGAAGCTGCATTGGGAGGCCGTTCTTTGTCTGCGTGGTGATCTCCGGTTCGATCACAATCGTCAGATCTTCACCAGCCCATTCGAGAGTCCACTGTTGGCCGATTGTCGCCAACACGAGCGTCGCCTCGAGGCGAGCAAACTCCCGACCGATACACGTCCGACGACCACCACCGAACGGGATGAACGCGTGGTCAGCGAGTTCCTCTTCGAAATCATCTGTCCACCGATCAGGCCGGAATGAGAGGGGATCGTCGTAGAACCGCTCATCACGATGAGTCGAGATAATAGACAGATGAACTTCCTCGTTGGCCGGGATCTGGTAGCCATCGACCTGGACATCTCGAGTCGTCTCCCGGGGAATCGTATGGATGGGCGGATACAGTCGGAGGGTCTCGGTGACGATTCGGTTTGTGAGATCAAGGTTTGCAATGTCTTCCGGTGTCGGTGGTTCATCCCCCAGAACAACGTCGAGTTCGTCATGGAACGCCTGCCGAATCTCGGGATTCATCGCCAGCGAGTACCAGGCGAATCCGAGCGCTGCGGCGGTGGTCTCGTACCCAGCAAAGATCATTGTGAGCATCTGGTCTTCGACTTCCTCCGTGCTCAGACGGTCTTGGCCACTTGCCTCGCGTGCCTTGTGGAGTTTCGATAAGAGCGTCTCTTGCTGGAGGTCGTTCGTCTGTGAACTGTCCGCTCGTCCCGAGTCTGCACTGTACTCCGCAAGCAGTTGTCGAACTTCCGTTCGGAGTCGCTCTACGGAGTTGCCGAACTCCCGTCGTGATGGTGTTGGAATCCAGTTCGGTAAGAGCCAGGACGTCGGCGCGAACCATTTGTTGAGTCCTTCCGATGCTGCACGGAGATTGTTGCCTTCCCCCGGAGGTAATTCGCGCCCAAAGAGTGTCGCGAAGAGGATCTCTATTGTGAGATCCTGCATCTCTGATTCTATATTTCGAGTCTCGCCTGGCTCCCACGTAGCGAGTCGTCGTTGTGTAGCGTCGACCATATACTTGCCATATCCCCCGATTCGATCCCGATGAAATAATGGTTGAAGGATTCCTCGCTGGCGACTCCATTGCTCTCCCTCTGTCGACAGCAATCCATTGCCAAACACCCGCTGAAAGTCCTCGGTCTTTCTGAACGCATCGATGTCAGTCACCAACGCTTGTTTGAAATACTCTGGATGGGCTAGGACGTAGACGTCGACGCTAGGAAGTTCCATTCGATAGAGATCTCCACACTCGCTCGTCGCACGGTCAACGAACTCAAACGGACTTCGAGCAAAATCGAGCGTATGCCCGATCACTGGGTGTCCTGAGGGTGCAGGAGGGCGACGACCGTTCGGATCCATAGTAATTCATCCATACAGAGCACAAATAAATCCACTGTAGATCCACACTCAACTGATAGTATACATTTATATAGTAGAGCCTGCTATTAGGTTTGGTTATATCGATAATCAATAAAACTAAATAACTATTGGACTAAAGGTAGAGATAGGAAATCCATCATGGGGGATACAACTGTAACTGGAAATATACGCCGAGCAAGGAACCCCCTTACAGGCGAAAAACTCGTTGTCCGGAACGTTATCAATGAGACAGTCGACTCGGTGCGTCTCAAAGTTTTACGAGCCATAGGAGAACTCTCGAGCCCCATGGCACAGACAGATGTTGCCCAACAGGCCGATATCTCCCGACAGGCAGCCTCTAATCATCTTGCGGTTCTTCGAGACCGTGGATTCATCAAGAATCATAACACAGGGATTGAGCTAACTGCTGGTGGGCTCTTGCTCCTAGATGTTATCGAGAGTTGTCTTCAGACGGTCTCGGTTGAGGGGCTATCGTTCCTGACTCGCTCCAACCATCCGATCGGCGTATTAAGAGCGCTCGAGGGACAATCATACCGTCCGAGTGAGCTAGAATCAGTAGTAAGTAGTTCCCCGTCACGGCCCACAATTGGGCGTATTCTCAAGGCTTTCGCGGAGTATGGCTGGTGCCAAGATGACGGGGGGCAACAGCAGATCACACCTGCCGGAACACGTGCTCTGAATGCCTATGTTGATTTGGCAATGTCGGTTGAGCAACTCATAGAGAAAGCGCCATGGCTACAGCGCCTCCCGACAGAAGATGCGACCTTTCCAATTCCGGAATTGGCCGACGCTGAGTTGATCATTTCTACCCCTACTCGCCCCTCCTCCGTACTTTGGACAGCTCTCAAGCTCTATGACCGACAAACAAGCCGCTTTCGGGGGTTTTGCTCTATCTTTAATCCAGTTCTGTTCCACGCATATCGAGGATTGCTTGAACTCGGCATTGAATGCGAGGCTATCCTTGATTTGCCAACCTACATCGAAGCCGCCGAGAACCCTCAAACCCAGTATGTGGTCCACAGTTCGACGTATAATAACTACCAGCCCATGGTCCTCGATCGTGCGCATACGCTCGGTATCGGGATTTACGATACTCGCAAGGTCGCTATTGGAGCGTACAATGAATCCGGTAGTGGAAAGCATATTGCGATGATTGTCACTTCTAACGAACGACTCGTCGAATGGGGTATCAACTTGTACGAGTCCTATCGCGCGCAAGCTCGACCTGCCTCTGAACTGGAACCAGAGAAGGTATAGGATTCATCAAACACCCGTCTATCGATTATCCCTAAGCCATAGAGAGTCATCTGAGAATCAAATAATAGTACGAATTACATACATATTGACGGTGTAAATGCCAGTGAAAATATAGTCGTTCTCCTCGAAATATCGCTTGGTGAGAACCAGTGGAAAAACAGTCAATAGAAATAATTCAGGACCGACTCGCTCGAGAAGTATCCTCACTCCTCTCCCCCTGGCTCGGTGACGGTAGTGATGAGCTCCTCCAGTTCAGCGTTCGAGTCACGCAGTTACTGATTCATCGAGACTCTGATCGAAACGGTTACTCTGCGATCAGAATCCCGCACGACGAGGTCCTTGTCTCGAGTTTCCGCAGTCAGCGACCGGTCTGTGAGTAAGAGAATGGTAAAACGAACAACCACGACGACTATTTCGGTTATGCCCGCCGACGCCCTGTTCCTCAGCTGGGCGACCGGTATCAACGCATCGGGGCTATTCCGCGAAACACTCGCCGAGCAGATGGCGTACCGTGACATCGAGCGGGATAGACTCATCGCACTCATCGAGGAAGCACTCCGCGACGACGATCGCGACCTCGACGACCTGATCGACCAGACCTCATGCTTCGAGGACTTGGAAAACATCCTCGACACACCAAGCGTCAACTCAGTTTCCCATGAGTAATCGTTCATCCCCCACGGCGACTGAATCGTCCAGTGAACACCCCACTACCAACGAGAAGTCCCCTGCGTCTCGTAAAACGAGACTGCGAGTGCAGTTGCTTTACACCTCTGTTCCACCACAGCTTGTCTCACTCGCGACTGGACTCCTCTTGTTAATTGTTGCAGTAGGTCCAGCTACGGCTCAAAGCGATGTTGGAGATGTTTATTGCGGCACGGGCGTCGAGACTGGTATCGGTATTGTTTTTGGCGCTGTTGCTGGTCTCGGGCTCCCTGCAACCGGTTTCTATGTCGGTCGAGCTGGCCTCTCGTACATGCGTGCTGGTGGGAACCCTGAAAAGAAGAACCAAGCCAAAGAGAAGCTCGTAATGTCGGGTATCGGATTCGGTATCATCGTCCTCGCGCTAATCTCACCGGAACTTATCGACAAAGTTGGCAGTCAGATGGGATTCGGCTTCTCTGACTGCGTGAAACCGTTCTAACACAGCAGACAAACCGTTTCACCGAAATCCAATGACCCCGTCACGTGTGATCGTCATCGCCATCGCGTTCCTCGCCGTAAGCGGAGGCGTTGCGAGTCTGACTGCAGGTGTCGCTGCAGCTGACCCAAACTCGAGTACGGCGATTCCTGCTGACGGACCAGATTACGGTGTAAACGAAACGCGGTTCCCGCTGTTGTGGTCGGAAGACATCGATAAGGGGGAGCGCTCAAGTGAGGAGTTCACGGATACCGTTTCTTCCGACGCGGAATTTTCCGCTCGGCTCGCAGGGTCGACGGATGTTCCGTTCGAAGAACCGGTTGAAGCCGTCGAAACCTGGAACAGAGGTGATATCCAGGATTTCACCCCTGGGAATGAGAAGACGTCAGTTCAGCCTGAGGGAGCACAGCTCGAGGACGGACGCTATATCAGGGATGCGTACGCGAGCATCTTTGCAATCCAGCCGTCGACGGTGTTGCATTCAGGAAACAACTCGACACAGTACATCGCTCCAGACGGTGAGGTCCTTGCGATCACCGATTACCGAGTCCGTGTTCCAGATGAGGATACCACTGGCTCGGTCCGCGATCAGTGGTCGATTGCTGAGACAGATATTGACAGTGTTGAACTACGGGCAGACGGTCGAGTACTCGACTCCGGTGACGATCATCGCTCTACTTTCGAGTACAGTGGACTGTCGGGAGCGCAGAACCTCTCCGTAGACGTTGCCATCTCCGTTCGTCTTCGCCATGAAATACGAACGTGCGATGATTACGACAGTGATGCAGATTCCTGTGATGAGTCGTGGGAGACTGAAACCGAGAATGTGAGCGAGCGGGTAACAGCAACCGAATCCCGTCAGACGGTCGTTACTCGGATCGACAATAGTGACGGAAAGCGCGTGACGTTCGATAGCGACGAGAATCGCACTGGTGTCGTCGTACATCCGGGCACTACGTGGGCAGCAATCGATGTTGACAGTACCGCTCGTCTTCGGGGAAATTGGCGGTTCTACTCTGTGGGTGTAGACGGTTGGCACGCGATGGTGTCCCGAACGGAAAGGGACACTACCCGGAAGAACTCATCCGTCCGCCCAGCGCAAATCCACGCCGTACCGACACAGAAACGGCCAGATATGCCAAGCGAGGCGACGGATACTGCTGAGCCGCCGTTAGTTATCGAAGAAGCCTGGGGAAGTGAACAAGACGGTCCCTCCCTTCCGAACGAGATCGATATTGCGACTGTCGATCGCTATGTGAACGCAACGTCAGTCGCCGTCCAATCGGAGACGCTTCCAGCAGCGACCTTTGACGAGGTGACCGTTCACGGTATTGTCCGTGGCCAGTCGCAGTCCATCTCGATCGATGACAACGGAACAGTTCGCGAAACGAACCTCGAGTTGACGGTCCTCGAGGCGAACTCGTCAGGAGCCCTCGTTCAGGCAACTGTCACGGAGAAGGCGACCGGTGATCCGATCACAACCGGCCGGGTCGAAGTTGGGAATCAGTCCACTACTGTCAACGCTAGTGGAATGGCTGTTCTCGAACTCGAGAACCGGCCGTCTGTAGTCGTTGATGGGCAGTACATTCCAACGGAGTGGTGGCGCGCGAATCAGCTGTACTCCACAGCGGAAGACCGGGCAAAGATCCCACCGAAATATCCCGGTTTCCAGAAGATCATTCAGTTGATTCTCGTAACACTGCTCTGGTTTCTACCGGTCGCTCTGGCCGTCTACGGTTTCGACTACCTGTCCGGCGGCACGTTCCTCGGACTTACAGATCAACAATGACAGCAAATTCCAATACGGACGACAGTCGTATCGCTCGCAGGTCAGTCCTTGCTACCCTCGGCGTGAGTACAGCCACTCTTGCTGGCTGTGCGTCAGGGTCAGACCCATCGAACAATAGTACAGATGGAAACGGAATCAGTGCTGGAGACAGTGATGTTTTCACGTCCGTCGAGATAGCGGAGGAGAGCCTCGAGATCGAAGTTGATGATGATACGTCGGTTGAGTTCATCAATCTCGTTGATCCAAGTGGAGAGCTGTATGATCAGCAGCGTCTCGAGAACGGCGAGACCGAGACATCGTTCGAAATTCTCGGCCGATATGAAGATGACTTTCCCCCTGGAAAATACGAGCTAGTCGCCCTCAATGAAGACGATCAGGTCGACACAACGACGCTCACGCTCGAGGCTAACTGTACAATCACAGATGTCCTGTGGGCGCCAGAGAATCCCGACATGGAGTGGGACAAAAACTTGCCTAATTGGGAGACATATGCGGCAGTCATTATTGAGAACACGGGGACGATTCCATCGTTGCTCACTGAACTCGAGTGGGCAGGAGCTCCGGTTGCTCGACTGCAATCGAAGGAATCGCAGTCATACTTCCACGAGACACGCTTACCGCCGGGGGAGACTACTGTTTATTCTAAGGGGTCGGTCTATGCCACAGATGGTACAGTTCACTCGCTGAACTGTAGTGATCTCGAGACGGAACCGTTGACTGTCACGGCCGTCGTTCAAGTCGGACAAGATCCATCATATACTCAGGATATTGAATATGGAGACGGTCAATCGTGTAGTCTCACCATCGTCGATAGCGACTCTACTGGAAGTTTATCTAGCGAGGGTGAGAGTTGAATGGGATGGCTTCAAAACGAAGTTGAGACTGCAATTGAGAACGTCATCGAGGATTTCACCGATGCGCTTCTCGGCCTTGTCAATGACATTTATGAAGCGATCTTAGCTCCGATCGTCGGCGTTCCAACCCCCAAATCGGATTCGGGGTATATGGTTGTCGGAACCCCAGACAATGCGCCATGGGAGAGTCTGTACCAGGACGTATACCTCTCATACATCATGCCGCTGGCGATCATGCTGTCGGTTATCGCCTTTGCGTTTGTCGGACTCCGGGCAGGTTCGATGAGTGAGTACCGACGAAAACAGCTTCTGCGACGGCTTGGACTCGTATTTATGGGAACCTTTGTTTGGTTTCCTCTTGTGTCGATTCCGTTGCAGTTCATCGACGCAGTAGGTATGACGATTGCCCCAATCGACGAGATGTCTGCAGGACTCGGCGGCCTCATCCAATCCTCGCTTGGGGGCGTGTTCACCATCCTTGCGATGGTCGTCATATCGAACTTCTTCTTAATTATCGCTGGGTTTGTCGTCGCTCTCCGATGGATTGCACTCTGCGTCTTGACGCCAATCATGCCGCTACTGGGCGTCCTCTGGTCGATGGAAGTTTGGCCGTTTAGTCCCGCGGCAAACATGGCACGTCAGGCTTCAGGGATCTATCCAGGCTTAGTGCTCGCTGGGATTCCGCCAGCTATTCTCTTCCGAATCGGCTGGGAGGTTGGCGGTCTCGAAACATCTGTTAAGGGCCTCTTTTCGTTGTTCATTGGGTTGACGCTGATTCCTGCAGCGATTATCACGATGATCATGACGGTGTACTGGAGCAGCCCGGCAATACGAACCGTCGCACAGAAGGGCGTCTCGGCAACGAATCCTGCAGCAGCCGCATCCGGGGCTGCGAAGGCAAAACGCACCTCTGGAAAAGCTGTCCGGAGTGCCCGAAACGTCCATCGAGGATACGCGAACAATCAGGTTGGCGCAGTAACGAAGAGTGGCCAGACGACGCTCGGGAGTGGCAACTCGAAAGCCTATCAGCTCGGCTCATCAGCCCGCTCGACGAAGGCTCATGCCGGGCGGTACAACAACCTGCGGAAGTCGAAGACGGGCCGTATGCGAGACAAAGCCGCCGATGACGCTCGTAAAGCCACACAGAAGACATCGACTCGAGCAAAGCGCGGGTTCAAGAACACGAAACAGAAGGTCTCACGGTGGTGATTTTAGATGAGTACGAATACAGCTGATAGCGAGTATAGTACGAGAAAGATCCATCAGTCATTGGGCGGTACTACGGCGTTCTTCCGAGGGTACACGATCGGCGAACTCATGCTGTTTCTCGCAGTGGCGTTCGTCACTGTCGTTGCAGCGACGTTCGTCCCTGCTGCACTGACGATCCCGGTACTGGGATTCGGAATCATGCTCACGATCCTCCTGTTCTTGCTTCATAAGGTGAAGCCCAGATACCTTTGGCTCACCGAGTGGCTCGCTGCCCGCTTCGGCTGGGCGATCAAGAACAAGGAGTATACCCACGGTGGTGAGGATAACAGCGAGGTTCGGTATCTGACTCGCTTACAACGGGTGTACCCCCACGCTGTCGAACGAACGGATGGCGCACTCGTCGGAGCGATGCAAGTCGAGCCAGCGAACATGGCCCTCGAGGACGACGATGCATGGGCGAAGGCTGTCCAGTCGCTTTCTGAGTTCGGTAACTCGACCGTGGACTTCTCAGTGAAGATCTATATCACCAGTAGAGAGGTCGACGATGACGATGTCGTCCGTGAACACCAGGACCGACTCGGTGACGCTGATGTTCGGTCACGACCGGTATTGAAGCGGCTTCTCGAGAAATACGTCACCGCGAATACAACCGAAAGCGGTGATATCGACTCAGAGACGACAACGATTCGCGAGTACTACCTCATCACTGCAGTGAACGATGACGATGTCGAACAGTTCGACAAAACGGGTGACAGCGTCCTCGCCTATCTCGCAGAGATGCCCATGTTAGGTCGATTCTTCGACCGGTTCCAGACCGATGAGCTAACTGACCCTGAGCGTGAGCGACTCAAAGAAGAGCAACTCGAGGCACGACTCACACAGCTCCGACGCGGCGGCTCGTCGCTCTACCGGTGTTCAGTTAGTCCGGTCGACGCATACGACCTCGCTCGGATCACGAAGGAGTACTGGTCATGTCAGTCCGAGGAATACGCAGATATCACGGATATACTGGGTACGTTCCCGGTCGTCGCCCACGGGATTAGCGATGGTGTTCCAGCAACGCCCGATCCCGATGACGTCCTCGCTGCAATTGACGAACAGACCAGTACGCCGGAACCGGCCTCGAACGATCGTACTGAAGACAATATCGACGAGGATCTCTCAATTTCCTCCGGCGATCGGTTGCCAGATACGCCGACGATGCACCAGTCGGTTATCGCCCCGACGACGGTCGATTGGGAGACGACCTACGCCGTGATCAACGACGAGACGTACGTCCGTACGTTCTGGGTCGAACAGTTCCCTGAAGAACCGTCGGATGGCCTCCTCGAGCGTCTGTTGCTCGAAACCGACCTTCAGACGGATATCAGCATCCACCTCGACCCGTTCGACAGCCAGTCGGCCCAAGACATGATGGCGGACTGGATCTCGGATTTGAAGATCAATCAGCACGACTCGAACAGCCTCCAATCCGAGGATCTTCAGGACGACATCGATCAGGCGAAATACATGCGGTCGCTCGTTCGTGCGAACAAAGCGTCGTTCTACCGCGGTGGCGTGTTCATTCGCCTCGCCGCTGACAGCGAGCAAGCGCTCGACAATCAGACGACGCGCTTGCGGTCGATCGTCAAGGATGCCCCGGCGAACTGTACGCTCAAGGTTGCGAGCCGGTGGCAGGAACGTGGCCTCGCAACAGTGTCACCGCTCGGGACGAACGAACTCGGTCGCGATCGGATGGCCACACTGACGAATCAGGCGATCGGTGCGATGTTCCCGTTTTCGTCGAACTACCAGATGATGGACGACGGCATCGAGTACGGCTATCACGGTCACAACGGCTCCCCCATCCGAATCAACCCGTGGGAACTCGAGACCGGGCATAGCGAACTCGTTGTCGGAATGCCGGGTGCTGGGAAGACGTTCGGTGACATCATGCGCCACCTTCGGATGATGAAGCGGCGCAACGATACGATGCTCGTCCTCGTCGATCCAGTCGGCGGCTTCCGTGGCATCGCGGATGCCCTGAACGCGAAGACGATTACCGTCGGGGGCGACACGAAGCTGAACCCGCTCGAGATCCGAGAGACGCCACAGCACGTTCTCGAGTCCAGCGATGGCATCTCTCCCCTCTCGGCGAAGAAAGACGAGGTCTACGCCATTCTCGAGAACTTCCTCGACGCTCGTGATATCGAACTCGGAGCCGAGACTGGTGTCCTCTCGTACGTCATTGACGAGGCCTACCGACAAGCAGGGATCGTCGAGGATGATGTCTCGACACATACCTCGAAGAACTCACCGACGATGCAGGACGTCCATCGGATTCTCTGTGATATCGCCGAGAATCCAGATGATCACAATATTGCGGCATCCGAATCCGCTCGCGAGCGTGCGGCACAATATGCAGACGAACTCGCAATCGCGTTTCAGCCCTTCCGAGAGAGCGGTGCCTACGAAAATCTCTCACACCGCTCGGAAATCAATATCCTCGAGGGCGATAACAAGGTTGTCTACATCGATCTCGGTCAGATCGAAGGCAGCGCATCAGGAATCGACCGCCAGACGTTCCTGATGCAACTCCTTCTCTCGACGATCTATCAGCAGGCGAAGAACACCCAACGGAACGTCGAACTCGCGATCGACGAAGCGCACTACCTCTTCGAAGACCAGGCCAACCTCGACTTTCTCGAGACGGCGTTCCGTCACCAGCGCCATGCTGGTCTTCGAATGGTCCTCCTCTCTCAGACAGCCCAGGAGTTCTATGAAACCGAGCAGGCCGAGAAGATCATCGGGATGTGTCCAATCAAGGTCTTTCACAAACTGCCCGATTTGGACGACAAGACAGCCGATAAAATCGGTCTCACAGAGGAACAACGTCGGTACGTTCGACGGGCTGATGCAGGCAAGGAAGACCTCGGATACAGTCAATCGCTTGTTCGCGTCGAAGAACACGGAACGTATCCGCTGCACGTCGTCGCCGACGACTTCGAGAAGCGCGTCATCAACTACGAACCCGACGACCGGACATTCATCCAGCAGGCGATTAGCGACGAGCCCGAAGAGCTCGTCGACTTCGAACGGTTCGTGAAAAAGGAGGCGCGAATGAACGCCCTCACCAACCGATACGGACTCTGCGATGCAGAGGCGACTCGGATTCTCGATAGTGGATTCACTGAAGACGAGATCATCGAGGCGATCGTCGCGACCGCGCGGCAGAGCGACACAGTAGAGACATCCGCTCTCGCCGACGGCGGTGACAATGCGATACGGTTCGACGAGGAGGTGGATGACGATGTTTAGCTGGCTGTTCAGCGGCAGTCCACAATATGACGCAACACAGGTAGAGTTCGAAGAGCCGTTTGTCCAGCACCCGGAGAGTGCACCCGGTATTCTGCTCAGAATCCGGCCCTTCAAAGAGAATCAGGGCGTCATCGACGGTGCCGGTCTGCTTCAGTCGGTCCACGATGTGACGACGAATTTCCGTGGAAAGAACAGGAGCGACCATCACACCTTCGAGGTCTGGTTCGACGAGGGGAAGATCAAGTTCTACATGCACGCTGCAACCGAGGCGGCCGCCGACAAGTTCCGCCGCCGCGTCGGGAATAACTACGCTAACAGCGAGGTCTTCCCCGTCGAGGACGCCTACGCCTTCCCCATCATCGAGCCCCACGAGTACGTCGCTGGCGCATGGCTGGAGATGGAGAAGCTTCCCTATTACCCGATTCGCCACCACAACGCCGAGGGCTGGGAAACCGACCCGTACGGCGAGATTACGAGCGAGATGCTCTCGCTCGACGGAAGTAAGGTTGTCACGCAGGTCGTCTTTCGACCGGCGAAGCAGTCCTGGACGGACGGCGACCAGTTCAAGCATAACAGTGTTGACGACCTAGCGCACGCGCTCCGCCAGGGAACGTCGGTCGGATGGTTGAACCCTCGGACACGACCAGCGAGCGAGAAGGACAAGCAGGCGGCAAAAACCATCGAACAGCAGCGCGGCGAACAGGCGTTCCACGTCAATATCCGTATCGTCGTAATCTCAGCTGACAAAGACGAAGCCGAGGCCCGTGCGCACGGCGTTGCCGGGATGTTCAGAAAGTACTACAACGCGATCACCGAGCAGGGTCTCGACGATACGCCAGTGTACCATCGGAGGAAAGGCAAGCGTGCAAGTCAACTCCGCCAGCACGTCACTCGGATGGCCGACCGCGAGTGGACCGACCGTCGTATGATCATGACCGTTGATGAACTCGCCGGCGTCGCACACATCCCCAACAACGAGATCGAGACGCCAAACATCGACTGGCGATACACGCAACGTGGTGACCGCGTGCCCGCCGATGCCGTTCAGTACGAGCGACCCGCGACCAGTGACGGTCCCCAGAAGCGCCAGGCTGGACAGGGAGGGAAGGATGGTATTTGAACGCTTCTTTGGTCGTGATAACGGCGACCAGTCGGCACGCTCTGATTCAGGCTCGTCTTCGAAAGGATCGACAGGAGCCGAAGAAGCGAGTGCTGATCTCAGGACCGAACCAGACGAACGTACTGACGTGAATGTAACGTCCGATCCAACACCAGATATCCAGTCTCGAGTCAGTGAAACGTATGAAATCACCGAACAAGATACTACCTACGTCGGTGGGAAGCCAATCATCACCGAAACAGCTAGTGAGGGCACTGTCGCGGGATCGCACGTCCGCGAGATGTTCGAATCAGGTGCCAGAACATCGCCCGCACCGCTCTGGATCGGCTACGACGAAGATGCGCAACGTGGGTTCCGCGAAGCACCGCTCCGGTTCGAGTCGCTCTTCCGGCACATCTGGATTACGGGCACTACCGGCTACGGAAAAACAACGGAGCTGCTGAACATGATGGTCCAGTGGGCGTATTCAGGATATGGATTCGTCTACTTCGACCCGAAAGGACGAGACTCCCGCGAACTCCTGCGGAAACTCCCCGAGGACCGTCTTGACGACATCGTCTGGATCGAGCCTGGATCGTCAGAACACGAGAAGACGGTCGGGCTGAACTTCCTCGAGGTCCCCGACTGTGATACGGAAGAGAAGCGCGAAAACGAGATCGAGAATCGCATCGAGAATCTGAAGGCGATCTTCGATACGGACGAGTACTGGGGCATCAACATGGAGTCGATCACCGAGTCGATGGGTCGGGCGATGATGCAGTCCGAGAAACCGTTCTCGGTGATCGATATGTACTTCACGCTGTTGAACGCCGAGCGGCGTGAAGAGTTTGCTCTCGATGTCGACGATCCGTATGTGCAGGAGTTCTGTCTCGAAATCGCACGGATGGATGACGAGACAGTCCGACCACTCCTGAAGCGGATCAAATCTTGGGTCGAAAACTCAGTCATTCGTCGAATTATCTCCCACCGCGAGAGTACGATCGATTTCCGCGATATCATCGACAACGACCGAATCGTCATCGTCCGCACGCCCGTCGAGAATACGGATATCAAGAAGATGGTCACACTCGGCGTAATGCGGAACCTCTGGAGTGCAATTCAGCAGCGGTCGTATGAACGCGATACCGACCCAGATCCGTATTTCGTCCTCTGCGACGAGTTCGACGATATCGCGAGCGACAACCTCGACATCGAATCGATGCTCGCTCGTGCTCGGTCGATGCGGCTTTCCGTGACGCTCGCCTCTCAGTACCCCTCGCAGTTCGACGAGGACACGCTCAAGGCGATGCAGAACAACTGCGACAACCTCATCGCGTTCTCAGTGAATGACGTAGACGACGCCCAACTCCTGATGAAGCGGTTCCGAGACTACACTGCAGAGGACCTGATCTCGACTGACCAGTATCAGGTCTGGACGAAACTTCCTCTCGATGCTGGCCGGTACTCAGAACCCGTCCTCCTCCGCTCGTTCCCGCCGTATCCACCACTACGGCCAGCTGATGCGGTCGACGATATCATCGAGCAGAGTTTGGACCGCTACGGGACCGAGCCGCTGACCGATGCTGAAATCATGCAGAATCTCATCTACAGCGACGCCAACGAGGCAGCGAACCCGACGAAGATACTGGATGAAACGATGGCGGAGTCGATTCGTGCAGTCCAGATTCGGGAGGGTGCACGGGCGGAAAACGGCTGGGTGGATGTCACTGCCGTCGACGAGGAACTCTCGATCCGCCTTGAGAACACCCAGCCCGACATCGACTATGCGTACGAAGACCTTCCGGACGTACGTGAAGCATCGCGATTGCTCGAAGTCGATCTGAAGGATGACGACATCGTTGCCCGCCTCTCCGACGAGGGGGAAACGACGGTACAGCCTGAGACGGGAGCTGTTAGATCGGCAGGGGGAACGAGCCACGATGCAGTCCTTATGGATACCGAAACGGCGCTTACCGAACGCGGATTCAGCGTCGATATCCTCGAACAGGACGGGAGCGAACGACCTGACGCCACTGCGACACACCCAGACCACGACCTCGTCTTCAACATTGAGGCCGAGACGACGACACCGAACCGGCCCGCGAAGGTCTTGCAGAACCTCAAACGGGCCCACGAAACCGACCGGATACCACTCTTTGTCGTCCGTCCTGGTGACTCCGATACGAAGTGGGCTAAACGAATCGAGAACATCCTTTCGCCACCACTGCGAGAACGGGCGGACGGCACCGAGCAGTTCTATAATCGCGACGAGATCGTGATGTTCGGCGGTGGCGCGACGGCTCACGGTGGAGTAACCGCTGTTCGACCACGCACTGCAGACACAAATCGGACTGTCTGGACGCGCGATAACGGCGAGCGCGTGCTTTCCGACGGCGAGACGGAGTTCGCCCGTGTTCCAGATGAGGGGGCACTCTCCAAAGACGGTGTTCCGGCCTACTATAGCCACGATCGAGAAACCGGACAGTATACCGTCCACAAACCAGGAGAGACCTGCGTCTATGACTCGAAAGACGACTTCGAAGAGGATTGGACGCCGATCAAACGACCGTTCATCCCCGATATCGAGTTGCCGAATGCAGACTATTCGCGTGACAGCTACATCGTGCTGATTCTGCCAGCTGACGGTAGTCCACTGATTTTCCAGCATGGAGAGACGTATGTGCTGTCCGAGAACCCCGACCTCGAGGAGCTATGGCCGGACAATTCCAACGGTGATTCAGGCCGAGTCGAGACTTCGACGATCAGTCATGGTGGAGATGCTCCGTCAGATGCTGATGCATCTGATTCGCCATCGAAAGATGAGACGATGGACATCGACCCGGACGGCGACGGTGTTGAAGCGTTTACAGCGATGTACGTCAGGCAGGCCGATGGAGCCAAAGTTCCACAGGATGATCTGTTTCAGGCGTATGCCACCTGGACTGACCAGTACGATATCGACGGGACAACCAAAGGCTGGTTCACCCGGAAGCTACGGAACGTCGTCAACCTCGAGACCGACCGGTCCAGAGTAGACGGTGACCGCGTACAGTTCTACGTCGGACTCTCCCTGACAGAAGAGGGGCAGACACTCCTCGAGCAATGATATCTAACAGAACTATGATGTACTGTAATAGCAGTTCTACGGGTATCTTTGCTCGAGGGAATCAAGTCCCCCATTCTCTCCGAAATAACCTCTCACACAGCCAGAATCCAGCATCTGAATTATTTGTCCACGCAGACTGGATCTCCAAGGAAACTCTATGGACGGAGCTGTCCACGAAGAACCGCATGACGGGAGTGCTGTCCACGCAAAATAACCCGCCAAAACCAACTAGTATACACTGGGTTGTATCCGCAGAACGATGCGGGGACAGGGAGACCGGGCTGCCTATCGATTATCGGCCGTTGTCTCGATATTATGACATAGTTTGTTCGGAGGACTCAATGAGTGAACCTTGGAGTGATCAACGATGAGTTCTAACACCTTAATCGACATAGCAGCGCTGCCAGCTAGCTTACGAGAACGCGAGCAGTGGGTATGCTGGAAAGAAGAAGATCGGGATGGCAAACCGACGAAGATACCGGTGACACCAGAGACGGGAGCATTCGCCTCGTCGACCGATCCAGAGACGTGGGACAGTTTCGAGACAGCACTCGAGTACGCCGAAACAGGGAACGCTACTGGCGTGGGTTTCGTCTTTACCGATGACGATCCCATTGTTGGTGTAGACCTCGATAACTGCCGGGATCCTGAAACCAGGGCTATCGACGACGCGGCGCTGGACATCATCGAACGACTCGACTCCTATACGGAGATTTCGCCATCCGGCACCGGCTATCACGTACTCATCAGTGGAGAACTCCCAGAGGGACGCAACCGTCGTGGGAGTATGGAACTGTACGATACCGCGCGCTTTTTCACCGTCACTGGCGATCATGTCGAGGAGACCCCTGCTCGCGTTGCACGCCGTCAGGACGCGCTCGTGGCGATCCACCGCGAGTACGTCCATGACACTGATAGAGATGTGAAGTCTCAGTCGGGGCAACAAGGCACTGCTGATGAGCAGCCAGCAACGAACGGTACAGTCGACGTCGACGTTGACCTTGAGGATAAAGAACTCCTCGAGAAGGCCCGCAACGCGTCGAACGGGTCAAAGTTCGAGCGTCTCTGGAACGGGAACATGGCTGGGTACGAGAGCCAGTCGGAAGCCGATATGGCGCTGTGCTGCCTGTTGGCGTTCTGGACTGGCGGCGACCACACTCGAATGGATACCCTCTTTCGCCAATCAGGGCTTCTCCGCGAAAAATGGGACGATGTTCACTACGCCGATGGGTCGACGTACGGCGAGAAAACCATCGAACGAGCGATTGCGAACACCTCCGAGTTTTACGATCCGGACGCTCGAGACGACTCGAGTGAAGCGAGTTATAGACAGAGTGAGTCGTCGACCGCCGGCAGTCGTACTGAACCAGCGCAGAATCATGCATATCTGGTCGAGAAAAATCGACTATTAACCGACCGCGTCGACGAACTCGAGGCAACACTCGAGGAGAAAGACGACCGTATCGACGAACTTGAGGCGACCAATGAAGCGCTTCGAGAGCACCTCAGTGACTGTCAGGAGGTACTCGAGCGTCGTGATCGGTCTTCGAATCCCGAGATGGATGAGACGGGTGCTGATGAAGGCGACTCGATCTGGGGCCGTGCAAAGCAATTCGTTGGGGACGGAGACTGAAACTCGATTCATCGCTCTCCGCCGGGTTTATCGACTCCCCGGAGGGGTGAGGAGTTCAACGATGACTGTAATCAACCAGAGAGACGAACAACGCATTGCGTGGTTGTACGGACCGGTTGTGAGGTGTAGCCATAATCTGATTCCAGCAATCTCGACGGTACTGTTTTGTGTATGTACTACGAACGTACAAGCGTATGTCCGAAGCTGAAACCAACAATGGTGATCCTGAGATTGAACGAATCAACCTTCGGATTTCCCAGTCTTTCCGCGAGGTCATTGATGAGACGTGGCGCGAGCGGGGATTCAATAGCCGAAGTGAGTTTATTCGCTACGCACTGCGAGAGTCAGTGAATCATCCGGAGGGTGCTGGGTTCTGGAAGGACCTTGCAATTAGTGAAGCACAGTTTGATGACGGTGAGAGCCGCTCGAGCGAGGAAATCAAAGCAGCATATGGGTCCGACGACGAGTGACGACGATTGGGAGTGGGCATTTTCGTCTCGAGCGGAAGACCAACTTGCGCAGTTACCTACAGAAACACAGGACCGAATCATCATGAAACTCGATGATGTCGTGTCCTCAGAGTGGCGCGAGCCAGCTGACTTCCTTGAGCCATTGACTAATTCGCCGTACAAGAAGTTACGAGTTGGGACCTATCGACTGGGGTGTCGACTCCAATCGGAAGAACGCATCGTACGCGTAGAGAGTGTTCGGAAGCGTGATGGAGCATATTCAGCGGATGATTGATAAGTGGTTGACACTCATAGTGTGGAGACTTCAACGATAATACCTGAGTGAAACGTTCTAATGGCTACTATAGTCCTCGCTTCTTGGATCGATAGCTGAGCTGGGCACTCGTAGTATGGAGTGGCAGCCTCTCGAAACACACTCGTTACTGGCATATTCAGGAATCGCCAGTCAACTCAAATCGACGACGTCAGACGAGGACACACTAATGACGCTGCCGCTCGAGTACACACCTATAACCCATGACAACTGATCGTTGCAGCCCCCATATCGACCACACTGAGGAGTTCGCCACTATTATCGGGCTCTACGTTCTCGGCAAAATTTCCCTTGGGAAGGCTGCAGAGCGGGCTGGCGTTACCCGCTGGGAGATGACAGAGATTCTCACTGAGGCCGGTGTTGAGGTTCGCTTTGGCCCACAGACCATGGACAACCTCGAGGATGAGGTCGAGACAGCACTCGACATTGAATGAGCGAGTCGTCCGCTGTGATTTTGTCAGGATCTGAGACTCGTCTCTCACGCACATGTTATCCCTGAAGCGCATTTTCTTTCACCAGTTCTCGGAACGCTTATAGCTCCATATTCAATAATTCCGATATGTACGATTTGACCGCCTTTCAGCGTGATGTCTTGTATGCGATCGCCGGCCAAGACGAGCCCCATGGTCTTGCGATCAAAGACGAACTCGAGAACTACTACGAGACAGAGATCCATCACGGCCGGCTGTATCCCAACCTCGACGAAGTCGTCGACAAGGGTCTCGTCGAGAAAGGTGAACTCGATAAGCGAACGAACTACTACACGATCACTGCCCGAGGCCAGCGCGAACTCGAAGCCCGGCGCGAGTGGGAAGTCCAGTACGTTGATGGATTCGACTCGAGCGACGAGTAGTTAGTTTGGCCGGCTATCAGAGAACGGACACTCCCTCGTGCGAATATGCCGTTTCCTCGGATGAGGTGCATGGTCGAATTGAACAAATTCTATCGTCTCGAGTCTTGTTGCGACACTTCTTGAGCCCCAGGCTGGGTGGCATGTTCCTGGCACGGACGTGGTTTGGACCAGTATCGAGAACTTATCTCCCTCGGTGATGGGGGTCAGGGGACGTTCACGGCGCAAAGAGCCGTGAGCTCGGGAAAGCTTTGCTCCCCCGGTGACCAAGATGCCCTCGTCCTTTCTGAGTCTGCTAAACATCGGTTGTGTCACCAAGCGTCGAATCTGGATAGACGGTGCTTCTCAACGGCTCGCCTCGCTCGCCGCTGCCGCCTTCCGGTGAGCAAAGCTCACCGACGTCTCGTTCGCTTCGCTCACGAGACCTCCGCTCGCTCGCGACCGACCATTCCGGGCGTGCGGTGACCGATACGCACCGCTCGGTCACCGTTCCGGGCTAAAGTGAATCTGGCCTCGACGCCAGCATTAAGCGCGTTTTCGGTTGCGCCCCTCGCGGGCTTTCGCGTTCCAGCGCTTGGTGCCGCCTGCGCTGTCGCGCGCCACACCGCGGCGCGCGTTCTCGACGACAGTCGCGCTGAACACGGACCCGCAGTCCGGGCCGGACACGAGAAACGGCTTAAAGCTGGCCGCTCGCTCCGGGCGGACGGCGCGCGGTGCTGGTTGGAACACCTCATTCAGGCGCGCTCTCGCTCGCGCCCAGAAGGGCGCTCGCGAAGGCGCGAGCGAGAGCGCGCAGATGGATCTGTCGGTCGGTGTCGTCGGAAAACCGCGATGTCCTAGCATCGCGGTGGCAGGCGCTGAACGCCTTCAGGAGTTGGACTCCAATGTCAAGTAATAACTCGAGTCACAAGGTCGTTACGGTCGATGAACAGGCACTTAAACAGGCGGACGAGCAGGAAGTCGATGAAGACAGCTTCCCGGTCGTCGACGAGACGCCGGCATTCGAGGCAACAGTCGAGCAAGAGGTCCAAGCAAAGGTGGATGCGAACCACCCAGACGGCATCGTCGATACAAACGACGACCGGATTCACGGCGCGACTCTTGAGCAGGAAGAGCGGATTCGGGCTCGAGAAGCAGAACTCGAGCGGATCAGTGCACAAGCCGAGTTCGGACAACAGCAGGGACGAGCAAAGAGGGCGCGAAATATCGCTGCACGACGAAGTGCGGAGCGGCGTGAGCGGTTCCAGAAGCGGGCAGCGAGCGTGGAGCCAATGGCGGATCCAGAGCGGCCGGATCCCCGGACGAGCCTCACACGATCGCAACTGGCGGCCGTGAACGAACAGTCGGTGCGGTTGGCCGAAAAGCTCGATGGCTGGTCTCGAGCGGCAATCAGTCGGCGGCTGGCCGAGGCGGTCGTCGACGGTCAGGATCTCACGGGTGCAGTCGTCAGTGTATTCGAGGAGTTACAGACAGCGCCAGGACAGATCGTGCCGGTCGGGAAACTCGAGGATGTGGGCCGACAGAAGGTGAGCATCGAGGGACGTGTCGAGACGCTCTGGGATCCATCGCATCCAAGCATCGCTCAAGTTGGACTCATCGCAGACGAGAGTGGCCAGACTCGAGTGACGATCTGGGAGAAATCAGGAGCGCCGTGGATCGAGGAAGGTGAACGAGTGCGCATTCATGGGGTTGCACGGAACTGGTACGAGGGACGTGTCTCCTTGGCCGTCACCGGATGGTCGACCCTTCATTTCCCTGAACGCGGTCGGTGGTGGGAGTAGCTGGCTAACGCGGCCTTCTTTTTGCTATGAGCCAGACCGACCCAGACCCCTCCTCCCCACCCTCCGCTCCGTGCTCGCTCTGGAAGACTCACTCCGTTCGTCTTCCCAGCTCTCGTTCGCTCCGCTCACGAGACCGTCGCTGCGCACGCAGCCACAACCTCAGAGATGTCTGCCAAAGACTATCCTAGCAGATCATTCCGTACCTTACAGTGTGGCGCCCTAGAAATAGCGGCGAAATAGTAGTGGATTCGCCAGGTGACCTCCCCCGCCGCATTTGTGGATAGAACCACACGATATGCTGGAGGTTCCCACGGCCGATGAGCACTTTCACTGAACCCACTGATGGTGAGTCGATGGACTTCCTTGAGGAACGCGACAGCAACACCGAGTCGTGAACTCGAGCGGATCCACGCAAGGCACTGATCGAATCGTTCGGCTGGTTCGGCTACAAGGTCACGCTCAGAGACGGCGAGAGCGTCCACTACTGTGCGCTCGGCCTCCAAGAAGGCGTATATATCGGTCGGTGTGACTGCAAGGGCTGAAGTACCACGACGGCCCGTGCGCCCCTCTCTGCACACTCCAAAAGGCTGACTTCCTCGAGTTGATCGATGTGAAGTCGACCGATGGCAGCCTCAACGATGAGCACGAGATGCACCACGCAACCGGTGAGACGCTCCAAGGAGAGCCACACGACACCGCGATCGGACGGACCCGAGACTATGAGCAGGAGGTCGAGAGTCGCAGCAAAATGACGCGCACGCACACCCGCGATAGCCGATCTCCGTAACGGTCACCATCCCCTTGCATACGAACTGCACATCCCGACGCCGTCTGCGTATTCACGAGATATGCAAATTGGGGTGAGCCAGTAATGGCCCGAATGGATTACGATCCCTCGGGTCGCGTCTCGTTCGGCTGTCCCGACGAGTTGCTCGAGACGTTCGACGAGATCGCCGACCGCGAAGACAAGAACCGAAGCGAGAAGCTTCGCGAGCTGGTCCAGAAGGAATTCGAGGCGAGGGGGATCTCGACGGTCCGCAGCCAGTACTCCCCGACGATGAGCGACTCGCCGATGCGTATCAGATCCTCCACATGCGAGCATCTGCACCCCACAAGAGAAAGCGTCGGATGAAACTCGAAGCTGCGAAGAATAAGCTCTACGACAACGACACGCCGAAGAGCGCTATTCTCGACGAGATCATCAAGCCCCTCGAGAGTGAGGGCTATGTCTCTGTCTGGGCGGGCAACCAGTACGTCTGGGTGATCGTCCCGCCGATGCGCTACACTGACGGCGAAGATCTTGTCGAACCAGAAGAGAAAGCAACACTCTATTGTTAATTAGTCGAGATAATAGTTATAATCATCTCCGAAGTGGAAAAGTGGTTCATCGATCATTTCAGAGTCAGAGTTTTTCCCCACGACTATATTCACTATACCAAAACTCGGGTAATTATCTTCTTCTGCAGGTGGTTCTTCTGGGCTACTTGGATCAGTCGGTTCACCGTTGAACCCGCCATCAGCTTTCAGATCCTTCCCAGTTCTTAATTTGTCTTTTGAGTCTGTTAGGTCGAATTCCTTGTTGCTACTAAACAAATCTTTATAGAAATGCCCAGTTTCATCATTAGCCATGAATTTTTGCCCGAATCTACCTCGTATAAACAATTTAAGATAGCCAAGAAGAGATTGGTAGCCAGATGGTGGATCATCTGTTCGATCGTAGTGATAATTACCACTCTCCTCATAGTCGTAATCAATATAGTCCTCTGACATACCTCTAGTTGAGTGGAAAAATGGTAGCCAAAAATCACTCACAAAACTATAATTTGAAAATGATGAGTTATTTCGAGTGAGCTCATACCATTTCCCAAGGTCTGGCTGTGCAGGGTAGAACTTTGGCAACTCATGTAGCAGATAAAATTGATATGAATTTGGATCCCATTTTCTAAGCGTTTTATATTTGTTATCATATGTATGCTTAGTTTGAGACAACATCGAACGTCGTTCTACCACTTGATTTCTTTCTATGAAAGTTACCATTATTAACAAATCTGCTAGTTCGCATCCTTTGAATTTTTCTTCACCAGGCCACCAAAACTTCACCCTTGGTGTTTTATGGAAAGATTTGGTGTCAATTGCGACTATAAGGTCTGAATTCGGATCTTCACCAGATGCGCCATCTAAATCTGGAATGAAATTATTTATAAATTCGATCTCGCCCCCCTTTGCACCAGGTGGAGTTTTGGACCTAGGTTTGAAATCAGCATATTCTGATCTCTTTCGGAAGATGCCAAAGTCATCATCAAGATCGTCAATCAATTCATCTGTGATCTTGAATGGAGGAGAACTACGAGTATTGTCACTCATAATTATCTGTTAGAACCATCACTTTTAACCATATCGTTATCAAAGACACTTTCATGCATTCTTAAACGAATGGATTAGTTCATAGAAGGAGTCAGAATGAAATTTAATGGGGCCATCAGTCGAGTTCACAAAGTCTTTCATAAGCTTAGCACGCCCCACTTGCTTGAAACACATTCAGTACCAGCGCAAGGATTTCGAGGTCAACAGGTAACTAGGCAATCACCCTAGATGCACCCCCACATCTCCGGCAAGACCGTTCGTAACCTGTGTGACGAGGATCGGGCTGTTCACCATCTTCAAAACGAATTGGATCCGGATGAACCGATAACCCAGAATGATGCCGTTTCAGCGTTACAGATACCGCCTATCGAAGCTTTAGCGCTTCTTCGAATTTTAGAAAAGAAGGGAAGAGTGAGGAGTGATCGAGTAAACGATAGAATCGTCTGGTACTGGTTAGAGTGACGACTCCTGTACTGTTGGATAGATATTTCACACGCTATTGAGGCTTTGTTCGAACCCAGCCATCAGGATTCCAACTACATCTGCCCGCGAAATCTCGCGACGACCCTCCAGACTGTCGACGACATTCGCGACGCGCCAACCAACCCCGTGAGGACATTCCCGAGAAAAACGTCAGCGACCGCTGTGACATGTCCTTGGAAGTCCTCAAAGTAGGGCGAACTCATACCCGATCAGCGCCGAGAGATCGCTGAGAGCTGTCGACACGAGCGGTGACCGTCGAGGCAATACCGAGATCGGCACCGAGACTGAGTGAGTGCTTCCTCTCAGCACTGGCTGCGGGATCTGAGTAAGTGTCGCGCAAAGAGATCCGGTGTCTCGAGAAACACCGATCTCTGACAGCGTTAGAGTGGTGTTTGTCGCCCCTGAAGCGGCGAAGGGGCTGATCAGCTGTCCTCTTCGGAGTTATCGATGGCAACGAGAGACATCTACACGACGACGTTTGACGAAGGCGTTCAGACGACTACAACTACCTGTCCAGACTGTGGCGGCAGCGTTCGATCGACTGACCGTGAGACGATCTGTGAGGACTGTGGTCGTATCCTTGAGGACACCCACCTAGACCGAGGACCAGACTGGGGTCGACATGACGAGCAGGGATCCAAGAGACAGACCGGCGCCCCGCTGACACCGACACGCCACGATCGAGGCCTCTCCACCGAGATCGGGTACAAGCAAGACGGACATGGAAATGCGCTCTCGAGCACGAAGCGCCGACAATTGAACCGGCTGCGTCGCGAACAGTCCCGTGCCCAGTGGCAGTCGAAAGCTGAACGGAACCTCGCCTATGGACTCGGTGAAATTCGGCGGATCGTCGCACGTCTCGGCCTCGCACAGAGTATCAGAGATCAGGCGTGTTCGCTGTTCCGAACTGCACAGTCCGAACAGCTCTGTCGCGGACGGTCGCTCGAGGCGGTGGCTGCAGCCAGTGTCTACGCAACCACTCGCTGTAACGGACTCGGACGATCACGAGCAGAAGTCGCAGCCTGTGCGCGCTGTGATCAGATGAGACTCACCAACGCCTACACCGCCATGAACGTCGAACTCGAGTTACCGACACAGCCGATTGCAGCAACAGATCGCATTCCGAGGCTTGTGACAGAACTCGAGGTCCCAGATCAGGTTCGTCGACGAGCACTCGAGCTCGCACAGAAGGCACGCGAACACGGAATGACGATCGGACGCCGGCCGAGTGGCGTCGCAGCGGGCTGTCTCTATCTCGCTGCCCAGCGAGCCGGATTCTGTCTCTCCCAACAGCGGATCGCCGATATCGCAGGAACATCACCGAACACGCTCCGCAGTCGGCGAGACGAATTACTCGAGATTGAAGCCGAAGCCTGAGACAGCAAACCAGAGGGACGCTTGCAACGAGTAGTTGGTAATGCGGTTTCTTTATTCAGATACTTGGGTGAAATGGATTGGGTGATTCGGTAACTACATGTGCGTACTGACCGCAGACCGTTCTCGTAGATAGAGCCTTTTTCGGAACGGTCGCTACTACAAAAAGTATTTATCGTGATAGTCGCCGTTCATGATATGGCTTTTTATTCACGTCGTTCTGTTCTTCGGACTTCTGCTGTCAGTGTGGGTGTTCTTGTAGCCGGCTGTAGTACTGAGAAGCGAACTGATAGTCAGTCAGACGATGATCGGCGTAATCAATCCTCATCTAGAGACGAGATACTGCCACCAGGATCCCCACCTCTGGAACCGAGTGGAGAATGGCCATTGCCTCGGTTTGATACCGGAAATACTGCGTCGAATCCCGACGGTACAGGGATGCAAACTGGAACAGAATATTGGCGACTTACTGTCAATGGTGGAGGACCAGCAACGGTCGCAAACGGGACTCTGTATAATACCGCGCGTATCCGTGATCAAGACGGCACATACTTGACGTGTCGCAACCCAGCAACAGCTGGCATTGAAACCAGTAGTCGGGCCGGCCGATCGGCAACGCAACCAATCGTTACGAACAATAGGGTGTTCGTCACGAGTGGAAATTCATTGTTTTGTTTTGATTCAGAGACAGGTAAACAACAGTGGCGGCGTTTTGCTAACCGAGAGATCGTGAGTAGGCCAATGGTTCACGATGGGATAGTCCTCATCAACATCGGTATCTCTATCCACGCCTATGATACGGTCAGCGGAGATGAACTGTGGCAGTATAAACTGTGGCAGTATAATATGAATCAAGATTCGAATTCAATACCTGCTGTAGGTGGAAACAGGGTATTCATCAGTAGTGGATGGGGGCTCCATGCAATTGAATTTCTATCCGGTGATGAAGTGTATACCGTGCCAGGAGAGATGGACAGTGGAGAGACGCCAGTATACCATGATCAAACAATCTATGTTATGAATTCAAATAATGAACTCATCGCTGCTAACGCCAGTAACGGAACGGTTCGCTGGCGGATTCCTGTTCGATCTGTTGCAGATCCTCCTGTGGTCACTCGTGATGTAGTATACATATGTACTGCCCATGAGATCATTGCACTCGACAGTGCAGATGGTTCCATCATCAGTTCGGGTCCGTCGAAGGTTCAACGACTGATGGGTCTAGTTGGCGAGGTATTATACGGAATTGGTAGTGGTGACTTGTTCGCACTTGACGTAGCAAACGATCTCCAACAGCTTTGGTCGCTCTCGACCGGTAGCGTGAGGATGGAAGATGTTGGAGGCCCCGCACGCGTAAGTCACGTCACGCCGATCGACGGTGCTGTCTATATGAACGCTCGCGACGGCTTCTACGGGGTTGGACCAAGAGCCGACTGATCACTGTATCACCTGTACGTAACGTGATTTTCGCGCGGCCTTCGAATAAAGAAACTGTGCAACTATCTACTGTAACGAAGCCGCTCGAGCGCTCCCTCGAGTGTGTTTTTCTCCCCCCAAAGGGGTGAGGGGCGTTCCAGAAAGGAGCGTCCGTCGTCAAGAACGATGACTACGAGCGACTGTTCGCAGGTGTCCTTCGATGATTCGGACACCAGACGTGACGAGATGCACAGTACAATGGAAGCCTGGGTCGACGACCTCGTCAACGAGGTTGATGACGCAGTCTCGAGTGAGCAGTTCCAGAAGTGGCTCGACGTGCAGAGTCACTTCCATGATTACTCCTACCGAAACACGCTGCTAATCACTCGTCAGTGTCCGCACGCAACTCACGTTGCCGGCTATCGAACGTGGCGAAACGAATTCGACCGGCATGTGAAAGAGGGCGGGAGTGCTATCTGGATCTGGGCACCGATCATCGCAAAGCAGTGTCCCAAGTGCGAAAACTCGCCGTCGTACCACGATCGAAGCGACTGTGAGTACGACGAAACATCACCCGAAGGCTGGTCGAAAGGACTTGTTGGCTTTCGACCAGCGTCGGTGTTCGATATTTCTCAGACAGAGGGAGAGCCACTTCCCGAACTCGAGACCGAGGCGAACGGGGAGGCCGACGAACTGGTGCCAGCGCTCCTCGAGAGGGCTTCGATGCTTGAAGTGGAAGCAGAGGTCGTTTCTCCAGCGGAGTGGCCTCACGGTGATGCCAGAGGCGTGTGTCAGTACCGCTCTCCTGCGGAGCGACCACTAATCGAGGTTCGCGATCGAGAGAACAGTGCCGACCTTGCCGTAACGACCGTCCACGAGTACGCGCACGCACTCTTGCACGGTGACGTCAACGACGAGACCGAACGCTCGAAACGCGAACTCGAGGCGGAAGCCGTCGGCTACATCGTCGGTCGGTATTTCGGGCTGGACACGAGCGGGTCAGCGTTCTACCTTGCCGCGTGGCAGGGCGAAGAGTCGGAGGTCATCCTCGCCCGACTCAAGCGAATCAGTTCGACCGCTGCGGAGATTATCGATGTCGTTGACGAGGTGATCACGGATGAGTGATCAGCACCTTCTCTTCGAAATTGTCAACGCGCTCGAAACGGAGGGACTCGGTCGTGACGAGTACCAATTGCAACGGGTAATCGACGTCGAAGCACTCGAGCAACTCGTGGACTCAGCGAACGATGACCTCGAGATTAGATTCTCGGTCGGAGAGTTTCGTGTCCTCGTCACACAGTCCGATGTACGGGTCCTCACGAATCCGTAGAGTGACTCTGGTGGAATCCTAACCTGTGATAGTTTCTATACCACCAATCGCTCAGTACGGGCAAAGGTGTTACCAGAACAACTACCTACCTCTTTGCCGGAGGCCTCCGGTTTTAAAAACGCTATTTATCAAACAAGTACCATGGCTTGGACTGATTTCCTGGACAACCAAATCACGTATCTGCTCGTCTTCGAGGCCTTTGTCACGTTCGCTGTGTTCGGAGCCTATCTCGGCGTATTCTGGATGCTGGGAGAAATACCACAACTCAGTTTCAGCTTAGAGCAATTCCTGAGTGAATATGGAGTCGTATTCTTCGCCGCCTTAGTCATCGTCAGAGCGGGGAACAAAGTCATGAACACAGCAATGCGAGGAATGTAATATTCAAATCCGAGGTTCAGATAATGGATACGGTAGCTGTTCAAGAAATCCACTGTCAGATACTACAATACCGCCGTAATCTCTGAGCCGATACTCGCCATTATACTGTCCCCAAGCATTGATCTGATAGATCTCTGGCTGTCCAGTTCTACCTCCATGACTTACAAACTCTATATCCGCGTCCTCAATTTGATCAGTTAGAGGTGCAAGCCCCGCAGTGACTTCCTGAGACTGTGGTAATGTCTCGGCATAGGGCATAACGATCCAGAGGCTATCTTCATGATGGTCGATCACTGGGACAAGCAATTCAGTTAGTGGCTCGAAATCCGACAAAATAACCTCGTGCCAATTTGCCATCCACCCTTCGTATATTCAACGGGGTATAGGGCGTCCTCTGTCCCTGATTTCCCGGGATTCGGAAGTGCGAATTTAACCACAAGACGTTGATCCCCGTCTACAACCTTAGGAGGAACTTCGTATACAGCACGGCTGTTGCCGTTATCGAGATGACTGAAATGCTTCTCCAAGGTTTCATGCGCCTTCTCAAATTCCTCTTCTCCATGGATTATTTCTGCTGATTTATCGAAGAGTCGTCTAAAAGAGTCATCGACTATTCTGGGCGGCACCATAATACGGTAGTTGTTATACTGATAGGTTAGGAATCTTTCGGGATATCTCTATACAAGGGAGGAACCCTTCCTGCTCAGAAACAAATACCTATGTGAAAAGGAACGAATCAACCGGGTATGGACGAGCTGGAGTTCGCTTTGGAGAACATCGATGGCCATGCTTTCGAGGATTTTGCGATGGCGTTTCTACGCGAGGAAGGATATGACGTCCACGAAAGCGGAGGATCCGGACCTGATGGAGGATGGGATGCACAGATCAAGCTCGGCGGGAGAACAGGTATCGCCCACGCAAGCGTCCAGAAAAGATGGAAACGAAAACTTCGGAGTGACGCAGAGAAAGTAGCAGACCTGGAGGAAGACCGAGGCGAAGACTACGACCTGCTGGTCTTTGTTACGAACAAGGATGTCGGTGGTAGCCAGGAGCTGGATATGGAGGACGAGATCAGGGAGGAGTACAACTGGACCCTGAAGATCCATCACAGGAAAGAGATTTTGGGAGAGCTCAGGCAGAACGCTCAGGGATTGGCCGAGGATTTCTTCGACATCAACCTGCAGAAAGACAGTGACCACGTCAGGGAGATCGAAGAACTATGCAAAGATCAGCTGGATGCAATCCAGGCCCGGGAAGGCTATGCCAGTGACATGGTGGAAGGCCCTGCAGTCGTCCTCCATATCATCCCGAATGGAATACTGTCGAAGAGCAGGACCAGTTCCGGAAGCATTCCCGATCCCTCCGTTCTATTTGAGGATCTTACGACGTACGGCGAGACCAAGGGTAAGTACACGATCGCCTACGCAAATAACGGCACAGTCGATGAACAAGGCTCCTACGCCGTACTAAGGAATGACGGCCTCTACGAATCTGCTTCTGCCTCCGCTTTCATACAGAAGCGTGAAGAAACATGGATTCAGGGCCATATCCAGTCATCCATCGGTATAGGCCTCGACGCTCATGTCGTGTTAGCAGCAAGGAGTACAATGGAGAAACTTTCCGAGATGGGTTTCTCCGGTACCGCCTTTGCATGGCTTTCTTTCCTTGATGCTAACGGTGTCCAACTCAACGTTCCGAACAGCCGTCAAAGGGCAATCGGCTATACTCCGGCGACACTCGAGACAGATCGATATACGACGGAGTACGCTACACTGCAGATAGGAAGTGAGGAGGTCATAGCGGATCTTGAACCTGTACTGGA
>NZ_JBHDYC010000022.1:0-52430 GCF_041894845.1 Natrinema sp. H-ect4
GGCCAGGCGGAGATGGCGACGGGATGGGGCCCGATGGCGACGGACGCGGTGACGGTCGCGGACCGAACGATGGAATGGGACCGGGTAGAGACGGCAACGGAATGGGGCCGGGTAACGGAATGGGTCCTGACGACGGCATGAGTCCCGGCAGTGATGGCGGACCTGGCGACGGTCCCGGACCTGGCGACGGTCCCGGGCCCGGCGACGGCATGGGACCGGGCAGTCAGATGATGGGTCAGCGACCCCCGTACGAGGGACTGCTTGTCAACGGCCGCCTCCCCTCGGATCCGGCCGTATTCGAAGTCGAAGAGGGCGAGCGCGTTCGGCTGCGGTTCATCAACCCCAGCAGCGCCACGACCTATCGTGTCGGGGTCGGCGGCCACTCGCTGACCGTCACGCACGCCGACGGGCGACCGGTCGAACCCGTCGAGGTGGACTCGTTCGTGATGAGCATGGGCGAGCGCTATGACGCGATCCTCGAGGCCGACGCCCCTGGCGAGTGGGCCATCGTCGCCGAACCCATCGTCGGCGAAGAGGACCCCGCGGAGGCGAGACTGCGGTACGCAGACGCCGCCGCCGACGGCTCTGCCGACCGGCCGCAGTTCGACGGCGACGAACTCGAGTACGCCGATCTCGAGGCGCTCGAGCCGCTGGATATCGACGGGGAGCCGGATCGAACGTTCGACCTCACGCTGTCGGGCGGGATGATGGGCAGCGCCGACGCCGACGCGTGGACCATCGACGGCGAGACGTATCCCGACGCCGACCCGTTCGAGATCAGCGAGGGCGACCACGTCCGCGTGCGGATGGTGAACCGCAGCCCGGCGATCCACCCGATGCACCTCCACGGCCACTTCTTTCAGGTCGGCGACGCGGTCAAGGACACCGTCCTCGTCGCGCCCCGCGGCGATCAGGTGACGTTCGACTTCCTGGCGGACAACCCCGGCGACTGGCTGTTCCACTGTCACAACGTCTATCACCTCGAGCGAGGGATGGCACGCGTGTTCGAATACGAGTGACGGCGGCCGCACGATCGCGCGAGGCGGTCGCCGATCACGTCGACCGATCGGTCGTCGGACGCTCGTCTCGACCGCGACTGATCTACGCTTCCTTGATTCGTTCGATCGCCTCGTCGAAGCGCTCGATGGGCTGTGCACCGACGAGCGTCCCGACAGATTCGGAGTCCGGATCGAAGACGGCGAACGTCGGCGTCCCCCGAACGCCAAACGAGCGTGCTTGCTCGCTATCCGCGTCGATCTCGTCTTCGAGCGCCGACCGTCGATCGTCGAGACACGACTCGAGCGAGTCGGCGTCGACGCCGTCGACCGAGCGCGTGTACTCGAGGAGGTTCTCGGCTGTAGCCCAGCCGGAGTTCTTCTCGCCCTGTTCCTCGAAGATCGCCGCGTGCCAGTCCCAGTACGCCGATGGGTCGGCGTCGCGAACCTGGTCCCACACGCACTTGCCGGCGATCGCGGCCGTCATCGAGTCCGCACCGAAGTACGGCAGCGAGATGAATACGATTCGAAGCTCGCCCGGTTCGACGTACTTTCGAACGAGGTCGGGGAGCGTCTCCCGTTCGAACTGTTCGCAGAACGGACACTGGAAGTCCGTCCAGTAGTAGAGCTCGAGCGATGCATCGGACGCACCCATAATCGGCTTTCCCCGCAATTCGACGCCGAGTTGGGACGTCTCGTCGCTCGAGTGAAACGACGGGGAGAGGTCGTGAGCGGTGTCGTCGGATCGCGTGAGATAGTACGCGCCGCCGACGCCGAGAGTTCCAACGAGACCTGTAACGAGAGCGCGACGAGACGGCTGATCGAGCGACATCGATTGTTCGCGCTCACATTTACGCTACCGGCCCTAAACGGACCCGCCGATTTGCTGGGTCAGCAAAATCGGATCGAGGTCTCGTCCGTTCCGCTCCGATTCGCCCATTCGGTCACTCCCGACGGTCCGACGATGAGCAGTGATCGAACAGCGGAGGCGGTGTCAAGCGCAACGGCTGTTTCGAGCGATCGAATTTGACACTACGAGTCCACGACCTCGAGCGTCCAGTCGCCGTCGGCCTCGACGTTGAGCCAGACGGGGCCGCCCGCCTTGTACGACCGCGAGTTATCGAACTCGCCGGTTCGATGGACGAGTATCTCCCGACTGCCGTCCGCATCGTAGCCGTCGACGATGAACGTGCCGTCACCGTCGTGTGTCGCGACGACCCTGATGCCGCCCTCGGTCCACAGCGGCCCGACGAACGCCGATCCCGTCCCGGTCGCCTCGAACGGGAGGTCCTCGAGTTCATCGCTGTCGACCGTCGGCTGTGAGAGGTCGATTGACCACGCGCCGTCGGCGTCGACCTCGAGTTTGTAGGTGTCGTCGTCCACGGCCATGATCGATTCACCGGTGGCATTCCCGGACGTGGCCAACAGATTCTCGTTGCGTCCGGTACCGTCGGGTTTCGTCACGTCGACGGCGATCTCTCCGCCGTCGTGGGAGACGTTCGCGACGAGGATCCCCTCGTCGAGGTCGAACGTGGGGGAGTTGCCAGATCCGGATCCCTCAAACGTGTGGGACTGGCCGGCCTCGAGAATCGTTCCGCTCGGTCGCTCTCTGTTCTCGGTTTCGTCGGTGCCGTCGGCGCGCTCGAACGTCTCGTCGACGAGATCCGAGGGAGTGATGACGTCGAGGCCGCGGTGCTCGATGTGATCGAGGAGCAGTCCGAAGTCGTCGAGTGACATCCGATTTTCGTTGACACCCACGTCGGCTTCGTCGACGATCCGCGGAACGCGTACCACGGTGAGGTGATTGTACTGATCGGAGAGGTTGGTGTGGCGACGAACACCGGTGTGAAGTGCGGGACCCCAGATGAACGGAATCATGTGCATCTCGGTCGGCGGCACGCTCGTCGTTCCGGCGTTGTACAGGAACGTCGACTCGTGGATCTCTCTCGCGAGGTCGTAGGTCGTTGCATCCATTCGGTCCTCGGGAACGAACAGGTGACGCGATCCGTCCTCGAAGCCCTCGTCTGCGAGCGTGTCTCGAGCAGTTTCGAGGACCTGTCGCTGCTGGTCCTCGGACTGTTCCGGCAGGGGCGTCGACACCTGTGGGAGCGAACAGACGTCCCAGCCGCGGTCTCGGAGGTCGCGTAATTCGGTGCGCCCCATCCGACCGGCAGCTCCGATTTGCTCGGGGCTGACCGGAACCGCCGCGGTCCAGTCGCGCTCCTCGAGCATCTCGGCCGCGATGTCGTAATGCGAACCGTGGCCGCCGTAGAATGCGAGGATTGCGGCACCGTTGGCGGCCGATTTGGTTCGGCGAAGGTCGTCGACCAGCAATTTGGTCGGTCCGCCGTCCGGCCCGTCCGCGATAATATTGAGACCAGTGACGTTCGATAGGTCCGGGTCTTCCCCCGGCTTCTGCTGGTAGCCACAGTCCATTCGGAACCAGCCGTCGTACCCATCGGGGACGATTCGAATACTGGTGAGGCGTTCGCTCCGCGTCGGTGCGAGGAACTCGACGATGATTCGATCGGCGGATTCCGGTTTGACAGCCAGCGAGGTGTCCCAGTCCTCGAAGTCGATTCCGTCGTCGAACCGAATCTCCATGCCGGCCGTCGCCTCGTCGCTTTCGACGACCGCCGCTTGGGATCCGAGTCGCGCCTCGTCGGAAGCGGCCGAGAGTTTGCCAGTTCGGGCGGACCACTCGTCGAAATCCTCGAAGTCAGAGACTACCTGCCCCGTCTCGATAGCGGGCCAGTGCGTGGGGCCGGACGCCATTTCTCCCCTGCCGACTCCGTTGCCATCGTCGTCCGATAGGATGTCCATACAGCCAGCGAGCGTCGTCGATGCGGCACCGAGTGCGGCGAGCATTCGCCGTCGAGACGACCCCTCGTTTGCGTCGCGTTCATGACTCATTGTAGATAGATTACTCGTCGTTACGTTCTCTCTCCGATGGCGTAAACGGAACCGTTGATTTGCTGACCTAGCAAATCGGAGTCGGTAATTTCAGTCATCCCTGCATCGGTGCAGCTAGATGTTCACGCGCGATTCGATGAGCGGGTACCTGACGAACCTCGCTGCAGCGGTCTCGTACCCGTTCGAGACGTGGCGAGGGACGATCGGACTGGTACTCGTGACGGTCGCCACCTACGTTCTTCTGATCCTGAGTACGATGCCGGAGTTCTCGCTCCAGATGCTCGGTGACGGCTTCCACTGGTTCGAGTACGTCCTCGTCTCGCTCACGGAGACGGTCTACCGGACCGACGGCTGGTCGGGGCTCGCGGTCATCCTCCTCTACGCCCTGCTTTCAGGTGTCGCGGTCGTCAACGCCGTTGCGCAACTGCGGATCGTTGGTCTCTCGAGTCTCACCGACCTCTCCGGCGTCGTCCCGGGGCTTCTCGCATCGGGCTGTGCGAGCTGCGGTGCCGGCCTCCTCGGCTTTCTCGGGTTCGCCGGGGGACTGGCAGTACTCCCGTATGACGGCGCGTTGCTTCGCGTCGGCGGGCTCGCCCTCTTGGTGTTCTTCCTCGGACGAGCGGGCCATCCGGAACACTGTGCGATCACGACGGAGGCAACGAAGTGACATCCTCGCCCGCCCTAAAGGGCGGGGCTTCCTACAAGGGAAGCCCTACGTCGGAGGTTTCAGGACTCGAAGGCCGCAAGCGTCGTCTGTCGGGATTGCCGACTCAGCGTGCGGTATCCTGTGGCCGTGTCACAACGGCTCCCATTCCGTGGCGAGTCATCGCGTTCCGGTTTCCAAGGAACGCTCTCTCCCCATGGATCGAAGCGATCGGCGATATTCGCAGCCGCGTTGATATCCGCCTGAAACGTCGAAACGTGACACTCCGCGTTCGTACACTTGAACTCAGCTTGCGATCCCCGGCGGCCGATGTGACCGCACGCGTGGCAGGTCTGGGACGTGTAGCTCGGGTTCACGAACTCGACCGGAATGCCGGCTTCGAGGGCCTTGTCCTCAATCCGGTCTGTGAGTCGGGCAAACGCCCACGAGTGCAAGCGTCGGTTCATGTACTTCCCGTAATCCAGATTCTCGCGGATGTACGTCAGGTCCTCGAGTACGATTACCGGGTCGTCGAAGGAGTCAGCGTACTCGACGGCTTCGTGAGATGCCTTCTCGACGATATCTGTGAGGGCGTTCTGGAAGTAGTCGAAGCGTCCATCCACACGCCACTCGGCGGTGTCACGCTCTTGCAGTCGCTTCAGCGTCGTGTACATCTCCTTACGGAGTGCTCGTGCACGACCGCCATCGTAGATGTACGGTTGGATCGGAGTGTCGTTCTGACAGGCACAGCCCGTCAGCAGTTTGGACTCGCCAATATCGAAGCCAATTCGAGTCGGGTCGTCCGGGGTCTCTGGTTCGGCTACGTCGTACTCGACTGTGACGTGCAGCATCCAACTGGTTCGGTACTGTTGCAGTCGGAACTCGCCAACTGTCGCACTCTCGTCGAGAAGATCGTGCCACAGCGATTCCTGTTCGGGGTTGATCCGAAGCGGAATCCAGAATGCGTTCCCACGTCCTGCCTGCGGAACGCGCCAGCAGAACTCGTACGCACGTTCGTCGGAATGGTCAATTCGAAACCCCCGGTTCGTGAACCGAACCGGATGGTCGTCAGCCAACTCCGACGCGTTGTACGTATCCCGAAGCTTCGGGACGTAGTTCTTGAGCGCGTCCTTAGCGTAGGACGTGAGTGTGTAGGGCGTAACGACGTCGTTGACCGCCGTCTGCGTATCTGCACCACTCTCGAAGGCGTCCGAGAGAGCGCGTCGATAGGTCGCCACGGTACGCTCGAGCCGTTGCTCTTTACCCGTTGTAGGCGGAGCGAGCGTGGCTTCGAGTGTTTTCGTGGCGGTCGCCGTCACGACTACGAGTGCGGGAGCGTAATAGTTAAAATTAACGAAAAACTAACCATGTGTGTAGATGCCCAACCTGAACATCGAAGTAGACCAAGACGAGTACGACCGCCTGAGCGAAATCAAAGACGCGCACGGCCTCACCTGGAAAGGGATGCTTCTCCAAGGTGCGAAATCGTTGGACACCGAGGGGCCGTTGTAGGGCGAGTCGAGACACGAACGAACGCGATTCCTCCCCGTCCCAAGGGACGGGGTTTCCTCGCTACCGCCAGATGACGGCACACGACTTCGCCCGATCGATCCGGTCGGATCGGCGAGCGATGCTGTGGGGAACGGCCGCCGGAATCGGCGTGGTCCTGCTGTTCGGCCTCGTCACCGGTCTCATTCCGAACCCGCTGTACGTTCGGATGGTGCCGCGGACGCCCGTCGACTACCTGTTTCTGCTGTTGACCGCGCTGCTGGCGGGCGTCTACGCGGCACAGCGACTGGCGACCGAAGTGGTCGATCCCGACCTTGAGGGCGACGACGAGAGCGAGGTTGACGGCGCAAGTAGCGAGGATCGCTGGGCGCTCGGCGGTCTCGTCGGCGGATTCCTGGCGGTCGGTTGTCCGATCTGTAACGTCGCCCTGCTCGCCCTGTTCAGTTCGTCCGCGCTCATGACGTACTTCGATCCGTTACGACCGGCCCTCGGTGCGCTCTCCGTGGCGATTCTGGCGGGACTGATCTACGCTCGCCACAGGCGGTCGTGTCCGGCCTGCGAACCGTGATGCGTTCGTCGACGTGGTCCGTGCGCTCGAGGCGTTCTGGTTCGACGCCGTCTGGTTACCGTTGGGAGACGAAACGGACGACGAACGTCCGTCATCACGAGTGCTACCCGAGTGTGGGTACAAGACAGTGACGACGATTTGCTGAGTCGGGGAATCGTGGCCTATTTGGCACTGAACGACGGGGTCTATCGTGTGCAACACGGAGGCTCCTCGGATTCGGCGGAAATCTTCCAGATCCTCGCGGACGAGTACGCACGGAAGATACTCCTCGCCGCGGATCACGGGCCGAAGACCGCGAAAACGCTCAGCGAGGAGTGCAACGCCTCGCTCACGACGATCTATCGGCGAGTGTCGACGCTGCAGGACCACGACCTCATCGAGGAACGGAACACCGTCGATACGGACGGCTCGCATCGAAGCGAGTTCCAAACGTCGCTCGAGGAACTCCACGTCGATATCACCGATGGGCAACTCTCGCTGACGCTGGAAACGCGCGACGAGCTCGCTGACAACTTCACGTCCCTCTGGAGCGATCTCCGGGGTGACGACTGATGGAAGCATCGTTCGTGATCGCCAAACTGTTCACGTTCGTGCTGAGTCTCGGCGTCGCGTATCTGGCGTATCACGGCTATCGTCGCAGCGGTCAGACGCCGATGCTGTACGTCTCCGGTGGATTCGTCTTCATTGGCGCCGGCGCGATCTGCGAGGGGCTCATCTACCACGTGTTCGGGACGACAATCGCGTCCGCCGCCCTCGTGCAGGCGGCCATCGTCTCGAGCGGGATGGTGCTCGTTCTCATTTCGTTGACGAAGTGATCTCGCACCTTCCCGAGCGACATTCGCGCTCTTCGTTCACCCTTGCCGCTGTCCCTTTTTCCGACTCGGGGAATCGTCGTACTGGATTTACGATTCCCACCGAAACGTCGACGTATGAATCGGCGTCTCTGGCTCCGATCGATCGCCGCCTCGAGTGTCGCTACCACAGCGGGCTGTCTGGATTCCCTCTCGAGCAACGAGGGACAGGCAGACGACAGCGACGGTAGTGAACGGGAGCATGCCGACGGAGCGGTTCTCGGCCCACCGGCGCAAGATCTGAGCGAGTCGTCGCATCCGAGCTATGGCGACGACGTTCCGTCGGTCGAACTCCCCAACCCATTGACCGGTGAGACCGTCTCGACGGACCAGTTCGAGAACGACCGGGCCGTTTTGATGACTTTCTTTTATACGTCGTGTCCCGATGGGATGTGTCCCGCGTTGATACTACGGCTCCGCCGTGCACAGGAAGCCGCTGCTGCCAACGGGTACGGTGAGGATGTTCAACTGCTCGCGATGACGTTCGATCCGGAACGTGACACGGAAGACGCGCTTCGAACGTTCGCCGACCAGCAGGGGGTCGATCTCGAGGCCGGGAACTGGGACTTCCTCAGACCGGAGCGGTACGAAACGGCGAAGGAGATCTTGACCGACCGGATCGGGTTGCCGCTCAAGAAGGTGGATGCCGAGAAGTACGATTCGCTCGAGTATCAGTTCCCCCACTATAATTTGGTCTTGCTCGCGAACGAAGACGGGATCGTCGAGCGAGCGTATCCCCGGGGGGCAACGGTCGAGATCTCACGGGTAGTCGCCGATCTCGAAACGGTGGTGAAAGCGTAAGATGCGCAGGCGAGATATCCTCGCCGGAGTCGGCAGTCTGGGTACGATCGGTGGCGCAGGGGCGCTGGCGATACGCGGTCCACCGTCGTTCGGAGATGGAACAGACGAAACCCAAAACGGGAATTCGGATAGGACGGGATCTCCGGACACCGAACCGCTCACGATCGAGACGATCGATGCGCCGGGAAGCGAAGCCGGCGAGGTCCGTGTTCCGGCGTCCGACCGACCGACGTTCATCGATTTCTTCGGTACGTGGTGTCCGCCGTGTATCGAACAGATGCCCGCACTTGCGGTGGCGAACGATCGCATCGGTGACGACGTGCTGTTCATCTCGATTACGAGCGAAGCGATCGGCAGATCAGTGACGAAAGCGGAACTGGTCGACTGGTGGGAGAAACACGACGGGAACTGGTCACTCGGTCTCGATCCGACTGCGGAACTGACTGCACGGTATCTTGCGGGCGGCTATCCCTCCGCCGTCGCGATCGATACGTCCGGACGCGTTCAGTGGTCGGACACCGGCGTCAAAACGGCGGACGAACTCGTGGCGGGGATCGAACAGGCGCTCGAGGCAGGGACGGACGCGTGATCGACGTATCGCACCTGTCGACGGTCGTCTTTGCGCTCACTGCCGGCGTCGCGACCTTCTTTAGCCCCTGTGCGTATCCGTTGTTGCCGGGATACGTCGGGTTCTACGTCAGCCGAACGGACGGCGACGACGCGTCACTCGGTGGGGCAACGATCCGGGGAATCGCTGCAGGCAGTGGCGTTCTTGGAACGCTCGCGGCCCTCATCGGGGTGACGTTCGTGATCGGCCAGCAGACGCTATCGAATCTGACGATCTTCGAGTCGCTCGTCGGCGGACTGCTGGTGGTCTTCGGCGCGCTCGTTCTCGCCGGTCGCGCCCCCTCGCTGTCGATTCCGCTTCCGGAGCGGCGCTCGAGCGTCTTCGGATTCGGGCTCTTCGGCGCGGGCTACGCGCTCGCCGGGGCCGGTTGCGTCGCGCCCGTCTTCCTCGCGGTCGTCGCCCGCTCGCTGTCGCTGCCGACCGAGGCGGCGGCGCTCGTCCTGCTGACCTACGTCGGTAGCATAGTCGCCCTGATGATTGCGGTGACGGTCGCGACCGGAATGGGGCTGGTCGCGAGCGCGGGTCGGTTCGCGGCCTATTCGGAGCACCTGAAGCGACTCGCCGGAGGCCTGATGATCGTGGCAGGGGTTGGACAGCTCTATCTGGCACTCGTTGTCTATTAGCAGTAATAATAGTACGATTTCTTCATTCAGAATAGCTCGTGTAACTCACGGTAAGTACAGGGTGAGCAGTTACCGAGAGCCACCAACCATCATAGATTATAATTGCCTACTTTAATCCACGATTCAATTATAAACGGGGCCGGCAAATTGAGCCCATAATGAGGAATCTAACGACGAGTACACGAGCCAGTCCAGCCACTGAAATTGTAGATAGAGTGGCTGAAATGGAGGAACAGGACCCGCTGGACTTGCCACCTCTATATGATAGTATTGACCCTGATGCATTAGACCGTCTTGCTGAATCAAGTAAAATTCAGTTTGAATATATTGGATATAATATAACTGTAGATAACAGCACTATCACGGTCGATCAGTAAGCAGGCGCGTTCTATCGGCTGATTCGGGATCGAGGAGAAAATAACACGGTCCCCCTATGCTGACTGTAACCTCTGTATTGGTCGAAGCTTCGTGCAAGATACGCGCTGTGGGCCTTGTTTAGACGGTCGAATCGGATCAGTTTGAGGGTTGTGTCACTCGTGTTGCTGTACTCGTATCTCCGCAGGAGTGCTCATTTTCTAGGAACTGAAGCGGGACGGATGTGGTGTGCAAACCAAGACCGCCCGCTTCGCAGAGACGGTTGTATCGCTCTCTCAAAAAGCCGTTGCTGGTGAGCCAGCTCCGGCATACCGGCCCGGGAAAGAGGGGTATGCCGACTGGGTAATTCTCGCCGTTCAGGGGTTCAAAGAGTACCTCGGCCACGATTACAGGAAGTTGACGGATGTGTTACGAGAGATGCCGAGAGTAGCAAAATCGCTCAATTTGACGAGTGAAACGCTACCACACTTTTCGACCGTCTGTGCGCGAAAGCAAGCGATCTCGATGAAGCGATGGCGAGCGATCCTTGACGCGTCGGTCGAACTGTACAAACTGGGAGATGTCCAAGCAATCGACGCAACCGGCGTGGATCGTGTCCAAGCCAGCCAGCACTATGCGAAACGAACAGATTACACGTTTGAGGCGGTGAAGACCACGCTCCTCATCGATTGTGAAACGAGCGCGATCATCGATATACACTGCTCGATGAAACAACCGCACGATACCCAAGTCGGATGGCAGGTGTTGGTGCGGAATCTCGACGATCTGACAGCTGTGGCGGCAGATAAAGGATACGACTGGGAAGTTCTTCGGACGAGGTTGCGTGCTGAAAGTGTCACACCACTGATTCCGCAACGCGGCCCAGGCTTCCGAGGATGGGCGAGAAACTTACTCATCCACGATCGGGAGTATAACCAGCGTTCGAATGCTGAATCCGTGTTTTTCGGATTGTGACAGCGATACGGTGAGACGCTGTGGGCGAGAACATGGTTCGGTCAATTCCGCGAACTTGTCATGAAATCAGCGGTGCGAAACATCGAACGCGCAATCGAGGGGGCAAACCGATAAATTCAGGCGAATAAACAAGGCCCAGAGAGTGCATTCGGCAGCTGGTGGGAATACGTTGCGCATCCTGAGACGAACGAACCATCATTTTATCCACATTCTAACCGTAGTTGGTACTATGATCTCACGAATTCTCGTTCCGATAGACGGCTCGGAAATGGCCCAACATGCGCTTGAGTACGCCCTTGAGAACCATCCCGACGCGGAGATTACCGTCCTACATGTCGTGGGTGAACCGTCACTGTGGGGAGGAGCAGCCACGTCGCTTGCTCTTGAAGAGGATGTTGAAGAGGCCGCAGAGGAGCGCGCAGAGGACATATTCGATGGCGCCAAGAAACTTGCCGCCGAGTACGATGTCGAGATCACCACCGAGGTTCAACTGGGCCATCCGGCTCGGGCGATTGTGAACAGCGCCGACGATTTCGATGCGGTCGTCATCGGGAGCCACGGCGGCTCGTTAGTGGATCGACTGGTCGTCGGGAACGTCGCCCAGAAAGTGTTCCGCAACTCGCCCGTCCCCGTGATCGTCGCTCGGTGAGTCGCTGCGACTGAGACCGATGGACGGACGTGGTGTTCTCTTAGGCGAGGAGTGAAAACAAGCCATAGGATCCCACGACCGCCATCGTCGGCGTGATGACCCAGAGCGCCACGATACGCGCCGTGGCTGCGGGGTCAAACAGACTTTCGGCGGACAGTTCCTCCGGGTCTTTCTCGCCAATGCTAGACACACGATCCCCGGATGCGTGCTGCCTGTCCGGGTGAGGAGACTCGCCTTCAGCGAGTTCGCCCACAGTCGGGCCCGCAGTGACCCCCTTGTCGTCCTCAACTGGCGGGAGTTTGAGTGCACCAGTCGTAAACGTTGGAGCGGATTCATCGGCAGGGGACTGTGTGACTATTTCTGCGAGCGTCCGCGCTCGGCTTGCACGGCCCCACCCGAGCCCAATGATGCAACTGGTCGTACTCACGGCGAGGCTGGCTGGAATTCCGAGCCACGAGAGGACGGTGATAATCGTCGCACCCACGGTCGAAACGATGAGCGCTGCCAGAATCGGCATGTCAGTAACATCGTTGCCAACGGTCGCCAGCGTCCGCCGGGCAATCGTGAAGCCGCCCACACTGATGGCCCCGACCGCGAGGAGAATCGCCGGGCTGGGGTTGAGGGAACCGTTGCCGACGAGCGGGGCGACCGCGTTCGCCGCGTTCGAGGCTCCGGCGCTGAACCCCATGTAGCAGGCAATTGCCACCACAAGCGCTGACCCGATCAGATCCCGAGGTGCCACGTTATCGTTGACCGATAGCTGTGGGAGCCTCCCCTGGGTATCGATTGCGATCAACGGGTTCGTGAGGCGACCAAATTCGAATTTGGCGTCGAGATGCGGGTACAGATATCTGCCAATAAACGCACCTGTGAAGACGGCGATCAGGGGGGCGACAATCCATGCTGACAGGATGGTAAACATCAGGGCAGTGTTGAGCGTCCCCGTTGCCAATCCGAGTCCGACGATTGCTGCGACGGCTGTCATTGAGGTTGACGCCGGGACACCGTAGAGGTTCGAGATCAGGAGCGCGAGCCCGGTGAAAAAGAGGACGCCAACGCTCGCTGCGGGTGTAAAGGCTGCTGCATCGACGATTTCGGTACTCATCGTCGTGATGACCTTCCGCCCGATCGTCCACGCTCCGAGGAACGCGAACACGGTAAACAGTGCTCCGGCGGTAACTTTTCTAACGGCCCGGCTGCCGACCGCCGGACCAAAGGCAACTCCGGTTGATGACCCGCCGATATTGTACCCGACGAACACTGCTACCAGAAACCCCAAGAGAATCAGTAATTCTGCCACGTGTCTGGGTTTGGTTCGCACGCGAAAAAATAGTGACGTTTCACTGCTGAACCGCCGGCTACAACCGAGAGACGAAGTAAAACGACGATTTAGCACTTCACAACTGAAGCCCCACTAGTCTCTACTGATTCGTCTCCACACGGGTTGTCCAAAGATCAGTGACTGATATGCACTGTGTATGTAGCAGTGTCATTTCGATCTACTCAGTGTCTGTCAGTCCCGGTGTGACCGATACAGAGCATGGATGCAGCACGACCAACAAGCGCCAGAGGCAATCTCGTTTGAATACCCTGTCGTGAACCCGGGCAACCCACTCTGTAACATTGTCGAACTCGACGAAGCGACCCAGCAGGCGATCGAGAAACGACGAGAGGAAAACAACTAACTCAAAAATGATCGACGAACAGACCGTACAGCACCGGAGTCAATGAGGACCGCTTGATCCGGATTGTGAGAAGTAACGTGAAACAATATCCCGATATGAGACGATCATCACTTGGCGCAGGCTGTTAGTACTATCCGAGATTGTCCCGCCGCGATTTCGCAGAGGCGGCGACCACTACCCCTGCAACAAGTTCATCACTTCATCAGCGACATCGGGTTCGACGGCAACAACATACCGGAAGCCGGCCTTCAGTGTGGTGTCCGGACGGGCGATCCGGTTGCCGTCCTCGTCGGAGACGATCATCGTTCCAGTGGGGAACTGTACGTCGGTGAGTTGCTTCCCGGCGGCCGGGGCGCCTTCGGCGACCCGGACGAGCATAATATCGAGGGACCCCGTCACGTCCGCCAGCGTCTGGACACTACTGCCGACGATCTCGTTGGCGGCCATCCGGGCGCCAGCCCGTTCGGGGAAGATGACCGCATCGACAAACCGAGTGTAGTCCTCGCTGGCCGCACGGTCGATGCGGGCTACCGTCCGAACCTCCGGCGCCAACTCCGAGGCGGCCAAACAGACCGCGAGGTTCAGTCCGGTCTCTCCCGTGAGTGCCGCGATCACGTCGGCCTGCTCGATACCTGCCTGTTCGATGATTCCGGGATTGGTCGCATCGCCACTGATGACCGTCGCCATCCACTCGTCAGCGATCTCCGAGACGGTCCCCTCGTCGCGTTCGATGATGGTCACGTCGTGACCGCGGTCAACGAGCAACTTGGCTGTCTGGGACCCAACCCGCCCGCACCCCGCGATGATCACGTCAAGGTCACTGGTCATGTGTTCAGTCTTCAGCCTCCGATGTCATTTTGCTGTCGGTACCCGGGTTGCGTTCCGGCTGCGACCTCACTCGGTTGAGCGAGACGTAGGCGACCCCGCCGAGCAGGACCCAGCCCACGCTGAGTCCCAACGCCAGCAGATCCGTTCGGATCAGAAACTCCACGAGCACCCCGGTAAGCAGCAGGTTGAGCGCGATCCCGATCAGCGGCGGGGCGGGATAGAATGGCATCTCAAAGGGCCGGTTCATGTCGGGTCGCTCCCGGCGGAGTCTGATCACGGCGACGTTGACGACGATAAACGACAGCAGGAAAAACAGGCTCGCCATGCTCCCGGCGCTCTTTGTCGGCAGCGCGACCGACCCGAGCATCACCACCGCACTGGCGAGGATGGCGACAAACGGCGTCCCGTAGCGGTGGTGGAGCTGGCCGAACGATGGCAGTAGCTGTCCTTCCCGTCCCATCGAGAAGGCCACCCGTGAGGAGGCGATGACGACTGCGTTGAGTGCGGTCAGCGTCGAGAACACCGCAGCGAAGACGATGAGTGCGCCGCCGTTTTGAATGATCGGGAGCCCGGTCGGCATGAACGATGTTGCCGCCGCAGCGATACCGGCCTCGCCGGCCGCAGCCAGCCCCTGCGCCCCAAGGGTTCCGACTGCGACGCCCACGACCGCGAGGTAGACGATTACCGTTGCGATGAGACTGACGAATATCGCCTTGGGGACGTTCTCGCGGGGGTTCTTGACCTCTTCGGTGACGGTCGTGATGAGGTCGTAGCCCTCGAAGGCGATGAACGTTAGCCCCATCGCTGGCAGGATCGTTGCTGGTCCTCCACCTTGAGGAAACAGGGGTTGGAACTCGGCACTCGAGAACATTGGCGACGCGAGCCCAAAGCCGACGAACACGACCAGGATACTCACCTTGATGATGGTAAACACCGTCTCGACACTCCCGCTGGCGGCCGTGGAGACAGCGTTGAGGGCCACCAGCCCGAGCACCGCAACGAACGCCAGCAGAAACGCCGCCGGCACCGTCGCGTCGATGCCTGGCAGCGCGAGTGCGCCCACTTGGTCGGGTGGGGCCACGACCCCGTACACATGGAGCAACTCCAAGAAGTTCGGCGCAAACCCCAGTGCGTACAGCCCCCCGGCGATCATGTAGGCAAACCAGAGCATCCACCCCATAATGAAGGAGGAGAAGTCGTCGAATATTTCTCGTACGAAGGCGTACCCACCGCCGCTTTTGGGAATCGATGCAGCAAGCTCGGCGTAGGTGAGCGCCGTGAACGCGGTCACGACGCCGTTGAGGGCGAAGACGACGATTGCGGCCGGCCCGGCGATTTCAGCCGCAAGCCCCGTCAGCACGAAGATACCGGCCCCGATCATCGCCCCCATCCCGATCATCGTCGCGGCTAGGAGTCCGAGTTCGGCGTTCGGGGAGCGGTTCTTGCTACTCATAGCGTCCGGTTCAGTGGGTGTCTTAGTGGGTGGGGGACAGTCGGGAACGCCGTTCTTTGATCGGGAAGCCAGTCATATCATTTTACTGCCCGGGGGAAGGCTCTCGCTGCATGGGAGCGTAACTCCATTTAATCCCGTGTTATCATTAGCATGTCTACAAGGCCGAAGGAGGGGCTGTGTCCCTTTTAAACCCGTGTCAATGGATGTCAGGTAGTGCCATATGAACTCACCAGTAAACCCGAGTCCACCGTACCGGTGCTCGCTGTCTACATCTACCGCATACCACGCCCGCCCTCATTTACCATAATTCCAACATAAGTGTCCGCATTATAATGGCGTTCTCAGAGGCCTTCGATTTGATGAATTCACGCTTTCGGGCTTGTTTAGATGCGTGAGATTAGTGGTGTTAGAGCCTCACGGCTTGCTCGATGTTTCTGACGGCGGCCTTTAGCACGAGTTCTCTGAACTGTCCAAACCACGTTCTCGCCCGCAACGTCTCGCCGAACCGATGTTTCAATGCGAAGAAGATCGCTTCGACGATCGAGCGACGGTGATAGACGTTCTCGTCGTGGCGAGCGTTGTGCGCTTTGTCAAGTCCATAGAACTCACGATGTTTGATTACCGGGCGGATGCCAGCATCTCTGAGTTCGTGCCGGAGCGCGTCCCAGTCGTAGCTTTTGTCGGCTGTGATCGTGGTTAACTGTGCCAGATTTCTCGTGAGTACCTGCCGTCCAACGTGGGTGTCATGGGGCTGTTTCATCGAGCAATGAATGACGAGGATTACGCTCGTATCGCAATCGACGAGTGCTGTCGTCTTGATATCGTCAAAATTGTATCCGACACGGAGAACGTAGTGACGGCTTGCTTGGTGGCGTTTGAACCCAGTTGCGTCGATTGCCTGAACGTCGCCGAGTTCGTGGAGTGAGACAGACAACCGAAGCAACACCCGCCAAATCCGCATTTTGAGATCTTGTTTCCGCGTACAGACGGTCGTGAAATCCGGCAGCTGATCCACTGTAAGACCGAGTTTGGCGACGATTCCGGGCATTTCGTACAAAATATCGAGCAACCGGCGGTAGGGTTGGTTCAGATACTCTCTGAGACAGTGAATCGAGACGATCACCCAGTCAGCGTAGCCGCCGTCACCCTTCTCGATCGCCGATGCTGGCTCGCCTATGACAGCGTTCTGGGATAAATCGACGCATCGGTCGGTAAACCGGGCGAGTTGAGACGGCATACTCGTCGCTTCCTCACTCAACTCCACATAATCCCGGTCGAGATACCAATTGACCGGCGTCTAAACACGGCCCGCGCCCTGTATTCAGCACGACGCTACGAACCTTACTCGAACCTGATAGAACGCTCGCTGATCAATAAGCACCTGTACTTACCGGATCAAGTGATCCAGTTTCGGGGACCGTTTTGCATAACAAATCCGTATTACCAACTACTGTTAGAAGAACAGCGCTGGCACGGAGTTGCGGAAGATGTTGAGCGAGATAACGAACAGGAGTCCGACGACGAACCAGTTGAACGCACGCTCGTCGAACTCGAGGCGTCGGAGATACGTCCCCAGTAGCAGGCCGACGATCGTGACGACGGCAATCATCGACCCGAGCCAGAGCCGGTAGGTCGTCAGGAGATCGGTGAACAGCGCCATCTGTACGATACGAACCGTGAATATCGTTCCGAGAACCATCGCCAACCCGCCGATGTATCGCTCGGCGTCCCGCTCGAAGGTGTGAAAGTACGCCGGGAGCAACGGCCCGAGATTCGCGAAAGCGAGCAGAAAGCCCTGGGAAAACCCGGCCGTGCCGAGTGCGATGGGATGGTGTGCTTCCTCGACCGTCACAAAGTTCTGCACGACCTGAAAGACGACGTATCCGAGGAGAACGAGACCGATAGCGAAGGGGACGAGCGGTCCGGCGCTGTACGTCGCCAGCGCTGCGACGCCGATGACGGTCCCGATAACGGCGAGCAACAGGAGCGACCACTCTTCGCGAACGAACGACCGCCCCGTTCCGGTTTCCGCGATCTGGAACATATTGAGCATCCACGGGGGAATCGCCAGGACGACGACGGCGACGGTCGGATCGACTACCGTCGCGAAGATCGGTGTCATGATGAGCGAGTAGCCAAAGCCGGTCATCCCCTTGACAATGCCAGCGACGATCGCGACCAGGCTCAGTACGGCGAGCAATCCAACTGAAAGTTCGGACTGAACACCCTGTCCGACGTTCTCGAAACCCGGGAAGAAGACGATCGAGGCGACGAGGACGGTTAGCGTCGCGCCGACCATCGTCACCTCGCGGTACTGGAACTCGAAGAGATTCGTGACGAACTGTTCGACGTCGACTGTAGATTCGGGAGCACTCATACTAGTTCGAAGGCGCATCTCGACCGCTCGAAATCGCCGTTTCGAGGACATCGGTCGGCCACCCGTATTCCACTGTGCGATTCGGCGAGATTTATCGAAGCCCGAGTTAGCGGTACTCTGGAAAATCGTCGAATTAGACCTTCTCGAGCTTGTTACAGGCATAACTCTAGAAATAGCTCTGTCGTCAATAGAGGCAACATTAGCCATGACTGTTCCGATCGTCGGCACGCAGTCGTCACATAGTCCTCGTCCGCAGAGCGATCGACCGAGAGTGCCATAGTATTGTGCACTTTCTACAAAACACTGAAATGCGTTCGGACCCTAGCAGTGCCGATGACCGAACCCACACCCTCGGAGCCGACCGACGACGGTCGCGCGACCCAGAAACCCGTCCAGCTACACGACATGGCCGACTACGACGACCTGCTCGCGGCACACGACCTCGTCTTGCTCGAGTTCGTTACGTCCGGCTGTGGAATCTGTGCGTCGATGGAGCCGGTGCTCAGCGGGGTCGCGCGCAGCGCACCCGGCGTCGTGGCGACGGTGAACGCCGGTCTCGTCCCGGATCTCGCCGCCGAGTTCGGCGTCCAGAGCGTCCCGACGCTCGTCGTCCTGCGCGACGGCGAGGAAGCCGCCCGTCTCGACGACGGGTTCCAGAGCAGTGAAACGCTCGTGGACGTACTCGAGACGCACGCGGCGAACTGACGTCGCCGACGACTGTACCGAAGATCAGATTGCTGCTACTGCTGTACCGGGTTCGGCGCGCCTCCCGAACGAAGTGGTAGTTCCGAACGCCGATCTGTTTTCGTCACGTCTTTTTCGACTACGAGGTTCTCGAGGACGAGCACGTCGAGTCCCATCCCGTAGAAGTCCTTGATCGCCTGCGTCGGCGTCCGGACGATCGGTTCGGCGTGATCGTTGAACGAGGTGTTGAGGACGATCGGTACGCCCGTGATGTCGGCGAACTCGGAGATGAGCCGGTGATAGCGCGGGTGCTGGTCCGCGCGAACGGTCTGGGGGCGTGTCGAGTCGTCGGCCGGATGCAAGACGGCCTCGAGTTCGTCGGTTTTCTCGGGCCTGATATCGTAGGCATCGATCATGAACGGTGCCGAACCGCCGCCGATGAGGTATTCCTCGGCGGCCGACTCGAGCATCGACGGCGCGAACGGCCGCCACTCCTCACGGTGTTTGACGAACCGGTTGACCCGGTCGCGAGACGCGGCGGTGCGGGGGTCGGCGAGGATGCTCCTGGCACCGAGCGCTCGCGGCCCCATCTCCAGCCGTCCCTGGAACCAGCCGACGAGGTCGCCGTCGGCGAGCCGTTCGGCGACGTATCGCTCGAGGTCGTCCGGTTCTCCGTACTCGAGTTTGTTCGTTTCGAGGGTCGAGCGGATCTCCTCGGTGTCGTACTCGGGACCAAAGTAGACGTCCGTCTGGCGGTCGACGGCCGACGGCGGCTGCTGGGACCAGCCCGCACCGAGCGCGAGCCCCGCGTCGTTGGCGACCGGCTGGACGAAGACGTCGTCGACGTGTGGTGACTCGCGGACGCACTTGTTCAACTTGCAGTTCAGCGCGACGCCGCCGGCGATCGCGACGTTCGCCGTGTCCAACTGTTCGACGGCCGTTTCCGCGATACCCACCACGGTTTCCTCGAGCAGTTTCTGGGCGGTGTGTGCGAGGTCTCTCTCCCACTGGTCGAACTCGCCGGGCGTCTCCGTTCGCGACCGGTCGAACGCGTCCTCGAGGATTTCGACGCCGTGGCCGGTTCCCCAGCGCTTCGTCAGTTCGGTGACGTCGTAGTCGGCGCCCGTGTCGATCAACTCACGCAGGACGCCCTCTATCTCCGGATTGTCCTCGCCGTAGGGTGCCAGTCCCATCACTTTCCCCTCGCCGTTGAACATCCGGTAGCCGAGGAACTCGGTCACGACCGCGAAGAAGAGACCGAGACTGTTCGGGTGTTCGTAGGTGTACGCGCGCGTCAGGCCGTCCTCGTCGCCGCGCCAGACGGCCGTCGAGTCGTACTCGCCCTTCGCGTCGACCGTGAGGACGACGCCCTCGTCGAACCCCGACGGGTGGAACGCGCTCGCGGCGTGACAGCGGTGATGTGAAATCGTTTCGATCGGCGGCACCGATGAGCCGATCGACTCGAGGCGGTTCTCGATCTGTCGGGTCGGGACGAACCGACTCCGAACCTGCGTGATGAGCGTCTCCTCGAGTGCAGTGAGTTTTCGTCCGACTCCGGGCGCTCGGATCGCATCAGAAACGTAGTGTGAAGCGATCTTGCCACGGAGTTGCGGCTCGTATGGAAGAAAGATACGATCCAAGTCCGGAAGGGACAGGTTTCGATGGTCGAGACACGCCCGAATCGCGTGTTCGGGAAACGTCTCTGTCGCGTGTTTGTCCCGCGTGTATCGCTCTTCCTCGACGCCGAAGATGGGCGTCCCGTCATCGAAGAGAACGGCGCTCGGGTCGTGCTGGCCGTAGAGCCCGATCGCCGGTTTGAACGCGAGTTGATAGTCAGTCATGGCTCGTGAAAGTAGCGTACTATAATCCAACCCGGGAGACGGCAAAACAACGCTGACGATTTGCTGACCCAGCAAATCGTCGGCACCGTAGTCGTGTTCGTTGTCGACCTGGTGCTGGTGGGCCACTCTCTCACGGCTCTCGACGCGATCGAGCACTCTGCCCGGGACCCGCCCAGCGCGACGCCCGCGAGCAGTTCACCGACCGTTAGTGTCAGATACCGCTCGAGGCGTATTCACGTTTCTCGTCGAAGCTTCTCCGACAGCAGAGAGCTGTAGACCCGATCGAACTGGATACCGGTTCATGAACAAGAAAACTGTTCAATCGGGGCCGGAACCCGCTGGGCCGCACGTTCGTCTTCCAGTTCCCGTTAGCGAACCCGAACTGTGCTGTCACGACGGCCGTCCAGAGCCTTGACGACGGCGTGACCGTTCCACCGACTGCCGACGTTAATTTGCGGCGCAGTTGTTCGGGCCGAGTTCGAGCGCCTCGACGTCGCCGCCGGGTTGCTCCCTGCCCCAGTTGATCTGCTTGATCTCGTTGTAGTTTGCCGGTTCGTCCGCGAGGCTCTCGACGATCGTCTCGACGAACGCTTCCTCGTCGTCGTCCTCGACGTAACTCAGGAGTTCGTTGGTCGTCTCCGCTCGGAGGTCGCCGAGTTCGGTCGCCAGCGGACGAATCGACTCGTCGCTGAAGTGACCCGGAAGGACGACGGTTTCGTCCTCGAGAGCCGTCAGTCGCTCGAGGCTATCGAATAGCCGGCTGGCGGCCTCGCGGACGGCGTCTTCCGAGCTATCCTCGAGGTCGGGGCGGCCGACGCTGCGGAGGAACAGCGTGTCACCGGACAGCAGCGCGTCGCCGAACCGGAACGAGACGCTGCCGGGCGTGTGTCCGGGTGTGTGGAGCACTTCGAGGTCGCGGTCGCCGACGGAAATCGTCTCGCCGTCCGCGAGTTCCGTGACGTCCTCGAGGTCGCCGGCGTCGTCCCCGTGGAGGTAGTAGGGGACGTCGAGTTCGCCGGCGAGTCGACGAGCGCCCGAGACGTGGTCGGCGTGGGCGTGGCTGTCCGCAACGCCGACGATCTCGAGGTCGCGCTCGTCGGCCGCGTTCAGATACTGATCGACGTACTGGCTCGGATCCACGACGACGGCCTCCTCGCCGTCGTGGGCGAGGTACGAGACGCAGCCCGTGCCGGGACGGACGATCTGAACGATGCCGTCGGCGGCGTCGACGTCGTACTGGCGGTGGACGCGACCCCAGCCGTTCATTCCCTTGTCGACCGATTTCGCGTCGAATCCGTGCTCGCGGAGGAACTCCGCGGCCCGCGCCGACGTGATGCCGGCGACGCAGACGACCGCGATCTCCGTGTCTTTCGGGAGCTCGTCTAGGTGCCCCTCCAACGTCGAGTAGTCGTATTCCAGCAGTTCGTCGTAGATCGGGACGTTCGTGCTTCCGTCGATCCGCCACTCCTCGTAGTCGTCTTCGTTCCTGACGTCGAGGACGAAAAGATCAGCTGCATCGTTCTCGGCAATGCGTCGAGCGACCGCTGCCGGATCGAACTCAGTATTGCTCATTACACCCAATTCTATGCGATAGTGCTCCTTAAAGTCGTTGGTCGGGTGTACGCTACGAGACCTAAAAATCACCGGTCCCATTCAGCTGATCTGCCGCTTCGACGGACGATCCGGTTAGCCCTGGGCGGGAACTTCGGTGTCTGCCTCTGCGTGTTCGTACTTGTCCTCGAACTCCTGGATGAGCTGCCCCATCTTCGCGTACCAGTCGTTCAGCATCCGCTGCATGTCGTTCGCGATCTGGGTCGGGTCCGTCGGGTAGTAGACGTGGTAGTAGCCGCCCTGTTCGTAGTTGATCTGCTCTTTCTGAATGAAGCCGCTCTGGAGTAGTCGCTGAATCGAGCGGTACGCAGTGGAGCGCTCGCGGTCGACCCGGTCGGCGACCTCGTCGATCGTCAGCGCTTCCTCGCTCTCGACCAGCACGCGGAAGCAGTCCTTGTCGAGTTGCTTGAGCCCGTGGATGCACTCGAGTAGCCCTTCACACTCCATGTCCTGCTGTAGTTGTTCTGCCATCGAATTTGCCATTGTACTATCTCAAGGTAGGGAACGCGTCGGTATAAGGGTTTTGTGAATATTGTACAATCTCAATGAGGTGGGACCAGAACTGGGTGAGCGGCGTTTATGGCGTCAGTCCGCGGACGTCACAGACGCCTTCGTCTGGGCTCGCATCGTCGAGATCGTGCTGTAGATCACGGCCCCGCTGACCATGAACGCCGAGAGCAGGATCAGGGCGAAGCCGATCGTGTTGAAGATCTCGATCCCGAGGTAGTCGCCGGCCTGCTGGAACGCCACGGCGATCGATCCACCCAGGAGCATCAGCCCGAAGTAGATTTTGATGTCGTCTTCGTTGACGATGCCGGTCGCGGCCGACCCGATTCTGGCGCCCAGCGCGCTCCCCGCGAGCAGCGGCGCGACGATCGAGAGGTCGACACCGCCTTCCATCCCGTAGAGGAACGAACCGATTCCGCCCGAGAAGACGATCTCGAACAGGTCGGTTCCGACCGCGACGGGAACGGGCACCCCGATGAGGTAGAACATCGCGGGCATGCGGATGAACCCGCCGCCGACGCCGAGGAAGCCCGATAGCAGCCCCGTCGCCAACGCGACGCCGAGGACCATCCACAGCGAGACCTTGATTCCGCCCGCGATCGTCATCATCGGCGGGACGTGGTACGACTGGATCTTCTTCGCGATGTCGGGGATCGCGTCCGGATCGATCTCATCGTTCGCGGCCTCGTGGTGGCCGCCGCCGCTATCGTCCTCGCCGTCGTTTTTGAGCGCGTTACGCGTAACGAACACGCCGATCGTGCCCAGCAGGGCGACGTACGTGACGCCGATAACGCCGCTGGCGAGGCCCAGGTCCTCGAGGTAGAACACCCCGATTCGGCCGATCTCGATGCCGACCGACGTTCCGACGATCATCAACCCGCCGAGTTTGTAATCGACCTGTCCCAAGTCGTGGTGTTTCAGCGTCGCTATCACGGCCGTCCCGAAGACGAACGCCATCCCGCTCCCGACGGCGACTCTGGCGGGGTATCCCATCACGAGTAACGCGGGCGTGACGAGGAACGACCCGCCCATGCCGAAGAAGCCGAACAGGACTCCGACCATGAAGCCAAAGCCCACGAACAGTACGAGTGTCATCAGTGCGATTCCGAATAGCTCCATCTATGCGTGTTTGATTTTTTCGACGACTGGCATTGCGACTCGCTCGAGTCCCCCGTACGCCACGTAGAGGACGAACGCTTCGAGGAGGACGGCGCCGACGAGCGCGCCTGCTTGTACTGCTGGCGAATACGCGGCAAGGTCGATCATCGCGATCGACCACCACCGTTCGGTTGTGTGCGTATCATGGTTTTCTACTCAGTATCGACTACCCGGAGGAGGGGTATAACGCTTTTGGGATTCACGCACAATATTACTGTGGTCAATCTCACGGCTAACCTACGGAGATATTCAAATAACTTATGGAGATATATAGTTCGTTCGACGACCGGCCTCTACAGTTCGGGCGCGGTCGAATCGACTACGTCGCGCGGTTCCACCGTTCAGAGCAGCGGAGTGTTAGGGCTGATAGTTGCCGGTGACCGGATCGCCGTCTCCATCGGTCGCAACCGATAGCTCGGATTTGGTATTGGTAACCACAAACAATATTATGGCGTCGGTCCTACGAGTAGTATGAAAGCGATCTGTGCGACCGACCTCTCCGCCGCCAGTGAGGCGACGATCGAGAACGAGACCTGCCTCGAGTGTCTCGGCCGAATCGGCGTCGAGGAGATCCACCTCGTGACCGTGATCTCGTCGAACGTCCACGCGGGCATGCCCGGGATGGACTTCGAGAAACGACGCGAGCAGGCGCTTGGGCGCTACCGCCGCGTCATCGAAGACGCGGGCTTCGACGTCGAATCACACGTCGTCCGCGGCACGCCCCACCGACGCATCAACGGGATCGCAGGGGCGGTCGGTGCCAGCCTCACGGTCGTCGGCTCGCGGGGAAAGAGCCCGCTCGAGAACCGCGTCATCGGCTCGACCGCGCGCAACCTCGCACGGACGACGGTCGTCCCGCTGCTGGTCAACCGGATCGAACGCGAGGCGGACGAGCCGGACGTCGTCCGCGAACACCTGTTTCAGCGGATGCTGTACGCGACGGATTTCTCGGAGAACGCCGAGCGGGCGTTCGAGGCCTTCTCGTATCTCCGTCACGCGACGCGGGAGGCCACGCTGGTTCACGTCGAAACGCCGAAGGATCCGGAACTTCCGGAGGACGCCGACCCCAACGCGCGACTGGCGGAGCTGGCGACCCAACTCGAGGAGTGGGGGATCGAGACGCGAACAGCGGTCCGTCAGGGTGATCCAGCAGACGAGATCCTCGCCGCGGAAGACGAGTACGAGCCGACGTCGATCCTCATCGGCTCGCGCGGGCACAGCAGGCTCCGACGACTGTTGCTCGGGAGCGTCTCCGAAGACATCGTCGCACGGGCGAACGGAAACGTCATGCTCATTCCACCGGACCGAATGGCCTGACGCAGGCTGTGAACCGGACCTGATCGATCAGTGAACCGGTTTGTGCACGCCAGTCATGGTTCTGAATGACCCCGTTCGACGTGTTCATCGTTTCCATTCGGCCGCCCACGCTCGAGACCCTCGAACCCCACTCCGAGTTCGACGACCGGGTGGATTCGGCGTAGCGATCGGCTCGAGCCGTACACGTATCAGGCGAATCGACGTTCTACGCCGGTTGCACAGCGTCACTTCGAGACAGTCGGCGCGATCGACGAGCGATGTGACACCCCTCGAAGATACCCTGTGGGACTATTGATCGATACAGCGTACGGGTCGTATGCGATCGGCACGAAAGATACTACTCAGTATCGGCGGCCTGCTCGTATTGTGGATCGGTTGGGGCGTGTACGTCACCCGAACGACCGACCGCGTTCCGTCGGAGACGCTGGATCGATTCGACGGTGTCGAGATCCGTCGCTATCCCAGAATGGTTCTTGTCGAAACGATGGCCCAGAACGCGCGGACGGCGTTCGGACGCCTCTTTCGCTACATCTCGGGTGCGAACGCACGCGACGAAGACGTGGGGATGACCGCACCGGTGGCGGTTCGCGGTACCTCGATCCCAATGACTGCGCCCGTGCGAACGGGACCCGACGGCGGCGACGTGACGATGGCCTTCTTTCTCCCGCAGACGTACACGCCCGAGACCGCCCCGACGCCGACCGACGCCGACGTTCGGCTCGCCGTCGAATCGCCGCGGACGGTCGCGGTGCGCCGGTTCTCGTGGTACGCAACGGACGAGCGCGTCGCCCGGAACCGGGAGCGGCTCCTCGAGCAACTCTCTCGACTGGATCTCGAGGCGCGCGGCGAGCCGACGCTGCTCCAGTACAACGATCCGTGGACGCCACCGTTCATGCGAACGAACGAGGTCGAAGTTGAACTCGAGGCCGTTCCGGAACGACTTCGTCGCGAGGCTCCCTGATCGGTGCGCTCGGTCATCGAACGATCGTCACTGGCACCGGCGATCGCCGCGTTACGGTTTCGGCGACGCTTCCAAGCAACACCCGCGCGACGCCAGAGCGACCGTGACTGCCCATGATGACATGGTCGACATCGTTCTCATCGACATACTTGAGTATCGTTCGTGCGGGCGGCCCCGTTTCGACTGCGGTTTCGAGTGTAGTCGCCTCGAGAATACCCGCGTCGTCCGCTCGAGTTCGCGCCTGTTCGCCGAGTGCTTCGCCGCGTTCGACGGCCCGATCATGGGCCTGCGCATCGTAGTACCCACCGCCTCCGTAATCGCTGTATACTCCTTCCATTGGATCGACGACGTGTAACGTCGTGATCGTCTCGCCGTCGTAATTCGAAACCGCGTGGTCGAACGCGGCCCACGATTGCTGCGATCCGTCGAGCGCCACCAGTACGTGCGTCGCCATACTGTGAACACGTCGCGAGCGGAGAAAAAACTCCCCCGGAGCGAGCGAGACGATCAGCCGTGCATCGCGTTTCTCGGCCGACCCCGTCACCGAAGGGCGGGAATTATTGCCCGTATCGATGAACAGCACTGTATGTACGACCGCATTCTCGTCCCGACCGACGGACGCGAGAGCACCGAACGGGCGATCGACGAAGCGATCGGTCTCGCCAGCGAACACGACGCCACGCTTCATACGCTATACGTTGTTAACTCGGCTTCGATCGCCCCCGGAATCGACTTCGAGGATCTCGAGGAAGTCGGTCGCCAGGCGGTCGACTACGTCCGCAACCGTGCGACGGCCGCCGGCATCGAGCACGTCGAGGGTGACGTCACCCACGGCCTCCGTCATCGATCGATTATAGCGTACGCCGACGAACGCGATATTGATCTCATCGTCATCGGTCGCCATCGAGAGCTGGACCATTTCGTTCGCGGGAGCGTGTCGAAGCGTGTTTTCGAGGAGGCATCGGTCCCCGTATTACTCGTCGAGTGAACGGGCGCTGCCGGAGGGGTAGCCGCGACCGAACGCGGGCGATCGATCCGAAACTCACGTGACTCGTCGCCGATGCGCTTTCAGAAAGTGATAGAACAACGTCGCAATGAGACACAGTTGTACGACTCCGTCGACGAAGCCCAGCAGGAACAACCGCATGCCGTTGAGCAGCCAGACGATCAGTAACACCGTGATGTAGATCACGCCGACGAGATGCAAGATCGGCCTCCAAAACACGGTGAAAAAGACGACAACCCCCGCGAATAGCCCCGCTCCCAGCAACAGGAAGTGGACCTCCGACAATCGGAGACCGATGTACACGTGTAACGCGCTAGTGAGGGTCCCGAGAACGACGAGGAGAACGCACGCCGGTGTCCACTCGATCTGGCGCCGGATCGCCCGTCCGGAAGCGGGCTTCAGATCACTCATTCCACTCGGTGTTTCGAGATGACGTTCAAAGAAAGTAGTCTTTCGAGAGATTTCGTCAGCGCGTCCGAAAACCCGGGCGGATTCTCGAGCCAATCGGAACGCTGCGGGTTCTGATACCGTCGCGGAACAGGCCGTCCGGCGTCGGTGCCGGTGACGGTCGTTCGGCGAGAGTTCGTTCCGAACCCGCCGCGTCACCGTTCTCGCTTCCGACATCGTTCGGAAGACGAAAGTGTACCAGTCCGTGGGAATACAGCATGGTTTTTAGCGCGATCCAGTCGATTACCCCGCTACGAGAGGCTATGACTAGATGTCCAATCACCGATCGAGACGTCGTCGAACGATGCGCGTGTGATCCGGGCGATATTCTCGGTCTTCTCGCGGATGCTCGTCGCCGCGCCGTGGTTTCCGCTCTCGAAGCGGCAGAAGACGACTGGACGGATTTCGACCGATTGGTCGCCGTGTTGTCCAAGGGGACTCCCGACGTGAGCGCCGAGACGTGGCGTATCGAACTCCACCACGTTCACTTCCCCGCGCTCGAGGCCCGTGGTGTGATCGAATACGATAGCCGCACCGAGATAGTCCGATACTACCGCTGTGATTCGGTAACGGACGTTCTCACCGCCGTCGAAACGTGTTGTGATCGTCGTTGAGTCCCACGCCGGTCTCAGTTGATAGTCGCACGGTGTCGTTGTCCGGAGTTGGCCGCGAAAATCGCGTTCAGTATCGGAGGGCGATGTACTGCTGGGAAAGAAATTCCAATGAGACATAGCAAGAACGGCGTGCTGAGAGGATACGTACAGTACGACCAGTCACTGGTCGTCCCGTGGCATCTGAGCTACCACACCCCCTCCCAGATATGGGGCGTCATCACTTGCTGGCACGACGCTTGGTGAACGCCCTGACTGCAAAAAGGACGTACAGTGCCCCGACTATCCGTACGCCGTTGGTGAATCGAGGATTCCACTCGACCTTGTCTGGGTCCTCGTAGAGCACGGTGATGGCAAACCGACGGTACAGCTGTGGGAACAGGAGGACAACAGCACCGAACGCCCCTGTGAGATCCATCATCCGGGCATACGCCCGTCCGCCGGCCAAACTGGCGATAGTCACGACAATCCCCTCTGCCCGTATTCCTGACCTGACCCCCGGTTTCGTCGGACATTCATCGGGGTTTTCGACGGCAACGGCTTCGAAGACGTCGAGTATTCTATCCGGAACCAGTACTGTGAGAATCCCGAGGACACCGATGACAGCTCGGAACATAGTGGCTTGATACGTTTGGGACGGATATAATCGTCCGGTGCAGTTCCGACGAACCGATAGTAACACGGCTGCATTTCTTCGGTCGACGCCGTTTCCGAACGGGGCGATTCCGCCCCCATCAGTATTATAAGCCACTGCAAGTCATTGCACGCCTGTTCGACCGACAGCTGTCCGATCAGTGTGTGACTCGTTTCAGTGGCTACTATATTCTGCACACCGTACGCGGGGCCGTATTCAGATTGGTTAATTTCACACGTACGCGTAGATCTGGAGCCACGTTTCGGCGGTATTCGGTTCGGCGTTTCTGAAGCAATTTCCGAACTGGTAGGTTCGTCGTTCTACTTCTTGAAAGAGATGTTCGACGGCGTTCCGATGTCCGTGTGTCTCGTGTCGAAATCGGAGGCCGTGTCGGTTGCGTGCAGCTTTCAGTCAGGGTCCGAAATCGACGAGAAACACGGCGTTGTCGACATCCTGTTTCTCGGTGAGTTCAGAGCGAACGATCGAGGTAACACCCTCTTTTCGCGTCGAAAACAGCCTGAAGTGGAGAAAATCGTTCGTTTCGGGATCGACAACAGCGTACAGCCAGTCGCGCTGATCGTCGAGCTGGATCACGGTCTCGTCGAGCGCGATGTGATCCGACTGGGAACCGTCTGTCGGCTGTCCGTCGGCCTTTTGGACCCACTTGTGAACAGTCGAACGCCCTCGTTCGACACCGAAGCACTCTTAGATAGAGACAGTATCTAAAAGTGATAATCCGCACAACTGGAGCTGGATACTGAGTTCCATGAGCTCGCGCGGTGTCTGCTCGCGCTCCACAAAATCTAGCTCGATCCCGATGCTATAGTAGCCACTGAAACGATTCACACACTGATCGGACAGCCATCGTTCGATCAGGCGTGCAATGACTTTCAGTGGCTACTATAGATCCGTCGAGGCGGTCGAATTCTGCCATAGCACAACGAATTCCACCGCCTCACTCCTTCACACTCTACTCTGAACAACGCCACTGGGGTTACTTACCGTTTCGGGACGGACGTTTGGGTGATGGACGACACCATCCTGACCGACGGGAACGCCGACTCGGACGGAGCCGCGACCGACATGATCGTCATGGCGACCCCCCGGGCTGAGCCGGCATCAACGAGCACTTTTTCGGAGTGCAATCCTACGGGTTGTCCGGCGGCCGATTGTTCCCGCCCTGACGAACAGCTAGCATGAGCGTTCAAGGGCTTTGCCAGATCTGCGAGGCCGCCCCCGCTGAACACCGCTGTCGACGGTGTGGGGCATTGGTCTGTCCGACCCATTACGACGAGGCAACGGGGCTCTGTACCGAGTGTGCGGCAGACGCTTCCGAACCCGGTGGGACCTCCCGTAATCGCCGATACATGACCGAATCAGACGAGACGTCCGAGGGAGCTCCAGCGGTCACGAGGTTGCAGGACCGATTGCTCGAGGTGGCCCCCCTCTGGGCCGGCGCGCTCGCGTCGATTCTGGTGTTTCTCTTCGCCGTGCAGTTACTCGGGGCAGCCACGGAAGCAGCGGAGCCGCTCATCGCACGGACTCTCAGACGGATCGTCGTCGACGACGGCTCAGCGATCGGGCTGAGTTGGCTAACCACATATGGACTGACGAACGGATCGGTCGTGGCAGCACTCGCACTGTCGCTGCTCCGCTCTGGTATCGTCTCCGTGATAGAGGCGTTCCTGATGATAGCCGGCTCCCGTCTCGGCGGGGCCGCTATCGTCGTCCTCATCGGGGCGCTCGACTACCTCCACAAGCGTCACGGACGGACCCTGAGCGAGGGGATGAGTCTTGGGCTGCTGACGTTCCTGATCACGTTCACGATCTACGTCCCGGTGACCGTCCTCGGGCTCATCGCCCTGACGGCGTTCCAGCCGAAACTGCTCGCGGTGACCCGTGGCCTTGATCTCCCCATCCGGTCGCTGCAGTACTTCAATCCCCTCACTGACGCTGTCACGCGGGCGTTGGAGCCGGCGAACGCCCTGATTCTCGCGCTCGCGTTGCTGCTCGGGAGTCTCTTGCTGTTCGACCAGGTGCTAGAGCGGGTAGAGACCGAGACGGTTCGGACATACGTGTTCCAACACTTCAAACAGCGATGGATCGCTTTCGCCATCGGGCTCTTAATCACGGGTGTCACTACGAGCGTCGCCTTCTCGCTCGGCGTAGTCGTGCCGCTGTATAACCGGCAGTTCGTCCGGCGCAAGGAGATCACGCCCTACATCCTCGGAGCGAACATCGGTACGCTGTTCGACACCCTCGTCGTGGCGTTCGTCCTGGAGACGACGGCCGGCGTCGCAATCGTCCTGCTAGTGGTCGGTCTCGCAACGCTGTTCACGCTCGTGGCGCTCGTCGGCTACGAGCCGTACGCTGCGGTCATCGATGCCGGGCAGGACAGGTTTCTCGAGGACCGCCGATTCTTCGTCGGATTCGGCATCCTGCTGGTCGCCGCCCCACTCGCACTCCTACTCGTGCCACACCTCTGAACGAACCTGCCCACATAATGCCGTCGGGCCCGTACATGGGACCCATGACAGTCCATATCCTCGTTCCGATAGATGGTTCGCCGATGGCGAAACAGGCACTCGAGCACGCCCTCTCGATGCATCCCGATGCCCAATTTACGATTCTGTACGTCATCGACTACATCGAAGAGAGCTATAGCTCCCGGGCATTAGTCGGGGCTGACAAGCTCCGGGAGCGAGCGGAGGAGCGCGCCGAGGAACTGTTCGAAGAGGCGGAAGATATCGCCGAGGAGCACAGCGTGGAGATTGAGACCCGGACTGCCGTCGGCGATCCGTCACGCGAAATCGTCGCCTACGCCGAGGACCACGACATCAATCAGATCGTCATGGGGAGCCACGGTCGGTCACCGATGTCGCGTATTTTGCTCGGCAGCGTTGCCGAGGACGTCACTCGACGAGCTCCGGTTCCGGTCACTGTCGTCAGATAGAGTAGCCACTGAACGTCACTGCACACCTGATCGCACGACTGCGTTGCGATCAGTGTATAAATCGTTTCAGTGGCTACTATAGACCGCGGGCCGGAAGGCAGACCGGACCCCGCTGCGTCCGAGCACTGCACGCGTCCAGATTCGTTCCCGTACTACGAAATCGCCGCACCGCTGGCTGGCTACTCGCTCCAAACGCAACTCCCGCCAGCATGTTGTGGCGCGATTAAACACGCTCCGTTGAGCCCCCTGTTATCGCCGTGCAGTGAACAGACGACCTTTTCTGTATATCCTCTCGTCTGTTCGGGGACGCCATCTCACGGGATTCGTATATTTCCTCGAACGTATACCATCTGTCAGTACTTGGATCCGGAATTCACTGATAATAACACTCGTAGATTGAGACGCTCTGTCGCTTGGCTGACCTCCGCCTGAAGTCGGAGAGATATGCTATCCGACTGTATGATTATGGTATACGCAATAGTCTGTGTGGGGGAGGGATAGCAGGTATAGTAGCCACTGAAACGATTCACACACTGATCGGACAGCTGTCGGTCGACCAGGCGTGCAATGACTTGCAGTGGCTACTATAACTATCCCCAGATGGAGGACTTCCCTACACAGTAGAATAATGATATCCATCCGAGAAAGAGCCCTGCAATTACTACCAGAAAATCAGCCAGACACGTTCCGATAACAATACAATAGCCGATACCGATCGTCAGTAGAATCAATGAACTGCCGATTAAAATGTGGCATCGACGTTCAGCTTTGGGTTCCATGCGCCCTCGTATCACGAGCAGCCGTAAATGACTATGTCATGCGAATTTCGTTTTCACCGATCCAAGAATCTTGCTCGGTCAGTCCGCGTACCGTGCCGCCAAATCGGCTCTGTATTCCCAGACAGTTATAGTAGCCACTGAAACGACTCACACACTGATCGGACAGCTGTCGTTCGATCAGGCGTGCAATGATTTGCAGTGGCTACTATATATAACAACTCGTATTAGTAACTCGTCTGGATTTCATCGATCGACGCCGTTCCGAACGAGGCGACTGCGCAGCCATCATTATTACGACTTGGACACCGTACTCGGGAGCATGCCCGGCCCAACGTTCGGCTTCGTGTCCTCCGAGAACGTCCCGTTGTTCACCGACCTGTACGAACTGCGAATGATGCAGGGATACGCCAATCGAGACCACAACCCGCGGGCGACGTTCAGTCTCTTCGTCCGCGACCTGCCGACGAATCGCGGCTACATGGTGGCTGCAGGTCTCGAGCAGGCGATCCATTACCTCGAGTCGCTCTCGTTCGACGACCGCGCCCTCGAGTATTTGAGCGAACAGGAATTCGACGACGCGTTTCTCGAGCGGCTGGCGGACTTCGAGTTCACGGGCGAGGTCCGCGGCCTGCCCGAGGGAACGCTCGTGTTCGCGAACGAGCCGCTGCTCGAAGTGACGGCACCGATCCTACAGGCCCAACTGCTCGAGACGGTCCTGATCAACCAGATGGGGTATCAGTCGCTGATCGCGACGAAGGCGAGCAGGATGCGAGACGTGATCGATCGGACGGGGAACGACCAGCGCCTCGTGGACTTCGGTTCCCGTCGTGCCCACGGGACGGACGCCGGGATGAAAGCGGCACGCGCTGCGTATATCGGCGGCTTCAACGCGACCTCGAACGTCGCCGCCGGCGAAGCGTTCGGTATCCCGGTCTCCGGGACGATGGCTCACTCGTGGGTGCAGAGCTTCGATCGGGAACGGGACGCGTTCGAGGCGTTCGTCGGCGAGTACGGCGACGACAGCGTGCTCCTGATCGACACCTACGACACCGTCCGCGGTGCGGAAATCGCGAAGGAGGTCGCTGAAGGGGTGGACGTTTCGCTTCGCGGAGTCCGACTGGACTCCGGCGACCTCCCGGCGCTCTCGAAAGCGGTCGACGAGGTCATCCCCGAGGTCGACCAGTTCATCTCCTCGGGAATCGACGAGTACGCGATCCGCGAGTTCTTCGATCGCGACGGTATCGCGGCGGGGTTCGGTCCGGGAACCGCGCTGGTGACGAGTACGGACGCGCCGAAAGTCGAGGGAGTGTACAAGCTCGTGGCCGTCGAACGCGACGGGGAAATGCGACCGACCATGAAGCTCTCGCCGGGAAAAGTGACTTATCCGGGAGCGAAGAGCGTCAGACGGACCGAAGCGGACGGGCAATACGCCGGCGATACGCTCGGTCTCCGTGACGAGGAACTGGCCGGAGCGGAGCAACTCGTCACCGTCTTCGAGGGCGGTGATCGTGTCTACGAACTCCCGGACATCGACGACATTCGGGACACTGCGCGGGAGAACCGCCGGAAACTGCCCGACGAACACCGACGAATCGAGGCTCCAGATCCGTACGACGTTCGAATCAGCGACGGACTTCGGCAGGAGACGGAGGAACTGCGAGAGCGCCTCGAGTCGCGCATCAGTGAATAGGTTGTGAAGGCACGACGAGCGGGACCGAGGTGATTCGGCCGGTTGAGCGCGGACACCACGCTATCGATGCGGTCGGACTCGAGCAGAGACAAGCCGGGCCCCGTTCGTGCAACCGATTCGATCCGTTCGTCGATCCGGCCGAGAATCCGCTGATGGTCGGCTTGGGGCGGACCGTGCCGGTCCCTTTATTCGTTGTGAGGTAGTGGTTTCGAACTGACCTATGACCCAGCGACACACGATCGAGCGGGTCCTCGTTCCGACCGATGGAAGCGAGGGCGCTCTGTCGGGAGCGAGACGAGGTATCGACCTGGCTCGAGCGGCGACTGCAGAGCTCCATGTCCTCTCGGTCGTCGATACGAGGGAGACCGGCGTCTTACGGACCCGGTTCGACGAGGAGGGGGAGGAGCCGCAGGCGCTGCTCGAGGCCGACGCCGAAGCGGCCGTCGAAGCGGTCGTCGACGTTGCCGACCGCACGGACGCGACCCTCGACGTCACTACGGCGGTCGAGCGCGGGGCCCCGCACGAAACGATTGCCGAGTACGCATCGGCCCACGATATCGACGTTGTCGCGATGGGGACGAAGGGCCGAGCGGGTCTCGAGCGGGTGCTGCTCGGAAGCGTCACCGAACGTGTCCTCCGAACCGTCGACATGCCGGTACTGGCAGTGCCGCCGGGAAGCGACTCCCTCGCTCCGGACGGACAGCCGTACGAAAACATTCTCCTCCCGACCGACGGGAGCGAGGGGGCAGCGGTCGCGGTCGACTGGGGAATCTCGCTGGCGGACTCGTTCGATGCGATGGTCCACACCCTCTTTTCGGTCGATACGAGCCGTATTCCAGCGACGCCGACGCCGAGCGACGTCTTGACCGACCTCGAGCAAACCGGGGAACAAGCCCTCGATGAGGTCCGAACTCGCGCGAAGGACGCCGGTGTAAGCGTCACCGGACTCGTCGCGAGCGGCCCGCCGACGCGGGTGATCATGCAGTACGTCGACGACAACGACATCGACCTCGTCGTGATGGGGACCCACGGTCGGTCGGGACTGCCCCGACACGTCCTCGGAAGCGTCGCGGAGAACGTCGTTCGAAACGCCGACGTCCCCGTGTTTTGCGTCCCGATGGTCGACGACGCGTAGCCAAACTGTGATATCGAGTCGCGACGCAGCGTCGCCGGACTATCGAAACGGATGACACCCCGCCGCTGGGAACGGGAGGTGACTTTTTCTATACCGCTCTCGATACAGTAGTGTATGTCTGTTGCTGAATTGCAGGAGTACGGGCTAGTCGAGATGGACGACGGAGAGATTCGGGACTTCCTGTCGAGCCAGCAGATGGGCGTACTCGGCCTTCCCGGTGACGAAGTCCCCTATCTCATCCCGATATCGTACGGGTACAACGGCGACGAGCGACTCTACTTCACGTACCTCATCGGATCCAGCAGTCGAAAGAAAACGCTGAGTGACGAAACGGACACCGCGAGCTTCCTCGTGTTCACGGTCGACACGATGTACAACTGGCAGAGCGCTCTCCTGACGGGGACGCTCAGCGAGGTCCCCGAGTCGGACTGGGACGCGCTCGAGGAGACGCTGAGCGACGCGTGGCGGCCGAGTCTCATCGAGACGGCGACCCTGTCCGGAGACGTCGCGGTCTTCGAGCTTTCGATCGAGGAGCAAACGGGCATCAAACATCAGGGCCTGCCGCCCGCTCTCCGGCCCGACACCGAGTAGCGGCCGTCGAAATGACGAGCCAAGCGTCTCGCATACCCCGCCGTCGACGTCCGCGCTCGGGGTCTCGAGACCACTCGCGGTCACACAGGGTGTCCGGGACTGACGTTCAGGGGGTGGTGTGGTTTCGAATCTCGCTCAGTCCTCGTCAACGGGCGTCTTCACCACAGTCACCGGTTTTTCTGCCATCCGAGCGATGCGCTCTGCGACGCTGCCGAGCAGTCGTCGGTACTCGCCGGGACGATTCTTCGAGCCGACGACCGTGAGTCCGATATCGGCGTCGTCGGCGTACGCGAGGATTTCTTCGTGCGGGACGCCGTGGCGAATCTCGGTCTCCGTCGAAACGCCGGCCTCGGTCGCCTGATCGACGATGTCCCCGACCGCGTCGCGGCCGGCTTCTTCGAGCGCGTGCTCAAGGCCCTCGAACTCGTGGACGTACTCGTCACCGGGGTAGGAACTGTACGCGTCGGCGTCGACGACGTACAGCACGTGCAGTTCGGCGTCGTATCGCTGTGCAGCGTCGATCGCGTGCTCGATAGCGCGGTCGACGCCGGGACTCATATCGGTCGGGAGCAGCAATCGATCGTACATCGAGTAGCTAGTATCGTGACAACATGATAAAAAGCGGGGACAGTTCCATGGCGGTGTTCAGATAAGGATGAAGAGTGAGGCGGTGTGTTTTCTGAGTGGTTCATGCCCGAAAACACACGCCTCAGCGGTAGTATCGACCAGACCGAATTAGATTTTGTGGAACGAGAAGCGACACCGAGATTGCTGATGAAGCTTGGTATTCAGCTCCATCTCGCTGGCCTATCACTTTCGAATTCAGTTTATATTCTTTAGATATTCGGTGTCGAACGTGCTCGATCAACCATACATAATTGGGTTCACAAGGCCGATCTACAGCCCGAAGCTGGGCGGTGTCCTGATCACGTTGCGGTTGACGAGACCGTGATCCGACTCAACGATGAGCAATATTGGCTGTATGCCGCTGTCGATCCCGAGACAAACGAATTGCTCCATACAAAACTCGAACCGACGACTACGAAGGTTCTCGCTCATTCGTTTCTGACGGAACTCTCCGAGAAACACGACGTCTCCGACGCCGTGTTTCTCGTCGATGGATCGCACTCGTTACAAGATGCGTGTCAGCGCCACGACTTCGATTTCAGATGCGAGAAACATGGAAATCGAAACGCTGTTGAACGTGTCTTTAGAGAAATAAAACGTCGAACTATCTGTTTCTCAAACTGTTTCAGCAACGCCGAAGCCGAAACCGCCGACGACTGGATCAGATCGTTCAGCTTCGCATGGAATCAGCTTATCTAAACACTACCAGATCACAGTACCAAATGGAGTAGCTTGTGCAAAGAGACTGCTATTACTACGGAATGTATATATGGTAGTTGGCTCACCAAGATATGAGCCCTCTTTAATTTCTTTAACAGACGACAGTTTTAGTCTTTGACGAATACTACTGTAAGTGCAGTTTGTAACCGAACCATCCACTTATCATACTCTACCGGCCGTGGTGAATCGCCAGACGTAGCTTAATTTCACGGTGTCACGGCTCGCTTGATGTTGTGAACGACACATTTCAGGACGATTTCGCGGAACTCCCGAAACCATGCTCGCGCACGCACGGCGTCGCCGAGCGTGCGCTTGATTGTCGAGAAGACGGTTTCACACGTCGATCGTTGGCGGTAGCGAGGCCCATCGATCCGCGCGTTGTGCGCGTGGTCGATGGGCCGGAACTCGCGGTGTTTGATCAGTGGTCTCACGCCCTCTTCGCGGAGCTTATCGCGTAATTCAATCCAGTCGTAGCCTTTGTCTGCAGCGAGGCTGGCGAGGTCGCCCGCGTTGCGGCGGGCGACCTGCCAGCCGAGCTGTGTGTCATGCGTTTTCTCGGTCGTACAGTGAACGTCCAGAATCGCGTGGCTGCCTGTGTCGACGAGCGCGGTCGTTTTGAGCGTCTGGACGCGGTAATTCGTCCGGCGGCAGTAGTGTTTGCTGGCGTTTTCACGATCGAAAAACGTCGCGTCGATCGCGGCGTGACCGCTCGGCTCGTGCAGCTGCGCCGAGAGGCGCAGCAGCACTCGCCAGAGTGCGGTCTTGATTCTATCAAACCACTTTACTAACGTCGAGTGGTCGGGGAGATTGGCCGCGTTGAGGCCAATCTCCCCGAGTATTTGTGGCATCTCGCTCAGCAGATCGAGTGTCTCTCGGTACGACTTCTCCAGATAAACCCGCAGACAGTGCAGCGACAGCACCGCATACTCGGCGAAGCCGCCACCCCCTTCGGGGGCGGCGACTTCGCCTCGCCCACCAACAGCATTTTTAGCTAACTGGACCGCTTTACTCGTGAAGCGGGAAATCTTCGACATGAACCATCGGCGATTTCCCGCTTCATCTTCCTAGTTCTGACGGTCGAAGCCGACGCCGTCAAGCGATTCACCAGAGCCACTCTACCATACAATCTACTTTGATGTCCTTAGTGAAAAATAGTATCACAGGGAAGAATCTCAGACGGCCATTTAATTATACCCATTTGTTATTTCATTTCTAGCACCACGAGCATGTCCAAGGGCCAATGGTCGACAACCCGCTCAATAGTGTCACTTAGCTTTTCCTCATAACCCTGTAGCGGACGGCGCAATAATTTCCTTGTGACCAGTCCACATTCTGTTGATCTGCCCTTGACGCGTTACTGGCACACCAGGCAGATCACGCAGAGAACCGTGCGTCAACCAATTCATCGAGCTCCCTGCACTGAATCTGGGACTGTCTGCGCCCCGTTCCGTGGGCAAACGCAGACGTCACCCCCCATGCATGCCCTCCTGTTCGAACGTATAGTACCATGCGTCACCAGCTGATAGGATCGGTGACGAGTAGGCAGGTGTTTCGTCAGGTATTCGCTGATTGTAGCCGAATGCAGGGTGATAGGCGTTCACGTTGTGGTGTGGCGTCGTCATGTTGAACTTGACCGTATCACCAGTTTCGACATACAGGCCCGTTGGCTCGAAATAGAACTCCGGTATCGGGATATTCTCTCGCTCTTTAATGAGAAGTTCAACAGTGGGGTTGGCGTCGATCGATGCTGATTCATCGGCAGTTACCGTCGTTCCAAAGCGTGCGTCAATACTCATTTACTGAATCATCCCCAGTCCCGTCTTCATTTCCGTTGCCGTTGCCGTTACCATCGTCGCCATTCCCACCGAGCTAGCACACCCAGCTGTTGCTGCCATACTACCGGCGCCGAGTGCAGCAAGGAACCGACGGCGATTCGGGTCAGATGTCAATTGCAGTTCTCTTTCCCTACCTCCATCTGACAGTTGCTGTTTGTCTGCCACAGTCATAGCAATATATATTTCGGATTAAAATACTATTCTAACCAAATATATTAATACCTTGTATATTCCAATACTCTATACGGTGTGGTAGAATTATTGAGCCTACTCTCTCCCCCGCAACTCGTCCAAATCGCATACTCGCGTGCAATCGTCTTCAATGTTGCCAATCCGACGCCATTGATATCCTCCACGACGAGCTCTGTCTTTAGCAGTTAGAACTTGACTACATCTAGAGAGTAGAACTCTCGCCTCAATACTATAGAAATATTCACATAGTAATCAAAACAAGACATTCACATTATATACACTTTTAATATCAGTCGGAAAAGAAGTCAAATACAGGTTCATTGAATTCTCTCGTGAGATGTACGACCTCACCGGCTTCCAACGCGATCTCCTGTACGTGATCGCGGGTGCTGACCAGCCGTCCGGCCAGGAAGTCAAAGATGAAGTCGAGCAGTACTACAGCACCGAAATTAATCATGGCCGACTCTATCCGAACCTCGACACGCTCGTCAACAAGGAACTGGTTGAGAAAGGCCAACTCGATCGCCGGACAAATTACTACGCCATCACTGACGCCGGTGAGAACGAAATCGATGAGCGGCGGGAGTGGGAGAACCAATACGTGGATATATAGTCTAAAGTGTATTCGGCTGCAACATACGTTCATTGACTTCTATATTTTGCCAAAGAGAAGGCTTATACTGGCAGAATTCGCGTCTCACACAGACGGTACCGGTCTCGAACGAAATGGCGAAAAACCACATCGTAGAGCACCACCTCGGGCTTCCTCGATCATACTGATTCGGTGCCAGATCAAACAGGAAATATTTTGTCGCATATCGTGTTGATAGAGATCGTACGTCACATAAACGATTCCCAGATGACCAGTCAACTCATCGGCGAGAAAGAGGATTCCGAGGACGGCTACGAATGAGGTATAGACGAACTCGAACGGCGGTTCAAAGACGGTCAAAGAGTCCTCGAACTACTGAGGACCGCCAATCGTGTCGATCGAAAAACCTATGCCATATACTGTAAACAGTTAACACGTGACATATAACGACGCATACGAAGCCGTAGCCGATCTGTACGACAAGGAAGCGGGCTGGGAAGAACACGCCCATGTCGGCGACAAAGAGTCGTTCAACGTGGCCACGGAAGCGCTCGGCCGCCACAGCGATTCGGACGAGACAGGTCTGCGAATCCGCGACTTCGAGAGCGGCGAGACGGAAACGTACACGTTCGCCGAACTCGACGCCGCCGCAAATCGGGTCGCCAACTATCTGAGCGAACACACCGACCGCGGCGCCCGTATCGGTGCGAAATTACCTACGCAGTTCGAGCTGTACGCCGTCGTCTTCGGAACGATCAAAGCCGGACGAATCTACCTTCCGCTAGCTCCCGTCTTCGGACCGGACGCACTGAACTATCGACTCGAGGACTCACGAGCGTCGGTACTGTTTACGACCGCGAGCGGCTGTGAGATCGTAGACGCGGACCTGTCAGCCCTCGATCGAATCGTCACGGTCGACGGTGGGTCCGTCAACGGATCCACGACCGTCGACGACTACGACGCTGTTCGAGAACACGACGACGCCTTCGACGCCGTCGAGACGCATCCAAACGATCCGTTCACTCTCACGTACACATCGGGGACGACTGGGTCGCCGAAGGGCGTACTGAGTCCGCACCGCGGTCCGGTCGAACTGCACGCGTACACCGAGTACGTAGTCGACTTGCGGCCCGACGACGTTTACCTGGTCGCCGCATCGCCCTCGTGGTCCTATGGCCTCAACATGGGCACGATTATGTCGGGCGTCCGCGGGACAGCGATCGGCTGTTACCGCGGTCAGTTCGACCCCCTCACGTTCTTCGAAACCCTCGAAGAGTGGGACGTCGACAACGCGATGATCCCACCGACGGCCCTTCGCCAGTCCCGAGCCGCCGGCATCGACTTGAGCGAGTACGATATCGACCTCCGGGTGCTGATTTCGGCGGGTGAAGCGCTCGATCAAGATACCGTCGACTGGTGCGAGGAGGGGCTCGGCGCACCGCCACAGGACTCCTACGGCCTTACGGAAGGTGGCATGGTCGTTTGTAACTACGCGTTCGACGACTGGGAGGTCAAACCCGGAAGTATGGGGAAGACGATTCCCGGCACCGAGGTCGCGCTGCTTGACGAAGACGGAAACGAAGTCGAGCAGGGCGAGGTCGGCGAGATCGCGATCAAACGCGACGACACCTCGATCGGAACATACTGGGGGCGCCCCGAGAAGACCCTCGAGACGTTCACCGGCCTCTGGCTGCGAACCAGCGACCTCGCACGGCAGGACGAGGACGGCTACTTTTGGTACGTGAGCCGCGCCGACAACGTCATCATTTCCTCGGGCTACCGCATCGGTCCCGAAGAAGTCGAGGAAACATTGCTGAACCACCCTGCGGTCGAAGAAGCTGCAGTCGTCGGCAAGGATCACGACACGCGCGGCGAAATTGTGGCGGCGTACGTGACGCTCGTCAGTGATTACGAACCGTCAGCCGAACTCGAGGACGAGCTCAGCGACTTCGCCCGGGAGGAGCTCTCGAAACACGAATACCCACGCGAGATCGCGTTCATCGATGAGCTCCCGAAGACGGCGAGCGGAAAGATCAAACGGGCCGAACTCGGGGATTAGACTCGCACGAACCGAAGCTCGTTTGCCCCTCGTTCTCGAGGATCAAGGTAGGATCACCGATGCACATCGACCCGCACGAGGCCTCTCATTCGGTGTACCGGACGCTGACCGGACTCGTCGTTCCCCGTCCGATCGGTTGGATTAGCACCCGCAGCGAAGCGGGCGTCGACAACCTCGTACCAGTTTCTTCAACGTCGTCAGCGTCGATCCACCGATCCTCATGTTCTCTCCGCTCGACAGGCCGGACGGCCTCACGGATACCACGGTCAATGTTCAGGAGACCGAGGAGTTCGTCGCCAACCTCGTTACCCACGAGTTCGCCGAGGCGATGAACCAGACCAGCGCCGAACTGCCGCCGTCCGAAAGCGAGTTCGACCACGCGGACCTCGAGCGAGTACCGTCAGAACACGTCGAACCCCCGCGCGTCGCAGGGGTGGCCGCCGCATTCGAGTGCGAACTGCACGACGTCATCGACGTCGGATCGAACTCTGTCGTCCTCGGCGAGGCCGTCTCGATCCACGTCCGCGACGATGTCACGACTGACGGAAACGTGGATACTGGCAAGCTCGATATCGTGGGCCGACTCGCGGGCGGCATGTACGATCGCACCATCGATCGATTCGAGATGGCGCGACCGGACTGACCGGCCGTCGTCACCGCCTCGTTACGAATCCGGAGTGCGAGGTTTAACGTTCCAAGATGTTGACGCAGGAGACTGCCCCTGTCGCGTTGCGGCCGATACCGATGTTGTGCTGGAGGCCGACTTCGGCATCGGGACCTGAACGTCGCCGGCTTCGCCTCGGAGCTGTTCGAAGATTTCGGCAATCTGTGCGACGCCGGTGGCCCCGATCGGGTGGCCCTTCGAGAGGAGACCGCCCGACGGGTTAACCGGCTTCTCGCCGTCCAAGTGGGGGACGCCGTCGTCGATGAAGGCACCGCCATCGCCCTGTTCGCGGAAGCCGAGGTCCTCGTACGTGATCAGTTCGGTGATCGAGAAGCAGTCGTGGACCTCAGCGACGTCGATGTCGTCCGGACCGTAGTTCGATCGCTCGTAGGCCATGCTCGAGGCCTGTCTCGAAGCCGGGAAGTTCATCAGCGCCAGATCGTCGCCGCGCATGAACGAGTCGGTCGAGAAACCGTAGCCAGCGACTCGAACCGGCGCGTCGGTGAACTCGCGGGCGCGCTCGTCGTTGGTCACGAGCACCGCACACGCACCGTCGGTCACGGGACAGCAGTCGTAGAGGTTCAGCGGATACGAGACCGTCGCCGAGTCCTTGACGTCGTCGACCGAACACTCGAACTGCTGGTGGGCGTGGGGATACTTCGTCCCGTTCTCGTGGTTCTTGACGGAGACCTCCGCAATCTGTTCGCGGGTAGTCTCGTACTGATCCATGTGGCGCGTCGCTCGCATCCCGAAGAACGCGGGCATCGTCACGCCGCGCCCGCGCCAGACGCGCTCGAGGGCGGCGCCGCCGATGAGTCCCTCCGTCGAGTCGAGCATCTTCTCCGCGCCGATGACGAGCGCGACTTCGATGTCGCCGGCCTTGACGGCCTGAAAGGCGTTTCGGAAGGCGTCACTGCCGGTGGCGCAGGCGTTGACGATCTGGGTTGCTGGCTTCTCGAAGAGACCCGTGGCGTGTGCGACGGAGGCCCCCGAAGACCCTTCGTTCGCGATGTCCAGCGTCCCGTACCAGATCGCGTCAATATCAGCGGTCGAGTTGATGCCGTGATCGACGCTCTCGACGAGATCAAGGTACGCCCCTTCGAGGAGGTCGTCGAACGACCACTCGTACTTCTCGCCGAAGTCGATGATGCCCGAGCCAACGACGTGTGCGTCGGTCATCGTTTCACCTCCCGGGGAACCGAGAATTTGAAAGAGTTGATCGGCCGCTCACCGTCGTCGAACAGTTCGCAGAACCGGGCGACGACCTCGGTCCCGACCGACAGCTCGTCGAGGTCCGTCTCGGTCAGCAGACCGTAGACGCGAGCGGATTCGCCGGAGCCGTCTTCCTGTGGCAAGTCGACGATCGCTAGTGGCTGTGGTACCTCGATATCGTCGGGGAGATACTCTTGGACGACGAAGGTCTTGATCTCGCCCCGCTCGGCGAGTTGCACCTCTTCGAACGTCGCCGGTGCGTCGCCACAGCGTTTGCACGTCCGCTTTTCGTCCGGAAACGACACGTAGCCACACGACTGGCATTTGAATGCCAGCAGGCGTTGATCTTGTTCTCTGGTTCGGTGATATCGTGGTCCACTCATGCGTTTGGCACCCCCTAGTAATCGTATCGCTCGCGGTACTCGAGGTGCTTGGCGTACGGAACGTACTTCTTGGCCTCGAGCTGTTCCGCGACGGTCAACCTGTTGGGGTCGTTCGCTCCGTCGGCAACCGAGACGACGAAAGCGTCGGTACCACCCTGTCCATAGGCGACAGCACCGATCGTCGAGCCCGGGTCGACGGATTCGATTGCGTGCGCCAGATCGAGCAGCATCGTCGCCGTTCCAGCGTAGCCGACCTCATTGAACGTCGATACACGTTCGGCGTTGATCGGTCCGAGCGCCGTTCGGGCAAACCGGAACCCGGGAGCGCTGGCGACGCCGTACTCGGGATCGGAGTCGGCCTCGGCTCGGTCGAAGGCCGTCGACGCCGCCGGTGCGACGCCCTGACGCCGTTCGAACCGAGCGTCGCCAGCGGTAGCCGATTCGCCGTGTTCGCGGTGACGTTCGAGGAATCCCGTGGTCGCCTGACCGACCGCGTCGATAGTCGCCATCGGATCGTCTCGTTCCGGTCGGAGAACGAGAGCGCCAGCACCGGCACCCATCGTCGACTCGTCATCGCCGCCGGATTCGACGGGCATGATGTCGACTGCTGCGACGACGACAGGTTCGTCGGTTGCGCGAACGTACTCACAGGCCGTCGCTAGCGGGTCGGCCGCCGCACGGCCGCTAGCCTGGAAATCACCAGTTCGGACGTCGGTCGACAAATCGGCTCTGTACGCGATTTGAGCCGCGATGCCGTGTTCGGGAATTGATCGCTAATACTCGCCGTAAATACTGCTGCAACGTCCGCAGCAGACGTTTTCGATCGGTCGAGGGCTGTCGTCGTCGCCTCGCTCGCCATCGTCACGTGGTTTTCATCACGAGCGGGGACTGCACTCTCACCCCGTCCACGGCCGCCGTGTTGGGCAGCGATGTCGCTGCGATCGATTCGATACAACGGAACGTAGCCGCCAGCACCGTCAATTGCAACTATCGGGTTGACACCTCTGTTGTTACATCATGATGTGTTTAACATGTAGTGTAATGACAACTGGCAAAATAAGTGTACAGGTCTCTAGTGAGGCGGTCGCGGTACATCTCGAAGACGGATATCCATATTCTGTGAATTCGTATTGAAACGTCGTAGACTACCGTATTCGATGAAACGTCTATCGAACCCTGTTGATGGGGTCGAGAAATTCGATGCCGGATCACCGCGGACTGGCCGTCCACTCGAATCTATTAGCACGCTGTCAATGAGTCGAGTTTGCATATCACACGAAGGTTCCTCCAGCTATAATTAACACCCTAAGTGTATTATGCAGTTATTGGTTCGCGTACTCGGATCCGCAATGAAAAGGACAAGATTGGTTATATTTTATAAGGTATACAAAGAATCCTCCATGGGGCACTGTCTAGTTAAGCCAGTTTGAGAAACAAGCAGCAGTTCCTAATCGAGAACCAAGAAATTGACGTGACAGAGTTTCTTGTCGACGGTGGCAGCTATCTGACTGCCCCCGCTCGCCATGAGTTGACCGGTCAGTTCAACTACAGCGAGCGATACTACGCCGAAAAAATGGTTTCGGCCTGCCTCAATGCGGGTCAACCGCTTTCATTCCTATTGGTAAGGCAGTCCAGCCAGTGCATGCAGCTGGCTCAGACGGTTCAGACACCACTACAACTACGGTCGGCCGAATCAAGCGCTCGATGGCCGAACGCCGACCGAGGAGGTGCCGGACTAGATAGTATCTTCGATTCTCTTGATGTTTCTGTACGAGCCCTGAGAGAACTACGCTATCGAAGTTGCTGTATTTCGTGTCGCTTCTTCACCATATCCGAGTCGGCACTCTATCATTATGAAATCGATTTCGATGCGAAAACACGGAAATCGAAACGTGCCTCCTCGTCCATGCATTATGCATGTGATCAGTGAGAGAAAAACTCTCAATGAGTGAATAGCAGTCTAACTGCGATGCTTGTGTATTCGTGGGCGTGAATCATAGATTCGCATCTCACAACTGGTGGACTATCAGAGCATTTGACGGCGTCTTTTCGCCAATCGTTGTCGTAATCGACTATCAGAGAAAAGTCGCTGGTCTGCGTTTCTTTGGACAATTGTGTGCCTAGGCAACGACCTTTTGCTACCAGGCCGATCGATCTTTTCCTTCTTGAAGTCGGTTTTCGGCCTCCTCGAGGCCCTGTTGGTACGCTTCTTCAGGAGAGCGATCCTGAGCTAACACCGCATTCATCATATCGGAGGCATAGGGATAGGAGTCGGCATATAGTGTGGCTGGCGTCTGTGGACGTTCATTACTTGCGAGTTGAGGAACATGATCCTCTATGATTTTTTGGTTAAGATCGAGGAAGTAACCGTCCTCAACTTGGAAAAACTCCGCGTTAGTGTAAGTATCTGACTCCAGTACGCTCTCATAGGTTGGCAAGAACCGCATTGGCTCCTGTAGGAACGTTTCTCCTATCGTATCTGGATCACTGTGCATGAATTTCCACAATTCCTTACCGCCATCGGGGTTCGTTGAGTTCCTGATGACCGGAGTCCCTTCCACAGAAATACCACCGCGATCAAGTGGATCTGCCCCCTCGCGAACTGGAGGAAGTGCAACGCCGGTATTCAAGCCAATTTCCGGGTTCGCACGGTATGAAGCGCCTGCCGCCCAGGCGTTCAGCGAGAAGTCCTGAGCGAGATTCCCAGCTACCCAGTTTTCAATTGAGGACGTCCAAGTCATGCTCGAGGGATCAAGAGAATATTCCGCGAGTTCGTTAGCGAATTCTAATACTTCAGTAACGTGCTCCTCGTCAAGCCAGACTTCGGCCTCTTCTCCCTCCGTCTTCCAGCGGTACCGACCACCACCGACCGTCGCAAGCAGGATTACGAAATGGGTTGATGCCTTGAGATTTTTCCCACCACTGATCCCAAAGCCTCGAGCATCCGTTTCCTCATCCTCGTCAATGATACGGGCATTTTCCAGAAGTTCCTCCCAGGTCTCGGGGACCGACAGACCAAGACGGTCGTAAATGTCAGTTCGGTAAATGAATGAGTACGTGTACATCCCTCGGGGCATGAAGGTAGCCTGCCCATTGATGGATAGGTTATCACGGAATAACGTTTCACCGTTTTCTTCCTCTATCTCATCGAGGGTATCGTCGACTGGCAGGGTTTGTTTTTGGCTCACCATCCCTGGAATTTGTTCAAAGGTGGTAGTGGTCAGTGTCGGGGGGTCGTTGGCTTGCATCAACGTCTGAAGTCGCTGGTCCCCTGCTGTACCTGCTCCGAAATATTCGATGTCAACCGAATGTCCTGTATCCTCTTCGAACTCAGGAACGATCTCATCTTCCCATCGAGTCTTCCAAGCATCGGTATTGTAGTCGGTAAGGACATGTATTGCCTCGTCTCCTCCACCACCAGTGCCTAAGCAACCCGCAAGAAATCCAGCTGTACCGACTCCGCTTGAACCCAATATCTGACGCCGTGTTAGTTTCTTGTTATCGTGGCTCATTGATAACCATTGTACATGTATTGGTCGGTACACTTTAATGTACTGTAATTATTCAGTCACTATTACGGCATAGTCTCACTGTCTAGTATCACTACCATATATTTCATATAACTTAATTATATTAATTATTATATAGTTAATATAATATCAAGATAGTAGAATTAGTGGTAAGTTTGTAATGTTCCACTCCGAGACGTACGACGTTTTGATCAGCATTTACTGCGTTAGAGTGTCGGATCCGTTGAGTGATGATCAGTACCTCACAAAGCTGGTTAGTGAGAACATCTGCTTACTGATGGTGTGTCTACGACAAGCAAGCAGACAGTGAAATCCACGAGGACCAACTCCTTAACTTCCTCGTCAACCAGCTTGACGAGGAAGTTTCTCTCAACCTTGCGAACAACGCTGAAATCGGTACTGAGGACCATCTACGAGGTCCTCGTCGGGGCGACTGCCGACGGGACCTCGATCTCTACGCTGTGCAACTCTAGCGAAGACTCGCCATCAGCAAACGCGATCGTCTACCATCTCCGGACGAAGTTCGAGCCGGAACGGCTCGAACGAGTCGCTAACACGCTCCTTCGGCGAGAGATCGTCGAACTACTCTCCGAGCAGGTGGTCTGCGCAGACCTTCATCTGGGACTCTACCACGGTGACGAAGACGACACAGACAGCCTCTACCACTCCGAAGCCAAGCGCGGAACCACCGCGTTCCACGGCTACACCACACTTTACGCGCGTGTGTCGAACAAACGGTATACGCTGGCGGCCCGCCGTCTACCTCGATCGCGGATTCTACGATAGCAAGTGTCTCACGTTACTCTACGCGCACAACTACGCCTACGTGATCCCGATCATCCAATGAGGTGAGACGATCTAGCAGGAACTCTCAGAAGGATGGAGTCGCGTCATTCAACACGACCTGATAGGGAAACTCGACGGTCACAGCTGGACCATCGAGTTTCCCGTTTACATCGACTGTACGTACCTGAATGGACGGTACGACGAGAACGGTGTGGCGCGTCAGCGGCGTAGCCGTGACGCGCCGTTCATCGAGACACCACGCGATGCTCGATACCACTACAGCAAGCGCTTCGGTATCGAGTCGAGCTATCGCTTGTCTGAGCAAGCAATAGCGACAATGACAATACGAGATTCCACGGTGAGACTGCTGTACGTCGTGGTGAGTCTGCTGTTGCAGAACACTTGGCGGTATCTCCACCACGAATACGTGGCGACGCCCCGCCGGGGCGGGCGTCGCCTCTGGTGGTGGCCGTACAAGGAGTTCATCAATATGGTTCTACGAACTGCGTGGACGGCCCGACGCACCGCGAGGGCCGTCCCCGCGAATCGGCCATCAGACGACCGGTTCCACCGGTAGTCACTGACCGAGCAAGCGTCTTCGCAAGTGGCAACGCTGTCGCGTCGGCAGCTGAGCGCCGCCGACAGCGACAGCTCCCGCCAATTCATCCGTGATTACTTGGTGAGAATCGGGGATAGATTCGCGTCGACACAGAAACTCACGCTTCAGAATTAGTTAGCCGAGAACGCTTTGTGAGGTTCTGATGATTCATATTGTCTGCTGTGACTTGCTAAAATTGGTACCACTACTCTCTATCGCGAACATACCAATTCATCCCAAAGATTTAATAGAGAGAGTCATGGTAATTGAAAACGCATGTCAGGAGACACCTTCAAAAAAGAGCAATACAAGAAATCACGGTCGCTTTGGCGGAGCACCCGATTACAGTCTGACGCAGTTAAAAGTTTCATTTCTGTGTTGCCGGTAATAATACTCTATTTGATTATTTCTATTATTCCTGCAGTATTTGCCGTGTACGCATCGCTCCATTTTATTCCCCTGATGAGTCCAACGTGGACGTTCGTAGGGATAGAGAATTATATCAGTGTGTTTGAACTTGATCAGTTTTGGGGATCCCTGTGGCGGGGACTCATCTTCATGGTGGGGAGTACAATTATTCAGGTTTCCGTTGGCCTCTGGCTTGCATTCACATTAAATGATATCTCAATTGGTCAGAAATACTTGACTTCTATTGTCTTTACCGCCTACCTAATTCCAACAGTCGTCGTCTCCTTAGTGGCGCTCTTCCTGTTCGACCAGTCGTTCGGTCTCTTCCACATGATTGGTTCCGAGTGGTTCAATCTTTGGGACTCTACCAACTATATACTGGGTTCCAACACTTGGGCCATGCCCCTCGTGATCCTTATTGGTTCCTGGAAATTCAGTATATTCGTTACTATCTTCGCACTTGCCCAACTCCGGTCTATCCCGTCTCGCTTCTACGAAGCAGCACGTATCTGTGGCGCAAACCGTTGGCAAATGTTCAGGGATATTACTTTTCCCCGTCTCAAAGGAATTATATTAACAGTTATTCTGCTTCGAGGTGTATTTATGTTCAATAAATTCGACCTCATATGGATGCTCACGGAAGGGGGCCCCGGATATGCTACAACGACACTCCCATTGCTGGCCTATCAAGAAACATTTCAGGGGGGATCATATGGCCTAGGGAACGCTCTAGCCGTCATGATGTTCTTGATCTTGGCTCTCAGCGCCATCCTATACTTCAAGGCTGCCAGTCCCTCACAGGAGGCTGAAGTATAATGAGCAACGATAGTAGCAGTACAAGTGGTGTCCTCGGTCTTGATCACGAAACAGAAGAGCGTCTCCACCGCATTGTGCTGGGTATTAGCGGCCTTATCGCTGCTTTCGTTGGTATATTTCCTATCTATTGGATGGCCCAAAACTCGTTGGTGACGAGACAGGCGGTTCTTGACGGGCCGGTACTGATACCGTCACCTGAGGAGGTCACTCTCTCAAACTTCGCTATTATATTTAACAATGATGTTGTAATGTACTTCTTTAACACGACAGTTGTAACTATCGGTACAATTGTTTCAGTGTGTATTCTTTCGCTGATTGCAGGATATGGCCTGGCTCGGTTTGAATGGTCTCAGAAAGAAAATTTCGCTCGGTTTTTACTATTCGGTTACATGTTTAGCCCAATCGTTCTAGGACTTCCATTATATCTGATTTGGCAAAGTCTTGGACTTTTGAACACGCGTGTTGGACTCATTATTTCTCTAACAGCGATCTCAATGCCATTCTCAGTATGGCTGATGTGGAAGTACATTCAGACTATACCACGGTCAATGGAAGAATCAGCATGGGTTGCTGGAGCTTCACGCTGGCGGGCCTTCAGAGACGTTGTTGTTCCACAAACCAAGCCGTCTATCATTGCGGCTGCATTATTCGCCTTCGCAATCGCATGGAATGACTTCACCTTCGCCCAAATCCTCCTTCCAAAGAATGAGGCCACCACGTTCGCTCCTGGTATGATGCGACTTGTCAATCAGGGCTACAATATTGGGTGGAACGAAATCATGGTAGTATCTCTTCTTATGACGGTTCCACCGCTTCTGTTCGCCTATTTTCTTCAGGACTATCTCCTGAAAGGTTTCGAAATTAGGTCGCTGTAATGCTTCAGAAATATTTCAGTAACACAAAGTGATTCAACATGGTTAACGTTAAAATCCAGAACATGACTCGTAAATTCGGTGATAGTGATAGCGATAGTGAAATAATTGCAGCTGACGATATTGACTTGACGATACAGGATGGAGAATTTATAACACTCGTCGGACCCTCGGGTTGCGGAAAGACAACTACGCTACGGTGTGTAGCCGGACTTGATACCCCCACAAGTGGCTCCGTTCATTTCGGTGATCGAGACGTTACGGACCTCCCGCCACAGGAACGCGACATTGCGCTTCTATTTCAGGATATTGCACTGTATCCACATATGACTGTTCGAGACAATATGGCATATGGTCTCAAGATCGCAGGGGTATCGAAGAAGGAACGGTACGAGAAGGTTGCAGAAGCGGCTGAACTCCTCCAAATCACCGAGCAGCTCGATAAGAAACCTGCCGATCTCTCCGGTGGTCAACAGCAGCGCGTCGCGCTGGGGCGATCTATCGTCCGCGACCCGACGGTGTTCTTGTTTGATGAGCCGATGTCAGATCTAGACGCTAAACTCAAACGTGAACTGCGTCCTATCATCCAACAAGTCACGGATCAGATCGACTGTCCAGTTCTTTATGTTACTCACGATCAAGAAGAAGCGATGACGATGTCTGATCGGGTCGCTGTTATCAATGAAGGGCAGATTGAACAGATTTCCCCACCAGAGGAAATCTATAACCAGCCAGCAACTGAATTTGTCGCGGACTTTATCGGTCAGCCAGCTATGCAGTTCTTTGACGGACATGTTTCACGAGATAATGGATCAACGATTCTCGAGATTGGAACACATTCCTTTGACTCCATGCAGACGAATAAGCTCGAAGGCTACAGTAACCAGAATGTCAGAGTTGGTGTGCGGCCGCAGCACATTCGAGTGAACGGGAGTCAAAATGACGGAATCAGCGCTACACATATTCTTGACGAACCGTTAGGTGACCAGACGAACAGCTTCTTCGAAACGGAGTTCGGTGAGGTCGTCGTCGTCACACCACCCGGATTTGAGGGGAAAGGTAAGAAGTACAGTCTTTCGTTCACCACTGAAGATATACTGTTGTTCGATCAGGACTCTCACATCCGGATAACCTAATATCGTCGCAGTATCGATCGGGCAGCAACCCTGTACCCCTACTCGAAGGTTTGCTTTTCGGTCTCTCGTTCTTCCAATACGCCCATTGACTCTACTTCGGGAGGCTTTACGCGTACAACACGGGTGTTCGCGAAAATATCACCCAAACATCTACCGCCAGTGACGAATGGGAGCACCGTCGCGATAACGAAAGGGGACAAGCGGCGGTGTTCAGATAAGGATA
>NZ_JBHDYC010000023.1:0-46017 GCF_041894845.1 Natrinema sp. H-ect4
GTTCTGGCTGGTGCTGAGATTATAGCTGCCGTGGAGTTCGTGGTTGGCGGCAAGCTCAATGCCGCGCACAATGTCATCGACGTGCATGAAATCCTTCGTTTGGGTGCCGTCGCCTAAGAATTTTGGTTGTACGTTGTTCACGATCTGATGGGCGAACTGCGTAACGGTGTTTGCGTACTCGCCCTTGTGTACCTCGTTCCCGCCATATACCGAATAGACCGAGAAGAACCGCATGTCGGTGAGCGTCATGTCGTGATTGTTGTGGAAGCACTCCGCGTAGCGCCCCCGGGCGAGCTTCGATGCCTCGTACCCGGTGTGTGCCTCGGCGTCCATGGATTCCGGTGAGGGTTCGGTGGGGTCGTCATAAATCGAGGAGGGAGTCGCGTAGACGACTGTGTCACAGCCATCCTGTCGCGCCTGATCAACAGTGTTCACCAATCCCTCGATGTTGATGCGAGCAACCAGCGCGGAGTTCTTCTCATCATCTTGTAGGAAGAGAGCGCAGTAAGATGGAACACCACGTCGACGTCAGTCGGGAGGTTGGAATCGACCACGGATGTTTCGACGAGCCCGACCTCCTCGTCGAGGTTCTTTGGTGTTCCTAGGTAAATGTCGTCGTCGGCGATGACGTCATTCTGCTTCGCCAGATAGTTCGCGAGGTTTGATCCAGTGAACCACGCACCACCCGTGACGAGGACGCATTGATTTCCATACGCCCAGGTAACTATGGTGACACTAAATGGTTCCAATGTCGACGCGACTATCTGAGAAGAAATCGTTAGCGCTATACCACAGTGGGGCAACATATCGCCAATGACCGAGGGATGGATTCCGGAGGACGAGTGGCGGACAATTGTCGAGCATGCACCGATTGTTTCTGTTGATTTGCTCGTTCGTTTCAATGGGGGGCTCATATTCGGGAAACGCGAGAATGAACCGGCAGCGGGGTATTGGTTCATCCCCGGCGGGAGAGTCCAGAAAAGAGAGACACGCGAGGAAGCGGTTCATCGGATTGCTGGAGAGGAACTCGGTGCAGATGTCAGAATCATCGAATCCCTAGGCGCGTATGAGCATATCTACGATACCGCGGATGTCGACGGCGTGGGCGGAAAACACTATCTCGCGAACGGATTCGTTGTCGAAGCCGAATCCTCGAATCTAGTTCCAGACGACCAGCACTCGGACCTCAAAATCTTTTCCGAATCACCGGAACCCCTTCACGAGTACGTTCGGCAGTATCTGCAAGATGCATCGACCCTCCCAGAGTGGCCGTAATGACACTGCCGGCCAGGTTTTCAAAAGAAAAATAAATAAGGAGTCATTCCACCTATATTATGGAACTAGAGCCGCGTCTCTCTGAACGTCCTGTCTTCGTAACTGGTGCTGACGGATTCATCGGATCACATCTCGTCGATACTCTCTGCGAGATGGGTGCAAATGTCCATGTCTTCGTTCGCGCCACCTCAAGTGGGGAATTAAACAATATCCGACATCACGCTGAGAAAATAACCGTCCACCGTGGAGATCTCCGAGATAAACATTCTGTCCGGGAGGCACTTACAGCACTGCAGGGGACAGATGATGCGATAATCTTCCACCTGGGTGCGCAGGCTCACGTTGGCGAATCCTGGGATCGCCCCTACGAGACGCTCGACACGAACGTCATGGGGACCATGAATCTCCTCCAGTCGATCGTCGATCTCGATCTCGACATCTACAAGTTTGATACAGCAGGCACTTCGGAGGAGTACGGGAACGTGAACGAGGAGATGCTGGAGAAACACGAGTTCGAGGAGGACGGCCGCGTCATCCTCAGCGAGCGCTCACCGGTGAACCCGACGAGCGTCTACGCGACCTCCAAGCTCGCCGCGGACTTCCTCACGATGAACTACCACGACGCCTACGACGTGCCCACCGTCACCACGCGGATGTTCAACAACTACGGACCCCGGCAGAATCCCCGGTACATCACGGGTACGATCATCACGCAGGCGCTGGAGCGGGACTTCGTCGAACTCGGGAACCTGGAACCGAAGCGCGACATGTGCTTCGCGCAGGACGGCGTCCGGGGCCACCTCCACGTCGCCCTTGAGGGCAACCCCGGAGAACAGTACGTCTACGGCTATGGCGAGAACATCTCTATGCAGGAGTGGACCGAGATGATCCTCCGCATCGGGACCGAGGAAGGCTACTGGGACAACCCCGAGATTGTGCAGGACGAAAGCCGCTTCCGGCCGGGTGACAGCGACGTCGAGGAACTCCTCGTCGGGCACGAGAAAATCACAGAGGAGACCGGGTGGCAGCCTCAGGTTTCCTGGGAAGACGGCATTCGGCGCACCATCGACTGGTACGCCGCGAACCGAGAAGCATGGTTCGGGCGGGTGGACTGGCGATGAGTTCGGACTACTGGTCCGGGCGGACCGTCATGGTCACCGGGGGATCGGGTTTCCTCGGCAGCCACCTCGTCGAAGACCTGGAGTCCCGGTCGGACGACGTCGAGGTCTTTGTCCCCCGGAGCAGCGAGTACAACCTGCGGGAGCGGGCCGACATCCGCCGGGCGCTCTCCCGCTCGGGCGCCGACACGGTGATTCACCTCGCGGCCACCGTGGGTGGCATCGGCGCGAATCGCGAAAACCCGGGGAAATACTTCTACGAGAACGCCATCATGGGCATCGAACTCATGGAGATGGCGCGGAAGTTCGACGTGGACAAGCTCACTATCGCGGGGACCATCTGCTCGTACCCCAAGCACACCGAGGTCCCGTTCTCCGAGGACGACCTCTTTGATGGCTATCCAGAGGAGACGAACGCCCCCTACGGCATCGCGAAGAAGGCCCTCCTCACGCAGTCCCGGGCCTACCGGAAGCAGTACGACTTCAACAGCATCTATCTGATGCCCGTGAACCTCTACGGCCCCCGGGACGACTTCGACCTGGAGACGTCCCACGTCATCCCGGCCATCATCCGGAAGTGCATCGAGGCCCGGGACGCGGGCGAGGACTCCATCACCGCCTGGGGCACTGGGACGCCGACCCGCGAGTTCCTCTACGTCGAGGACGCCGCCGATGGCCTACTAGACGCAACGGAAACCTACAATAAGAGCGACCCAGTGAACCTCGGGAGCGGCCACGAGATCAGCATTGAGGACCTCATCGAGTTAATTGCGGACCTCACCGGATTCGAGGGCGACATCAAATGGGACACCTCGAAACCAGACGGACAATCACGACGACGGCTGGACACGAGTCGGGCCGAAGAGGAATTCGGGTGGCTGGCGGATACTCACCTTGAGGAGGGGCTGAAAGAGACCATCGAGTGGTACGAAGCGAATCGACCGGTCGAGTGACGTGGCGGACGCACAGAGGTATCGACTCGGAGAACTCCGATAGCCTTCGTTGGAGTGTCGTTTCTTCGGTGCTGGAGGGGGAGAGATTTGTACGGTGGCGGCTCCGTCCAATCGGAAGCCTGTAGCAACTCCAGTACCTGTCTACGCCACTCCACAATAGTCCAATACGGTCGACTGAGGACGTGCCGTCAAACGATCAGCCTGGTGACCGGCGTTATTCTCAATAGGGCTTCTCGATGAAATTATCGGCGGCGCGTTCGTGCATACGATTCACCGCTTCCGTCGTATTCTGGACGTTGCGTGAACCGAGGATGACCGAGTCCAGGTCTGCCAGTGGATCGACCGCGACGAGGGGTTCCTCTGTGACACGTCGAGCGCCGCGCCGACAATCGTCCTACTGGTCAATGCATCGACCAATGCTTCTTGATCGATAAGTTGTCCTCTGGCAGTGTTGATGTGGTACCCCTCCGTTCCGAGTTTCGCCAACTCGTCGGCACCGATCAGTTCACGGGTTGCCTCCGTCAACGCGCAGTTGAGACTTATGACGTCCGACCGCTTGAGAAGTTCGTCGGTGCCGACGCGCTCGATGTCGATGTCTGCGACCAGATCGTCGGGGAACGTTTCCACGTCCGTGTCGAGGACGGTCATCCCGAGCGTGTGGGCGCGATGGGCGACGGCGGCAATGATGTTTCCGACACCGATGACGCCGAAGGTCGTCCCCGCAAGCGAGTTCCCCCCGGGGACACGCCCAGTCACCGTCTCGAACGGCGTGGTCGATACGGTGTAGTTCCCGTGTCAGCATAATCGCGTACCCGATGACGACGTCCGCGACTTCGTCGTTGAACGCCCCGGGCGTGTTATACACCTCGACGCCGTGGTCCGCCACTGCCTCGAAATCGATGTTGTCCGTCTCGATTCCCTACTTGGAAATGACCTTCCGGTTCGGGGAGGATTTGATGACGTCCCGTGTGAGCTCGTCGTCCCCGGCGAGAATTCCATCGCACGAGAAGAGTACCTCTAGAAGTTCCTCCTTGTCCAGTTATTGGTCGACATCGGCGACGTCGTAGACCCGGTAGTCCCTGCCGTCCAGGGACTCGGAGGTAGCTGTCATGCGTCAATGGTGCCCAATGAGCTACAAACGTTTCTCCTCGCCAGGCAGTAAGCGGCCTGGTCTTCACTTGGCTCTCCAGCGTGGACACGGGTTCCTTCTCGGACAGTTACCGGTCCGTTGCCTCGTTGTACGCCGGGTTGTCCCCATACCAATCCCGGTGGAGGTACTCGGCCACACGGAAGTCGATGGGTTGGTCGATGTCGATTGCCTCTTTCGCATCCATCGAGAACATCCGTGGCCGGTCCCCGATCCGGTTCTCTCTCTGTTTCACGGAGTCCTGCGTGAACAGATAGATGTTCGAATTCTCCTCGTAGACCGGGTCGAGATCCTGGGTACGCTGGAGTTCGTCGCGCTCGTGATTGATCGGGCGTGTCTCCCCGTCCCAGAGCCGGGTCTGCATCGGCGTCACGGAGAAGAGCGAGTCGCAATCGTCGTCCTCGAGGTACATCGAAACTGCCTCACTGATCGTCGACGACCGGAGAAGCGGATTCGTGCAATGTGTCTGGAGGTAGAGGTCCGCGTCGACGGTCCGCACGTCGTGAAGGATGATGTCGTTCATCGGGACCCGGTCGCCCTGGAGCCGTTCCGGACGGTCGATGACCGTGGCGCCGAACTGTTCGGCTTCTGCTGCAATCTCGGGGGAATCGGTGTTCACCACGAGTTCGTCGACCTCCGGGGTGGCCCGGAGCGTGTTCAGAATCCAGTGACAGAGCGGACGGCCATTGAAATCCCGGAGGTTCTTGTTCGGCACCCGTTCGCTGTGCCCCTTCATCGGGACGAGCGCGGCCAAGCGAGGCATTATGGCCGGCAACTCAATCAACAGAAATCAAGCTTTGGATGCACCGTCACCGCCGGAGGGAGGGCAATGGATAGTTAGCGTGGTTTTGCAATAGGCATCATCGGCGTGGGAATGTAGTTATGGCCGCGATATACACCGATATTCAAGATTGTGGCTCACCGCATATGCTGGAAGAAGTCCTCAATGACGTTGATCGGTGTTGGGCAATACTCATAAACCAAGGTCTAGAATACATCTGCAATGCCTAACATAGTTGAACGCCGGTCCCAACCAACCGATGCTAAACCGATTTGTAACAATCGTAGGCGTAAATGGGTTCTAAATGCCATTCATAATAAATGAAAATGAATATAAGCTCGTTCATCCGCCGCGCAGTTGGGATGAGGGATACGGAATACCCAACGGTCCGACTGGTAGAACTGGACGGACATTCGTCTGTGTTCGAGGTCACGAACCAAACCGAGGACTATCGCGTATCAGTGTTTGGTGGCGAGCGCGAGCAAATCGAGCAGTTCCTCAGATTCGTTTCTGCGGACGATGTCGTCTGGGATATCGGCGCGAACGTCGGTGTATACAGTATTTTTGCTTCCCGGACCGGTGCGACAGTCCACGCATTCGAGCCCGACCCGGGTTTCTGCGAACATCTCCGTCGTAACGTGTACCTGAACGGTCAGGAGGTCACCATCCACGAGACCGCGCTTTCGGACGAAACGGGCACGACGACACTCTACACCGATGGGACCGCCGGCACATCACCCTCCCTCTCCGATACCGAGGAGAACCGCGATGAGGTGACGGTCGAGATGGGGCGTGTGGACGACATTGACGACACAGCCTGGCCCGATGTCGTGAAAATCGACGTCGAAGGCGCTGAAGCCGCCGTGGTTAGGGGGTTTGGCGACCGACTCGCAGAGATAGAAACCCTATTCGTGGAGCTCCACCCCGAGATGCTCCCGGGATTCGATTCATCGGTCGACGAGGTGCGAGAGCTCATCGAGGCGCATGGATTCGAGCCAACCCTCGAACAGCGCCGTGAGGAGCAATTTCACGTGATCTACCAACAATAGAAGGGGAGCAAAGGAAGGACTCGTGCAGTACCGAGAGATGGGGAAGTCCGGGGCCACCCGGCCGGTTCGGATTACCCGAACCTGGACCGGACCCTGGTAGCGGCCCCCCGGATGGCGGCCCACTCTTCGTTGTTCCAGAACCCTGCAAATGTTATCAGGACGAAGAACGCGGTGAAGATGATCACTCGGACAGCAACGTTGAGACCCAGTGAAAGGACTGGCAACGCCATCTCGCCGACCGTCAACGCTAGTAACACGCCGACCAAAATTCCGGTCCGGCGGAGTTCATAGGGAACCCGGTTGAGTCTTTGAGAGTACACGAATACCGCAATCGCCAGTACGAGATACGCGGCCAACGTGCTCAGTGCCGCACCCGTAATGCCGAACGGCGGGATCAACAAGAGGTTCAAGCCGATATTCACCCCCGCAGCGGTGATGGTGAGTAACGGGACAATTCGAGTATTACGTTGCGTCTGGCTCAACACGTTCATCGGGACGTAGTACAGCGCAACCGAGAAGAAGGCTAGGCCAAGCCACGGTATAAGATCGATCGCGGCGTGGTAATCCATCGGGAAGAATGCCCGGATGACCGCTGGGAGGAACAGTATCATTCCAAGTGCAGCCGTAGCGGAGAACAGCAGGTAGTATGTCGCCGTCACGGGGAGACGTTCGAACGCGTCCCGATTGTCGCCAGCACGAGCGAATTCGGGCATAATCGCGCTGTTTGCAGAGGTAACCACCATCTGGAGCGCCTGGGCGAGCGTATAACCGATCGTGTACACGCCAACCGCTCCAAGGGACCCCAGTCTGGTGAGCAGGACACGATCGGCCATGCTGATGATAAAATGGGAGTAGAAATGGGGGAACAGGGGGACCGAATAGACAAGGGCTTCGCGAAGTTTTTCCATGGAGAATCGGGGGATGACTCGCCGAAGAATGAAGGTGAGGCCACCTGCTCCGACGATGACTGCACCGGCGAGGGATCCGAGCAGGTACCCTGTGACACCGAAGGAGAACCCGACAATCAGGATGAGTCTCACGAGGTGGTTGCTCAGGTTCTTACCGGAGTCCATCAGGACGAACCACTCGGCCTCTTCTGCCGCCTTGAACCTGTGTTTCGGGATCACGTGAAGCACCGCAGTGATGGCGGTTGCCAACAGGATGATTCGCAGATATGGGTCGTATATCGCTACACCGAGTAATCGCTCAAAGAACCATGGGCCGAACAACTCGAACAAGACGAGCCAGCCGACGGATAACAGAACGATGAAGGCAAAGAGCGTCGTATAGAACTCCTCCCGTTCCATCCCCTCGTAGCGATGATAGAAGTTGAACGCCGCCGCATTCAGGCCAATCGTGAACAGATGGCGGGCGCCATTTCCGACCAATAAGGCCAAGCCGATGATCCCGAAGTTTGCCGGCGTGAGGTACTGTGTGTAGACCGGGTAGAGCGCAAATCCGATGACCGCGACACCAATCTTTCCGCCAGAATAGATGCTCGTCAACCGAAATAGATTCTTCAGGTGGTCTACGTCGAGCATGATTGTCAGATGTTATTCTAACGGCGTACTACTCCGACGACGGGAACAAGAACGAGATAGGGCTGTGAGAAACGGCGGGACCCGGTCTTTCATACACGTTCACCCGCTTATTCCCCCGCCCCATCCAGCTTGGAGTACTCGATGCGTAGCCCATCCTCTTCGCGCTCCGAATCGCCTGTGCCAGCATCCTCCCGTGGATACCCGTTCTCGTCCGGATAGTAGAACCGCCGCCACAAACGGTCTGAGACGGGTTTCTCCCGTCCGAACCCACGGTAGGTCCCCCAGAACTGCATCAGGCGGAACCGGGGAATCTCGATGATATTCCCTGGAAGTTCACCCTCGTGGGCCGCCGCGAGGTAGTCCGTAATCGTGTTGTAACTGAACATCTTGAGGAAGTCCCAGAAACTGAACTCCTGGTCGGGGAAGATCTGCTTATGGGCTATCGCCTCGCGGCGGTAGCGGTTGTAGACCTCCTTCGGGGATTCCTCGTGCACGTGAATTATCTCCGCGTCGCTAGCATAGGAGATGTTCCAGCCCGCGTCCTGCACCCGCTTCGCCCAGTCGAGGTCCTCGAGCCCGGTCAATCGCTCGTCGTAGTGGAACTTTTCCCAAACCTCGCGACGAATGGCGGCGTTCGCGTTATTGCAGAAGGGGGAGGACTGGTACTCGACGTCCTCCTCGGGGAACCATCGACGGAAGACTCGCTTCTCGGGGTACTTTGTCACCTCGTTCCCGCGCTGCTTCCCGTACACGAGCGCAACGTTGTCCTCGAACTTGGCGAGCAACTGTTCGAGCCAGTCTATGCGGGTCGGGTAGACGTGTGCACTCGCGAACACACAGAACTCGCTGTTGGCCGCCTCGCAGCCATAATTAAGCGCGCGGCCGAACGAGAACTCCTCCGGTGAGATATACACAATCTCGTCGACGGGATACTGCTTTGCCACCTTGAGGGTCCCGTCGGTGGATCCAGAGTCGACGAGGATCACCTCGAAGTCGTCCATTCGCTGTTCGAACACACCGTGCAGGAGCTTTTCAATATGCTCCCGTTCGTTGTAGCAGCGGATGACGATCGACGCTCGCGGCTCAGTCATCGTAGATTTGTTACCACAGGCCGCGTTTAACTACTTCGGAATCTGCACGTTACGGTTGCTCGTCAGTAAACCTCTAGTGAAACGAGGTTGGGTCAACCTTCCGTTCATCGAGACATGGAATATAAGAGTTCGTGAGATTCCTGAAGTGCTTGCCGTCTACCTCGCCGTACTTGATCATCTCAGTGAGCGTCTCGACGTGCTGGTCGTAGTAATCCTCGTACACGCGGTCACGAAAGAAGGATGGATGTGTCTCCGCGACGGTCTTCATCAACTCGTCGTCGTACTGCGCCGTGTCGCTGTGCTCCCAGAAGTAGGACTCGTCCTCCTTCCGGCCGTCAGCGCCAACAATCCGGATGTCTTCAGTCAACGACATCGCGATAGGGAGCATGAAGAGAGTCATGATGTTGTGGGTTCCCATCACCTCAAGACGGTTGTGGGACGGATAAACTGGGCTCTGTGCCGACACGGGGTCCAATCCTATGATCTGGTCGCTCAATTCAGGATAGTGTCCTACGAAGAGACTCTGATACTGCTTCGGAATAACGGCGGTACAGTTGTAGCGCTCTAGCACCGCCGCCGCGTCATCGCGAAATTCGTGGGCATACTTACTCGGACCGAAGTGAAAGACTGGATCTGCGAAGACAAGAATGTCCGGCTGAAGGTGATCTAATAGGTTCTCGTTTCGAACGATGCTATTGCAGATAATCGAGAGGGCGTCGCTGGGGATGTTGAAGTCGAACACGTTATCTAGGCTTGGCCCCGTCCCGAAGACGTATGAGGTGGACGTATCTTGTGCTTGGCGTTCGAGTGCGCGGAAGTTTTCAGCCGACGAGTCCTGAACCTGGGTTCGTATCTGGTTGGTCATTTGCTTCCACGTTTCGGACTCAGCTAGCGAGTAGTAGGCGGGATCGATAATCTCCACTTTCCCGAGACGCCGAAGAGTCGTCCGATCGATGCGATGGGTTTTGTCCCAGACAATAATCTGGTCTGTCTCTTCAGCTAGAGTGTCTACGGCAGTCAGTTCGTGGACTGTGACAGGAAGCCGCTCTGGGCCGTAATCACTCTGAGCATCGGGGGTTTCCATATTGCTGGTGGACAATGAAGACGTGGCGGCCAAGGCATGTACTTCGAAATCTTCGAAGGAATCAGGGGGTAGATACCAGGCCAGACGATTCAGAACGTCAACGAATTGCTCCGGATCTTCGAATGCCGGATAGAGAAGTACAGATGATATACCTTCCCCTGCTTCTGGGAACAGCCCCTTTGCCTTACGAAACACGAAGTGTGACGCTGCCCGCCACTTAATCGCGAGCAGATTCCGAGAGGCAGTGGCAATAGTGTCCTCCATCAGTTCGTATCAATCCTCTCGGGTATCTTATTAGTAACGCTCTTGTGGCGTAGATTGTTGGTGAGTTAGAATGCTGTTTCAAGGATGGTTTCAGCGCTTCTTTCCATGGTTTTTGGAAAACTTTGCGGCGAAACTGGAACGCTCTGAGATACGGCGTAAGTCTGTCTTTGGAGACGCCTTGATGCGGCGAGAGCCACCGTCGCTGACGCGACGCGTGGCTCTCGCTGGTATTCACGTGCACATCTCGATACAAAGACTGGGCCGCAGATCGTCCGCTGGAACGCGGACAACCGACTATCCGCTGCTGCCGACAAAACGTGCCACAACTGGGTCTCGAAGTACGATTTCTACGCACTGGGCGTCAAGCCACTCATCTTAGAACTTGGGTCAAGGCCGGGCGCTGTTCAGATAAGGTCTGAAAAGCGAGGCGGTCAGAATTCTAGGTGTCCATGCCCGAATTCAGCCGCCTCACCGGCTCTAGTAGCGGCGTTCAATTAGATTTTGTGGAGCGAGAGGCGACACCGCGCGAGCTGATGCGATTGAGTATCCAGCTCCATTTGTCGGGATTATCACTCTCGGATACTGTTTCTGTCTTAGAGAGATTCGGTGTCGAGCGGGCGAGATCGACGATCCATAATTGGGTACAGAAAGCCAATCTACAGCCGACAGCCGGGAAACAGCCGGATCACGTTGCGCTCGACGAAACTGTGATCCAACTCGACGATCAGCGCTACTGGCTGTATGCTGCTGTCGATCCCGAAACTAACGGATTTCTCCACGTCAAACTTTATCCAACGCGTACAACCGCACTTACTGAGATGTTTCTGAGGGAACTGAGAGAGAAACACGATGTCCAAGACGCCGTGTTTCTCATCGATTCAGCCCCATGGCTCAAAGCTGCACTCCATCATCTCGGACTCCGATTTCGATACGAAAAACATGGAAATCGGAACGCCGTCGAACGTCTTTTCCAAGAGATAAAACGAAGAACCTCACAGTTTGGAAACTGTTTCAGAAACGCCGATCCAGCAACTGTTGAAACATGGTTGCAGAGCTACGCATACTGCTGGAACCAGCTAATCTGAACAATGACTGGCCGTTGACGCGAGGATACAACGCACTCATCCACGCAAAAGGCTATTCTCAGCGCTGGATGGTCGAGGCTTTGTACTCGACAACGAAGCACTCACTCGGCGAGGCCGTGCGAGGGCTGGGCTGGTACCGACAGATCCGTGAAATGGTCATGATGTTTGCCATCTCGAACATAGAACCTCTTTGTGAACCGCTCTAACCGTATTTCAGCATCTATTTAACACGACAATTCGTCTTGATCCTGAGTCGAGCACCTTGGGGACAGTTCGCTCGAAAGCGTCATCGCTTCGAACGAACCTCGAACACTCCCTGAAAGAAGCAGTCTACAACCTGCTCTCGTGGGATCGGGACTACGATGATCGTGGCGTCGATGACCTCATGGAAGAGATTGACCACCTCCTCGTTCACTCAACTGCGGACGCTAACGTGCACAGATGAATTTATTAGTGAAGGGTTATAGTACCTAGTCATGCTCGATGGTCAGATCTCGCTTTTAAAACGCGGGGTAGAGAACCCCGAATATATACCACGGTTTCTTTACGGGAAATTGTTAGCGCCATACACGGAACTGTATCGTCGTCATCACAACATTCCGAAACAGAAACCGAGAATTTTGGATTTCACCTCGCAAAATGAATTCGTTATCGTTATTCTTGACGCTTGCAGATATGACTATTTCGAGGAGGAGTATCAACTATTCTTTGATGGAAACCTCGAGATGGCCTGGGCTTCTGCCTCGTGGACCGGGGACTATGTAGAGAATATTTGGACGGAGGAACACGACCTATCGTATATCACCGCCGCGCCACACATCTCGGATTTTTCCGCGAAAAATAGAGGTCGTCAGTACCGCCCGTCTGAACACCTACGAGAGATTATCCCTGTCTGGGACACCGACTGGTCACCAACTCTTGGTGTGGCTCCTGCAAGCGCCGTTACGGAGAAAGCCCTCTGGAGAGCGCAAACACAGGACAACACTCGGCTCGTCGTCCATTATATGCAACCCCACTCCCCATTCATCGGAGATCGCCAAATTCTACCATGGGGACTGGACAAAAGCATGAGTGAACGAATAAACCCAAAGGAAGCCATTCAGTCAACGGGAGAATTTAATGGGACTCAAGAGCAATTGCCCGACGAAATAGGACTTGAAGAAATTCAGGAATACAATCTAGGAGCCAAGGAACTCGAGAGCATGGGAATGACGCTTCCTTCGGAAACAATCAAATCTCGTGTGGAGTCCGGGGATATTTCAGTCAAAGAACTTCAGGCGGCATATCGTGATAACTTACGATACGTATTAGCAGAGGTTAAACGACTCGTGAATAGGGTGGAGTGTCCGGTTGTTGTCACTGCCGATCACGGGGAATGTCTCGGTGAAAACGGGAGGTTCTTCCATCCAGATATTCCAATACCCACGTTGCGGAAGGTACCTTGGTTCAGAGTTTCGGACGATGAGATTGGGATTATACCCGTTCAAGATGGTGATGTGAGTGAATATGAATCGGAAGAGGCACCGGATGAACAGGAGATTAAATCAAGGCTCCGGCAGCTCGGGTACGTTGATTAGTATTCATATCCCATAGTACTCTTTCGACCCCCGGAACTCACGTTCGGTGATCATAAAGAAGGCGAACCGCAAAATAGAGACTCGTGGTTTTGGCATAAATACAGCCAGAACCAATGAATTATGACCCCGCTTTCCATCTAGTGAATACATGTCGAAACCCCTCGTGTCAATTGTAACCCCCTCATATAATCAGGCAGGTTACATATCGGAAACGGTGGAATCCGTGAAAATGCAGACGTACGAAAATATTGAACATATCATCGTAGATGGTGGCTCCAATGATAACACGCAGGAGATTCTCTCAGAGTACGATGAGAATCCGTCAATACGTTGGGTTTCGGAGTCAGATGATGGCCAGGCCGACGCCATTCGTAAAGGCTTTGCAATGTCTGAGGGTAAAATTCTTGCCTGGATAAACTCCGATGATTTATATGTAGCCCGAGATGCCGTCGAAACAATCGTAAATATATTTGACTCATATCCGAATGTTGATGTTGTATCTGGGGACGGAATGAGACTCGGTCAGAATGGAGAATATAGAAAAGTGCTCCACAAACCCCGTCGGTACGCGAATAAGACGTATTTAGAAAAATCAGATACTTTGCTACAACCAGCTACATTTTGGCACTACGAAGTCTGGGATAAGGTCAATATCAATCCTTCATATCGATACGTGTTTGATTGGGACTTATTTGCTCAAATGGCGAGACGTGCGAACATCCTATCCATCAGTAAAGTGATCGCAGGGTATCGAATACATGAGGGGAGTAAGACAGTCAGTGGTAGAGCAGAACGTATAAGAGAAATTCGTGAATTGACTGGTAAGAATTTGGGACAGTCCTCTTGGCAGTACGGACTCATATCTCTTTATTACTTTGGGATGATAGGGGCAAATTATTTAGGTGAAGATATTTCGGAGTCGTTTTATAAATTCATGAGGAAAATATCACTCATAGTCCAGTATACGTTAGATCGACGCGTCATGTCAATTTGAGCTTGAACTCTCCGATTGGATGCTATATAGACATCAACACCCCCTCAATCCTACCGGAAATCCCCCTAACTGAACACTCCGATTCTATCCACTCCCGGCAAGCATTAGCTCTCCTCTCAACGAGGGGTGAATCATCAAGAACCTTCCCAATCGTGTTAGTTAACGACTTAACCGAACTACCACCCATGATCAGCTTGTCGTGGAAGTGGGCGTCTATGCCCTCAATGTCGGTCGTCACGACGTAGTTTCCGGTAGCCATGAAGTCCAGAAGCTTCGATGGGAAGGTGTAGCGGGTGATGTCTTCTGCGGGGTCCTGGGGGTTGACGAGGATGTCAGCCGACACCAGCCGATCTCGATAGTCGTCCCACGGCAGAGTGCCGAAGAACTCGATTTCGGCGTGGGTGCAATCGACGATTTCAGACTCGATGTGGGCGTGCTCGCTCTCGGAGCCGTAGCCACTCATCCAGAACACGACATCGTCCCGCTCCGCGGCGATGCTATCGGCCAGACGGACGAACTCGCTCGCTCCGCGGACCCGGTCGAGTGCCCCGGCGTACATGATGACGTGCTCGGATTGTTCGTATGATGGCGAGGGCAGTTCCGCGGGCATCCCGATCGATGGCGGTCCGTATACCACGGTGGTGTTGTCGGTCTCGAGACGGGACGCCAGCATCTCGTTTGCACAGATGCCGCCATCGACGAGCCCATCGAACCGACTCGTAAGTCGGGCAACCAACCGCATCACGATGTGGTCGTGGTGAACGAGTCCGTCTTCGTACTCGATAACGAGGGGGATGCCTTGTGTGAGCCGGAGTACGTAAGCGGGAAGGACGGCCTTCCAGGAGAAGTTGTAGAAGACGACGACGTCGTAATCGCTCCTGTACGCCATCAGGAGCGCCCAGATAGTCGTTGAGATGCCGAGGACGATGAAGTTCAGAAGCGGGATGTCCACGGTTGGACTGGTTCTGATTGTGACATTCGTTTCGGGATGCTGGTACGCCCGTGCTCCGTGTAGGGAATACGAACCGTTCGAGAGGAACATCGGCGAAAGCACGTCCACGTCGTGGTTCGTTCCGAGGGCTTTGACGACGTTCGTTCGCTTGTTATTCCCCGCGAGAGAGTAGGAGATATCGTAATCAGTTGCGATTTCATCCGTAATCAGCGTCCCAATATAGAGAATTGATTTTGAACTCGTCATATTTACGAAACCCTATGAATCGAACCAGTAAATACCAGTATTATGTGTTATAGGCTTCACTCTTATGGTTCGGTTGGAAGGCGATTGTCTCTCCATTAGAGTATAATCGGTTGTCTTTTGCTTTTTCGGGAGATCTAACAAATACGAAGGCGCGACCACCCAATGCGAAGCTGTTTGATGCGGCAACCCCGGTTCTATTTGATAGTTCCGAATATGTAATTATGGCTCCTCTTTCGGTATCGGTGAGATTTACGATTCCGGTAAGATGACTCGTTTGCTGGACCGGAGGCCTCTGATATGAATGTGGGGCAACATATAATTGATTCGAAGTATACTGTTCGCTCCACAGATCTCCCGCTATACGTTGTTCTGTTTCGAACTTTTGATTGTGTGGCAAATCTTCAGCGACGGGAGACATAACTTCACTTGCAATTGGCGAAGCAAGGCCAGTAATAGCGAGTGAGGCAACAAGAACGATGACAAGAATACGGCCACCATGAATAGAATAGTTATACCAGTTAAGAAATGCACGATCCTCAATTAGATATAGAGAGACAGCGGCGCAGATATTGAATCCAAATAACACCAGATAGGCATAGAATCGCTGGGGTTGTGTGTCTGCGGTGTTTCTTAGAAGACTAATAATGATTAGGAGAGATAACACTGTAAGCCAGAAGATTACAAGATCAAACTCCCACTTTTCTTGCTGAAACATCCAAACAGCACCAAATATTGCGATAGCGAATAAGATGGTCTGAACTAATGTGCTCGCAATCAGTACTTCAAGGACGATACCTGAATAACGGCCAGGGCCACCGGTAGTAGTCGTCGTGAATAGAGATAGGATTAGACCTGATATCCGACCCAACAAGGGCCCCATATGTATGGGATTACCTATCATCCCCAGTACATATGCGATGATAAACGGGAGAACAGTCCCCCTTGGGACGCGGTCATACTCAAGTATAGGTGTTTTTGCTAACAAGATGAATCCAGCAATAGCACTTAAAAGGACCAGAGCAGCACCGGCGCTAAAGCGGTGCCCAAAGATTATTGCTGGCATTACTACAAAGCCCATAGCAGCCCATTTCCACCTTTCCAACCGGGTATTGGTATTGTACAAATAAATTGAAATAAACGCAAGGAGAAGAATAAGAGCATAAAAATAATTGAGTTTGTTAGGGTGCATTCCTCGCCGGAGCATCCAACTGGATATTGCGAAAATTAAAGCAGCATACTGTGCTATTTCTCGTCTTACTACAGGCATAACGTAGTTAAGAAGTGAAATGATTGGTATTGTACAGACTAGTAATAAGGTAGAGAGAAAATAGTACCCCATTTGTGCTTGTTTCCCAATAACCAATGTAAATACAGTCGCATGAGATATGTGCCCCATATAAATAGAAAGACCGGACGGAATCACTCCGGTTGAATAAATTTCAGTGATCGCAGGCACATACCTGTAGTGAGTGTCGAAATTGAACATACCTGCTGGAAACAGTAGTTGGCTACTCCAATACGTGAAAAATGCGAGAATGGCAATTTGAGGAATAATTCTCGTATGGTTTTCTCCCCTTGCAATTTGATATGCTATAAACATCGCAAATAAGGCAAAAGCAAGATATACCCAAGTAGGACGTTGATATGTAGCGTCTCGAAGTCCTATGAGAATGGTTATAATGTAACTACAAGAAACGATGATCGGGATTTGAATTCGGAGGTGTGGAGAGTCATTCAAAAACTGATCTGAACTCTTTCGGTTACTGCTGGAGATAGACCATAATACTGCCAAAAAAGCGCCTATCGTCATCCCCAAAATAGGACCTACGACTGACCAGAACCTAATTGATATAAATAGATAGAGAAGAGCCAGGCTACCTGCCAGAATGATGCCGCCAGAGTGAACTCGTAGCATACGTAAACCTATACGGAATTTTTTTTGTAGAATATGGGTCATAATATTATCCGTGGGTATAAGGGTATGGAACTACATATCGGTGTTGATCCTACATTATGAAGTATGGTTAAGGAACCTGGAATATTTATTAATGTGGCAGTCATTCTTTATATCCGAGTGCAGACAGTCTGCGTTTCATTTCTTCATTATTGACTTCAGCAGAGTCAGCATTATTAATACAAGTAACCCTGCTTGAAATAAAATCGCTCAATTCATCTGTGATCCAATCGGGCCCCTCTTCAAAAATATCAATTTCCTCAGTGTTTGAATTCCATTCGCCCATAGCTCTGCTGTTTACAGTTCGAGCCGCGAAGCGAAACACGTGGCTCTCAGATTTCTCTCCGCGTGCTTGGGAAAACACGACTCGTTCTTCCGGTGGATCACTAAGCAGGGAAAATAGCGATTCCCCCGGGCAATCTACACTAATCCCCACGTAATCGAAGATGGTAGGGGCGATATCCAGCATCGAGACTGGAGTATTGCTATATCTAGCCGCGTTTATTTCTGGTGATTTGAGTAATAATGGGACGTATGTAAGTTCATCGTGGAGATGACGAGGATGTTCGTAGTAGCCGTGTTCTCCGAATGCATCCCCGTGATCTGCCGTGATGATAATAAGTGAGTCCTCTAAAAGATCCCTTTCTTTCAGCTTTGCTAAAAAGTTCTCAATTTGCGAATCTGTGTACCGTATCTCTCCATCGTAGAGATTAATCAGAAACTCCTGTTCTGAGTCCGTGACGGATTGTGGATCCCTGACAGCTCTCAGATAGAGTCTCTGGGCTTTTCTATCACTAATCGACCTGTCCTCAAAGAGTTCTCTGAACTCGGAAGGGGGCTCGTATGGCCCGTGGACATCCATATAGTGATTCCAAAGGAAGAAGGGATTATCCTCCTCCCGGTCATCAATCCATTTGAGTGACCGCTCGTTTATACCGTCAGCCCTCACATAGTGCTTGTTACGGATTTTGTCGAGAGCCCGCTGAGCAAGCGCGATCAGCTTGTTCTTTCCAAAGTGGAGATCATCGTCATACGTATCAAACCCGTCGTCAGTCCCGAATGCCCGAGATGCATACGGGTTAGAGTGAAACGCAGCGGTGGAATATCCTTCCTTGGAGAGGGTGGATGCGATTGTTTGTGTATCTAATTTGTAGTCAGACCCGATAGCGGTATCAGGATATTGACCAGTAATCAGGGCTGGGACGGCCTCTCTCGTGTTCGAACTCGCGCTATACGGGTACTCAAAGAAGACGTTCGAGTCAGCAAATTCATCTAAGAACGGGGACGTCTCTCTTTGATACCCGTAACAGGAGAGATGATCTGCTCGAAGTGCGTCTACGGAAAGGAGAATGACGTTCTTCATGATCGTCTGGCAAATTTTAGTGTAAGATTCGATGTTTGCCCGTTCCGCATGAATATATCCGTAAGGCGGCGAACTATAGTCATACGGGAGACGTTTCCTTGAATCCTAATAAACGTAGTGTATCCCGTCACGGCAGGTCTATACACAATTAAATCACCGCCCCATAGACCGTTTTTATACCATGAATTTAGATGTTTTGATATAGAGACTCTAACTGGTCAATTTTTGACCCCCAGTTAAACGATTCCTCGGCTGTTTTCCTTGAATACTGGGCAGTAGCTTCCCGCAGTTCGGGACTTCGGGATAATCGCTGTATGGCATTAGCTATGGACTCCGGCTCTGGCTGTGCTTTGAGATAGTTTTCGTTTTCAGTAAATACCTCAGGAAGCTGCTTATCCTCAACTAGAATTGGAGGAGTGCCTGATGCCAGGCTTTCCAAAATCGTAAGCGTTGGAAGTGCATCCCCCGTTTGATCCGGTACGATCAACGCGCTAGCTTGACTATAGAGTTGAGGGAGCCTTTCAGACTCAACAAATCCCTCGAATTCCAGTATTTCACTTGAATCGGCCATCTCACGTACCTCCTTAGTTAAATCACCCTTTCCTACCACGCGAACTGAGCTGTCATGCCCATAATTCTCCAGAACTTTGACCGTCTGAAGGAGCCTATCAATTCCCTTCTTTTGAGTTAATCTTCCAACGTAGAGTACTTCATCTAGAGTCTCAGCAATATTCGGGCTGAACCTATCAACATCTACACCGTTATAGAGTACATCAGTGCGATCTGCCCCGAGTTCTTCAAGATAATCTGCGATATTCTGGCTTACGGCTATGCAATGATCGGCTTGGTTGAGAACCAAACGACCCACTATCGCATCATTCAGGCGTTCTACAGAATTCACTATCGGAGAATAATCGACAAAGGGGGTGTGCTGATGGAGTAGGGTTGGTATTTCCCGCCGGCGTAATGCTAGAAGGGGAAGCAGTGACGTGAGGTAATTCAATCCGTGGACATGGAGGACATCTGTGTTATCGTCTACAACGTTGCGAGTTACTCGTATACAATTAACTGGATTTGGGATCGGGTAGGGAACTCCAAGATCCTCAAGTAGATTCATCGCGGAATAGCGGACGACGGTATAACCGTCTCGTGAATCCTTTCGTGAATCAGAGTCGATATCCGACGTGACAATAGTGATATCGTGGCCTCTCTCTGCAAGACGTTTGGCGTGGTTCTCAACCACACTCTCAATACCCCCTACATGGGGGTAAAAATAGTGCGTGAAGATGACGATTTTCATGTGTGGGGGAACACCCGTATTAGGTAAAACGCATTCTTTTTTATCTTCTGTCTCAGCCTCGATCCCTGATGAGCTACAACGGGACAAAGAGTTGATTAACTCCCCTCTGAAGAAAGCACTAGAATGTCGATCAAGAAGATCCTATCGCTAGTGCTAATTATAGGTGGAATCGGGGTAATTATCTGGGTAGGGCTGGATGCAGTAATGCGTGGGGTTACTGAGATGGAGAAGAATATGGGTGGTGCCCGACAAGTTGTGAAAGATGACCGGACGAAGACGCAGGATGATTGAGAACTGAGTTAGATCAAACTAAATCAGACTTCGAGAGGCCGCTATTAGATTTCACTCGTGTAGGACATCGCAGCATACAGCCCTCGAGCAATCTCGTATATCCACTATCGAGCGCTCCACCCTCTGGGTAATCGAGATTCTGCACCTCACACACGCCTTTCAGCGCCACCGTAGGCGGAGCTTCGTCATCCAGGTCAGAACTGTACTCGTCACGCGCTGTTAAACAGGCTCGTCGCGCATCCTCCGGATCCTGCATGACGTCCGCTGCATTCCCGCAGTCCCTGATGCCTTCGAGGACCGCAATCAGCTGGAGCGCACCCCCACCGTCGTCGTGGGCCCAGCACTTCCACCCATTCTGTCTATCGACACCGAAGTTCGTGCTGTCTTTGTCGTCCGGCCCGGGATTGTCGTGGGACGTCGTCGCCCCGTGGACGGGATGCGGACCCTGTCCATTCCTCCCGTACGTCCGGTACGGTCCAGTGTTCGCTATCGGAACCGGATCGAGGTCGTAGTACTTGGACCGACTACCCCCACTCTGGTCGCCCCGAATCTGGGACTGGTACCGTTCGATTACGGCAGCAGCCTGCTCCTGGTCGCTCAGCTGATCCTCGTCATCGACGTACTCATCGACCAACTCGTCGATCACGTCCTGCACCTCGGGGACAGTGTGCTGCGGTGTATTCTCGATGTGTAGCCACGTCGTCCCGACCACCCGACCGTTGGTCGGGTATCCGTAGATCTCGACGTGCCCGCCCTCATTCAACTTCGCCATAATCTCTCGCCCATCGACGTCGCCGGGAATTCGTCCCTTCACGAAGACGTGCGCACCGGTCATCGACCGTGATACCTCCGCGTATCCGCCGAGCGACTGAATGATGTCCCACGTCTCCCGGGTCATCATACCCGTCCCATCGTCTCGAACGTCGATCACGTCGTCCAGATCGACGAGCATGAGCGGCAGTTGTCTGGCTGGAAGTCTGCGTGGGGCACGATCACCATCAGGTACATCGAATGTGGCTCCACAGCCTCGCCGTGGTCTATCGTCCCCTAGTATCACGCCGGATTGACGTGGCAGTTCACCGTTCCATTCAGCGCCTCCATCACGTCGCCGAACCGTCCACCGACTCGGTTGTCCCACGAAACTGAATCCCGGACCCACTTCACTGTCCCTGCATAGTCGTCGTTGAATGGGGCACGGGGTTGCTTCTGTTCTAAATCCCAGCAGAACCAGTTCCGGGCCGTCTGCCCGAACTCGATCAGGTCCTGTGGAATCACACGGTCGGCGTCGTGTACCGAGTCAGGTAGCTCCAACACGACGTGCTCGTCAGTCACCTCAACAACGCGTACCGGACTCCCCGTGACCGCGGACGCGTCTGGAGGCCGTGCCGACGCACTCCTCTCCGTTGTAATCGGTTGTTAGCACCCCCGTCTGTCATCGCTTCGCACGCCTGCCGCCGAGCGGACGCCGCCGCCTGCGGCGCGAGATTCCCCGGCAGATGATCGATGGCCCCAGGGAAGGCGTCGTACATCAGGTGCAGTCGCTCTGACGCTCTGCTCAGGCCGACGTACCACGTCCGGGCTTCGTTCTGGCGCGTCGCCTCCGACCGATCCATCTCGCGGGCGATCTTCCCTGTGATTCCATCGAAGCAGCAGACGTCCGTGGCCTCGGCTCCCTTACTCGCGTGGAGGGCGAGGACGCGACGTGATGCTATCTTCGACGACGTCGTCGCACCGGGTATTTGTCACCACTCCAGAAAGAACACCGTGAGACGTCTACCCAGGAAAAGCAGCGAAACCAGCCGCTCCAGACTACGATTTCCGCAGTTCGTCCTTTATCTCGTAGACCTGACCGCGCTGCTTCAACGAGTCGATGTCGCGCTCGACCTTCGTCTCGTCCATATCGATGATGTCCGTGACCTCTTCGACGGTCGTCCCGTTCTGATCCTCGATAACGGCGAGAACCTGCTTCCGCCGGTCGCGCTGGCTCTTACTTTGCCCCGTCTCGACGACGTCCGCATCGAACTGCCCGCTCTCGGGGTCGATGCCGACCTGCTCCATCGACTTCCGAACCAGCGCGAGAGCACGGTCCACGTCCTCTCGACGGACTTCATCGGAGAGACGCACTCGTGCAGACGCCTCAGCGAGGTGCTCGATAGCTTCCTCCTGTCGGTAGGTCACCGGCACTGGGTTGTCCTCCTCGTCGGAGTTGGCGAGACGGAGCTTCAGGAACTCCTCACGAAGGTACTCGCGTGCCTCCGTTTCCGTCTCTCGCAGGTACGGCGTCACCTTTTCCTTCGCATAGGCGATGTACGCACGCAGCGTCTCGCGGGAGATCTTCGGCTCGATGCTCTTCCGCTCTTCCTCAGAAAGATTCTCACCGAGTTCCTTCTTCGCCGCCGCTCGCCGGGACCGCATCTGGTGGTTGATAACCCTTAGGTCAGTCTCCTCGTCGGGCGAGTCGGAGACCATGAACATCAGATCGAACCGCGACATCAGCGTCGGTCCGAGATCAAGTTGCTCAGCAATCGGCTCGTAGTTATCGAACCGTCCGTATTTCGGATTCCCCGCCGCCAGCATTGCGGTGCGGGCGTTCAGCGTCGCGTTGATTCCCGCTTTGTTTACCCGGACCTTCTGACTCTCCAGGGCGTCGTGGAGTGACGAGACGGCGTTGTCGTTGACCTTATCAATCTCGTCGATGCACGCGACGCCGCCGTCAGCGAGGACGAGCGCGCCGGCTTCAAGGCCCCATTCGGCGTCGCCAAAGTCGTCGGCTACCGCCGCCGCGGTTAACCCCGCCGCCGTGGCCCCCTTTCCGGAGGCGTACGTCGAGCGCGGTGCGAGTTTATCGACCACCTGATGGAAGGTTGATTTTCCGCAACCAGGGTCACCCATCAGGAGAATGTGGGAGTCACCGCGATTCTGCCCGCCGCGGGACCACCCGCCTAACAACTGGAGCGCGATGGTGAGTTTCACGTCCTCGTCTCCCTCGTGCTCCGGGTTGATCGACTGAACCAGCAGGTCGTACGGGTCACCATGCTCGCTGGCGGCAATGGCCTCGATCTCCTGAATGAGGTCGTCTTCGAGATGGATGTCGATGGTCTCGCCCTCACCGCCTTTCGTGCGCTCGGGCGGCTGCTGAACGCGGGCGGTCTGGTGGTCGGGCCACGAGCTGGCCGACGAGTCGAGTTATAGGCAGATAGTCAATGAAATACACGCTCTGGGGGTTAATGCGAGATAGCCCAATCGATTGGTTCTGAGCGTGCTATTTCTACCTTATCTAATGGCGAACCACACGATGGGCAGAAGTTAACGCCATCTCTAACGCTCATCTGGTTTGGCTTACTACATGCTCGACAAAGAACTTTGAAACCAGCAAGATTTCGGTATATCTCGCGAGATCTCGCTCGATGTTCGTCTTGTTCGACCAACTCGTAGTTCTCTAAACGGTTATCGAATGGACAGCCGTTCCTATGGTGGATCTCATTCTCACTGAGTTCAGCAATGTCGTCGACAAGCAATGTAGCGTGTAATCGGTGTAATTGAACACGGTATCGATCATCCTTGTGCTTGGTATCAAGCATCCTGTGTCCATACTGATCACACCGAATCGACGGTAGCCGACCCCTATGAGCATGTGATGCGTGAACCGATTTCGCTCTATGCGAATCGAAGCTCCGTTCACAGTGTGGACATTCAACACTCATCTATCTGTTCTATAGGTGAAACAAGATTCATGGCGGATATCCTTCAGTCGGCGGACTAAATGCTCGGAGCGCCAGCTCGGTGAGACACAGACGATGCGTCCGCGACGTGGGCAGCGTGATCGTCCCAAGACGGCCACCAACTACTACCTCCGTCACACCGAGCGTCGGCGACCGGACCCTACTGGGCGCACACTCGAGACAGTACAGGCGGGAGACGACCCAGTCGACTGCCTCGGCACAGCGATATGCGTACGCGAACACGATATCAGTCTCGCGGAGCGCCTCGCCACAACAGATGCAGACGGCGCCGTTAGCACGCGGCCCAACAGGATGGCCTGCTAACACCGCTTCCGGGGTCGCTGTGACCGTTGTCTTATTGTCGAGTGCCCCGTTTACCATCGACTGGCGTCGACGGGCATCGTCACTGGGCATCGCTCCCCTCCTTCGGTTGGTGTGCCGAGTCAAAGCATGCAAAACAGGGCAATCGGTCCCCTCTCGGACTGTCACACCAGTCTTGGTTGCACAGTTCGTTAACGCAATCTCTTTTATCGGTTGAATTCGTAGGTATCATCGCTTCTCCTCCTGAGAAGCGCGGTTCGGTGCCTCAACACCGAGCCGGGAACTTCCCGACATCCGCGCTCCTTATTAGATACATTTGTAGCGAACTACTTGTAGCTTACGTACTGTAATATACAATACGATGTTACCAACGAAGGTACCTCCATTTGGCGTAAGACTGTTAGCATCTGGCTGTAAAGTATCGATTAGTGACCCTCGACGGAGATGAGCTGAACGAGACCGACCAGGCAATTATCGACCAACTTCAACAGGGACGCGTGACACCACAGTATCTTGCAAAGGAACTTGACATCTCTCGGCCCTACGCCAGTGACCGGCTAAAGCGGCTCCTTGAGCACAACCATGTAGAACGGCTCGCACCTGGTCTGTATGGACTCGTCGAGGATCCACGAGAAAGATAACAATGAATGTCGTCTGCTCAATGACCCATCAGCCAATACGACCACCGCCCGGCCGTCGCTTACGGTAGTCGCACAGGCCACACGAAAATTACACGAATCGTGTCCGCGTCACTCACTGCGTGTGGCGGCGTCACCGTCGCCCAGCTCGCGGTTGGTCCGACACGCGGGACAGCCCTCAACCTCGCCCCCGACGCCGAACACGCGGATGAAGTCCCGCGTCACGAATTCGCCACAGTCGCTACAGGTTGGCATACAATAGTGTTTTATAATAACACGTCATAATCGTGGCGGTCACCGCGGGCCGTGGACCGGCCGGCGTGAGCGCCGTCGCAGCCCCGAGCGTCACGGCGAGTCACGCAGGCCGGTGGCGCGCCGCCTGCGCCACGACACCCCACTCCACACGACACAGCGGTCGCGTCACGCCGCAGTGACATCGTGCCAACCGAGTGACCCGGGCGGACAGCGCGGCCGCCGCGCCGGCATGGCACTGCTGCGGAGCGGGGCGGCTGGTCGAGGCCGGCCTGTCCCCGATAGTGTCGCCCGGAGCCAGCCGCTGTCGTGACGACGGGGGACTCCACGTGATCGGCACGCGCAGCCCACGCTGAGTCGAACCGCTGGCTGACCCAGACCCGTGCGCCCCTGTCCGTCACTGGCTGCACGCTGGGGCCGCCGTCACCGTCACGCCCCGTCGGTGCGATTCGGTTCAGCGCCATCAGCTCCACCACTAGTGGTTGGGGGGTCCGCGGTGTCATCGACGGGTGGGTTGGCCGGGCCGTCGGCCGGCTCACCGGTGGGTGACTCGGTTGGGTCGTCGGGCTCATCACCACTGGGTGGGTCGGTCGGCTGGTCGGGCTCCTCATCGGGTGGATCATCACCGGGCGGGTCCGGCGGTTGGTCTGCGGCGATCTCCTGTTCGAGAACGACGGTGCCGCTGGTATCGCGCACGATCACGACGTCGCCCTCCTCGTGCCAGATCTGGAAGTCGCCGCTGTACCCCCAGTAGAGCGTGTCGGCCGTCGGCTCACCCGTGCCGGTGGAGATGGTCACCGTCGCTCCGGGATCCAGCGTGAATCCGGGCGGGAACTCAAACGGACTAGCGCTATTGCCCACTCGGCCACCGTCTCTTCGGTCTCGGATGGTCCAACCGGACAGCTCGAGCGGTCCGTCGCCAGTGTTCCGGAGCGTGAGATACTCCGCGCTGGCTTACTCGCCGAGGATGTGGTAGTCAGCGAGTGCGAGGGAGACCGGATCACTAGGACTCTCATCGTCTTCGTCATCGTCGTCATCGTTGTCATCGCCGGTCTCATCCGAAGACTCGTCGTCCTCCGCTGCCGGGTCCTCGTCGGCGGGCGGTGCATCCCGAGGCGGTGCGGACTCGGGCGCGGCCACCGTGTCGGGGGTCCGGTAGACCGCCAGGCGGGCAGACTCGGCGGCGAGATCCGTGACGATGGTACTCCACGTCCCCCCGTCGGCGGAGACGCTGAGGTCGGCGGCGGGCCACATGCCGATGTCGGCCGTCCATCGCACCTCGCCCGTTGCGGCAACAATCGCGTACAACGTGCCGTCTGTGTCCGCGGCGAGGATCGTCCCACCGTCGGCGGAGAGCACCAGCCAGCCCCCGACGGCGGCCGTCTCCCAGACGACCTGCCCGTCGACGTCGAGGACGATGGTGTGGCCATCGTCGGTGCCGGCGACCACGAGTTCGCGTTCGGCGTCGATACCGACGGCGAGGACGTCAGCGCCGTGGTCGTGGTGCCACTGCTCGGTCCCGGTACCGTCGTAGAGCCGGACGCCGGGCTGTCCAGTCGGCTCGGTGCCGTCCGCCCAGTAGTGGCCCGCCCCCACGGCGATGCGAGTTCCGCCGTCGGCAATCGCCACACTCTGCCCCGTCGCGTCGCCAAACGGCGTGTCCCACAGGACACTCCCGTCGCTGTCGGCGACGCGGACACTCCCGGGCGTCGCGGCGGGGCTGGAGACGGAAGCCGTACGGCCCGCATCGGGCGTGGTCGCGAGGTCCCACAGCCCGACGTGCTCGACGAACGTCCCGTCCACCGTCGCGAGGTCGAGGCGGGCGAACACGTCGGCATCCATCCAGCCGACGACCGCCGCCGTGGCCGCGTCGCTCACCGCAATATGGGAGACGCTGCGGTCGACATCGATCGGGATCACGGTGCCGTCGCGGTCATCGTAGACCACTACGTTCCCGTCGTCGAAGCCGAACAGAACGCTGTCGCCCGACTGGGAGGCCCCCGTCGCGAGCCCCGGCACGCCACGCGTCGCGGCGACGACCCGTTCGGCGTCGGTCTGCTGTGCGCGCGTCGGAGCGCCGACGGCTGTGGCCACCACCCCCATCCCAACCCCGAGGATTTCCCGGCGTCGCATACCGACGCTGGCGCTGAGGACAATCTTAAACCATTGTCACGATTCGGGAGATCGTATTGCGTTGTGAATGGATGTCGTGGATTGTGATCGGCGTCGGACTCCGGGAGCGCGGCAGGCCAGCCGGTGGGTCGCGCTGTGGTGCTGGGGACGGCGGTTGACGCTCGGCAGGACCGCCTGTTCAAGTGGGGGTTGAGTGGGCCCCGTCGAGCACCCTCCGTGGGTGGTCGCCCTCGGGAGTGCCCAGGGCCGAGCGCCGACTGCTCGGTCGAACGGGCTGGCTGTGGCCCGCAGTCGCGAAAGAAGTGACTAAATATCGCTGAGCGACGACTGCGCTGTGTGAGTGCCTCGACAGGGGGTATGGGCACTCGCAGTGACGACGACGGTCTGCAGGCCGCACTCCTCGCCGCCTCGCTCGAGCACCTCCCCCGTGTCTTCCACAGCGACGCCGATTTCACGCAGGCACTCGCGTGGGCCTGGCCCGGGGCGGCACGCCATCGAACGAGTCAGGATCGCGTCCGCGAGGAGACCGGCGCCGATCCGCCCGAGGAGCAGGCGGACACGTCCCATCATCGGGCGCACGCGAGCGGACAGACGGCGTTCAACTACGGTCTCACAGCGGTGGCCCCATCGGCGACGACGGCAGCCGCGTCCTGCTGGTGCATGGGGTGCCTGGGCACGGGCCCAACGGCTCGGCGGGCGCCCTGTCCGCTCGTGGCCGTCTGCACCCGGCCGATCCGGCCCACTGGTCGGCGTCTCCCCACGCCGCTGGCTCCTCACCGACTGGGGACGCGGCAGTAGTCGGCGTCGCCCGAGCCGCACGCGGCGTGGCTGGTGGCGGTCGAGCACCACACCGGCGCCCAGTCCCGGATCGGGCCTGTCGTGTTCACCCCGACGCGCCAGCGAGCCGGCGCCCACCGCCCGCTCGCGGCGGTTCACTGCGTCACAAGCGCGTCGCCACTCGGTAGCCGCCGGGGCGCCCACTTGAACGGTGACTACCCGCCGCGCGAGGCCACGATCCAGACGAGCGAGTCCCACCAGGGGAGACGCCGTCTCCCACCCGCCAGCGAGCCATGCTGTGGCTCGCCATGCCCCGTTAGGGCGGGGAGGCTCTCACAGCGGAATCGTCGCGATCTCGGTCGAGCCACACGTCGGACACGTCGGGCGTGTTTGTGCGAGGGTGTACCCACAGCGCCGGCACTCGTAGTGGAGGGCGTCGTACTGATAGCGATCGTACAGGTGCTTCGCTCGGGTTAAGAGCGTCTTCATTAGAGTCATCTCTGAACGTCATCTGTCGAAGACTGGTATGGCAGCAAATATTTTGTGGCACCCATACATTTTAGTCTAGAACTAGACAATCATGCAATTATTCTCGGTACCGGTGGCGCCACGGCAAGCACGGCCGACGAGTGGTGCGGCCACGATCCATCGGGACGGATCGCCGCCCGAAGCACCAGCACTCACCGTCGCCAGGTTCCGGGTGTCGGACCGCGCCTCGACTGCCTGCGGCCCCACCGCGGCGCTCGGCACCCGCGACCTGCGCCACGGCCGCCGGCCGTCGGTTAATCGCCGGCTCGGTCGTCATCAGCAGCCTCCTCGGAGTCGTCCGGCGGCGCCCGGCGCTTGCCGGTCGGCGTATACTGCTCGCGGGCCGCCGCTCGCCCGCGTCGGTGGCGGAGCAGCCCCCAGTAGAGTAGTGCGCGGTGCAGCCGCAATCCAAGCCGCTTGCGGCGGTCCATGCGCCCCCTTCGGTGGTGGGCGTCGTATAGCTCCCCCGAGCGGGTGCCGGTGGCCCGTTCGGACGGCCGGCACCGAGTGCCAGTGTCGCGTCCGCTCACTGCGCGCCGCCTTCCACGGGGGACACCGGACCGCCCACCGCGAGCGATTGCCCGAGGCTGGGCACCCGGATCCAGGACTCCGTGGAGCCGAGGCGGGCCGCACCCGCTCGCGACTGCAGGACACGGGCGGCGGCAGCCGGCCAGCTCGTCACCGAGTAGCGCCCAGTACCCGCGGGCACTCACCGCCCGGCGACGCCCATACAGGCGTAGCGCAGCGCATCGAGACAGTGGTCCTCGGCGACCGCCGTGCCGACGTGGTCGGCTTTGTAGCCGAGGAACTACCGGATCAGTGGCTGACACCGCTCGGAGATCAGGAGCCCAACTGCGGGCTTCTCGGCGGCCGCTGGCTCGTCGCGGGATGGCTCGCCCGCGCGCCGTGTTTCCCCAGTCGACGACGAGATGTGGGTACAGTTGGGCATCCCACCGATCGTCAAAATCACCTTCTCCTTGGTGCCCACGTCCAGATTCCCGTCGGCCTCGAGTCGTTTGCGGACCTCAGCGATCCCCTCGTCGAGATCCTTCGTCGCGGCCTCGGCGGGGTAGCCCGCGCGGTTGAGCTTGTCGATCTGGGCGGGTTCGTGATCGCAGTAGATCGTCCCAGCGGGCTTGTCGTTGTCGTCGAGCCAGGCCCGGACGTCCTCGAGGTGGCTTTCCGACTCATAGAACGCGTCGAGGACGACGAGTTGCTCGTACGATGTCTTGCCGAGTTCGAGACAGACCCGGGGGTCGTCCCAGCCGGCGTCGTAGCCATAAACCCGCCAGCTGTCGCCGGCGCGGTCGACGGCCGCGGCGTGGGGGAGCACATGCCGATCGCGGCTGAAGCCGCTGTAGACCAGCCCCTGGGCGGCCGCAAACCCACCCCGGAGTGCCTGGTCCTCGCGGTCGGTGTCGGCGTACTGGCGTTCGAAGCGCTCGCGGGTGCCCGGATCGAGATACGGGTTGTCGAGCGTCGACGCCCGCACCACCTCGAGTTCGAGCCCGATCGGGTCGCCCGTGCTGTCCTGGCGCTGACCGAGGATCTCCCAGGCGTCGTTGTAGCCGTTGCCGGTGAGCGTCCAACACTGCACGTGCGGTCCAGCGACGCCGCGCAGTCGGCTGCCGAGCATCTCGAGCAGGTCGTGGAGGTCAGGCTCGTAGTGGCTGGGCTCGTCGAGCCAGATGGCGCCGAACTCGTCGCCGGCGTACCGACTCCACGAGTCGGCCGCCCCGAGGATGATCGTCGCGTCGTTGGTCAGCGTCAGCCGGTTGGCGCTGCGGGTGTAGTCGGCGACCACCGGCGAGGTTTCGGGGCCGTTGTGGGCCCGCGTCACCATTGCCGTCCGCTCGCCGGGCAGCTGGTCGAAGAGGATGCGAAACGTGCTGTCGCGGGCCTTGGTGAAGTCGACGCCCATCGCCAGAAACCGGCTGCCGGGATGGGTCAGCGCCTGAGCGAGCAGCCAGCGCGCGCCCAGGATGGACTTCCCGCTGCCATACCCCGCGAGGCAGGCGACGAGATCGGCCTCGCCGCCGGTGAGCGCCGCGAGACACTCCCGTTGGGCCGCCCAGAGATCGTAGGTGAGCGTCGCCGTCTCGGGGTCGTAGGCGATCCCCGTCGGCCGGGCCTCGGGGGCGGCGTCGCGCCACTCAACTGTCACGTCGGTCGGGCCGGTGTCCGGTGCCCCCTCCAACTGGTGTTTGAGGGCCGCGAGTTCGCGTTCGAGTTCGCGTTTGGTCGGATCGCTCATTGCGGTCCTCCGTCGCCGGCTTGCAGCAGGTCGAGTTCGGCGGCCATCTCGTCGAGGTCCTCGTCGTTCAACAGCTTGCGGTACTGCCCCGAGAGATAGCCGAGCGCGCGGATCCACTTGATCTGGAGCTCCTGCTTGGCGGGCGAGTCGGCCTCAATGGCCTCGATCCGCGCGTGGGTGAGGTCGATGGTGTCGGCGAGGCGGTCGAGAACAGCCTCGCGCTCGGTGCGATCGGTGGAGGAGTCAATCTCGCTCATACGTTGTTCGGGGAGCCTCCGACACCCGTCTCCTCGACACTGCTCGCGTCGCGACCGGTGGGCATCGTCGCCGGGGTCGGGGTGGGCGGCTCATGGGGTAGTGTTCGTGACTGTCCGGTATAAATTGCCGTATACCGAAGTGAAAGTGAAATAGATAGCGGTGTTTCTTGCCTAGAAATGGGTAAGGATGGCTCCTGATACGCTCTATTCCAGTTTCGTAGGAAGCTGCCCCGACTTAAGTGTCGTCGATAGTGGCGAACACCGGCGACGTCGCGGCGTAGGGTTCGATCGCCTCTCGAACCCAGCCGGGGTCGAACGTCGTCTCGATCTGTTTGACGCGGCCGTCGCGGCCACGCGAGTCGATCCAGGTCTCGAGGAGGCCCATCGTCTCGAGATCGATGACGGCCTCGCGGATCGCGCGCTCGCCGAAGCGGAGGTCGGCCGGGACCCGGTCGCTCCGCACGATCCCGTGAATCTCCGCTGTCGTCACGGGTTGTTTGATCGTCGGCCCCTGATCCCAGCCCGTCACGCCGGTGAGCACGAGGAAATGGTTCGCCGGCAAGGCGAGCAGCTTCTCGATGGTCGCCTCGCGTTCGGTCGCCTCGAGGTTCGCCGCGATGCACTCGTCGGTCACCCGGGTGAACCCGCGGTCGTTGGCCGTCTCGCCGGCTTGGCGAAAGAGGGTGAGCGCTTTCCGGGCATCGCCCCACCGTCGGGCCGCCTCCCGGGCGCCCGCGTCGCGGACCCCCGCTGGCATCGCGCCGTCACGAAACGCCTGCTCGAGGCGCGGTGCAAGCAGCGCCTCGAGGTCGGCGGCCCCGTACGGCGGGAAGAAGACCGCCTCGTCGCTCATCGCGCTCTCGACGCGGCTGTCCAGCCGGAGGTCGACCTCGAGGAGTTCGTTGCTCACCAGCCAGACCGACAGCGAGATCCCACGGGCGAGTTTCCCCTCGCCGCGTAACAACCGGTAGAAGAACTCGCTGGGGTCGTAGTTCGTGTCGTGCTGGACGTGATCGATCTCGTCGAGGAGCAGGACGGTCCACTCAGGATACGTCTCGAGGGCGTCCCAGATCCCCGTGAAGACGCCGTCCAACCCCTCGTAGGCACCCTTCTTGGTGCCAGTCAGCGCGTACAGGATCTCGTTGGCCGCGCTGAAGAGCGTGCGACACTCCTTGAGATTCACGTACTCCACCGCCACGGCGTCGTGGCGGGCGGCGAACTCTCGGCAGACCCGCCGCGTCGTCAGCGTCTTGCCCGTCCCCGGCGGGCCATACACCGACACCGTCGGCGGGAGATAGCCGTCATCGATGCCGGTGAGAATCGCGGCCAGCTCGCGTTCTTGTCCCTCGCGGGCGTGGATCTCGGCGGGTGTGGCGAGCGGATCGAGCGCGCCCTTGTCGGCGAAGACGCTCGTCTCCGGCGCGGCGTCGGTGAAGAGGTCGTCGTACTTGCTCATACGATCGCAATTAGCGCTGGTAGTCGTGTCCCAGCAAAGAATCTATCGCCCAGATGGCCACTCGGGCACTCGCGGCGATCGCTACACCATGCACCCGTCAGAGCCGTGTCTCGAGGGGGCCCGTCCTCGCGAACACCCACTGTCAGCGCGCAGTTCCAGCGGAACTACGAGTGTATATGGCACTTGCTCTCCCGAACACAACTGACAGCACTGAGGCCGGTACGGCGCACGACTCGAGGCATGGCGAGCAGGGACGGAAGCGACGCGGACGGACAGAACTGGTGACTCCCAGCCGCTTACTCTTGATCGGCCTCGTCACAGAGAATCGCCCGGATCTCGGCGAGTAACTCCGGGTGGTGGTGTGCAAGGACCGCGACATCCGCCGCGAGGTTGTCAAGCGTCCGCCGCCGGACCTTTGCTGCTTTTTGTGCTCGCAACCGGTCGTCACCCTCGATACCCGCGATCACGTCGCGTTCGCGCTCGGTGAGGAGTGCGCGCCGTCCCTTCACGGGGGAAATCTCGGATGGGTTGTCGGTCATACGCCGTGGTTGAGTGGTCGGCGCCGTTAATCCTTCCACACGACCCGTGTTTCGCTATAGCGAAACAACTAAGGCACCGGATCACGAAGACGCTTGTAGCGGGAGGCACAGCCCGTGCTGCCGTACCGATGGCGGCAACCGAACCGTCGATGCGAGCGGAGCGACTCCACCAGCGGCCGTTTCCCAACGCGATGAAACGCGTCAACACATTCACAGTCCGTCCCCAGTCTGAGCAGGACCGAGAGCTCCTGCTCACGCTGTTGGACGCGTCAGCGGCCCTCTGGAACGAGGTCAGCTACGAACGCCGCCAACAGTTCTTCGACGGCGACTCGGTCTGGGCCACCACCGATTATCGCGACCGCTACAAGGGCGTCCTCGGATCCGCAACTGCCCAGCAAGTTCTCCGGCGAAACGAGTCGGCGTGGAAGTCGTTCTTCGCGTTGAACGAGAAATACCACGCTAGCGACGCCGACACGAGACCCAGCCCGCCAGGGTACTGGGGGAACGAAGACGACGGTCGCGACCTGCGGACGTACATCCGTAACGACATGTACACGCTCGAGTGGGGTACCCGCTCCCGACTCGAGATTCCGGTCGGGCAAGACCTCAAAGACAAACACGATCTCGGCTACTTCGAACGACTTCGTCTCGAGGTTGCGGGCGACCCGAAGTGGGCGGGCGCTGCTGGGCGGTTGGAACTGGTGTACGATGAGGTAAGCGACACGTTCAGAGCAGTTCAACCCGTCACAGTACCCGATTCTCGGCGGGATTCACCACTGGCTTCGGAAGAAGCCGCACTGGACGTGGGCGCGAATACTCTCGTCGCCTGCACCACGACGACCGGGAAGCAGTATCTGTACGCGGGGCGTGACCTGTTCGAGCAGTTCCACGAGACGACGATGGATATCGCGTCCTATCGGTCGAAGTTAGACGGCCAGCAACGGGCAACCAACCGGATTGCCCGCCTCTATCGGAAGCGAACGAGGCGCCGCAACCACGCGCAGGATGCCTTAGTTCGCGATCTCGTCTCCCGACTGCATGACGATGGTATCGCGACTGTGTACGTTGGTGAGCTTGGCACCGTGCTGTCGACGCACTGGAGCGTGACGGTAAACGAGAAGACGCATACCTTCTGGGCGTTCGCTCGATTCAGTGACCGCTTCGAATGCGTCTGTGCGGAGTACGGTATCGAGGTGGTGCGAACATCCGAAGCGTGGACAACGCAGGAGTGTCCCGAATGCAGTGAGCGCGACCGAACCCACCGGAAGGGAGACTACTACCGGTGCAACGTATGTGGCTTCGAGGGGCATGCTGACCTTGCAGCGTCACGGGTGTTCCTCGCGCGTGAGACTGGTGGTGACGTTGGGCCGATGGCGCGGCCCGTGTGCCTCGAGTGGGACAATCACGAGTGGCGGCCAACCAGACCCGCCCCGACGTTCCGTCGGACAAACACCAAAGAGGCTCGCACAGACCAGAGTACCCCCGACGTGGGGAAAGTTGCCTCCGTGGAGACAGGCTCGGCCTGAGCAGCCATCGGAGGGATTCCACGGCTTCTGCCGTGGGAGGACGTCAAGTCCTCGGGTGACCGTGACCGCGTTCCGGTGACCCCGCCTCGAGAGAGAAGTGACCGAATCGCGTGGAATGCATTTCGCTATCCAGTCCCTCGCTCGAGAGTCCGTTTGAACGGGAGCCGAGAGCGCCGAAGTACCTAGTCGACGTTCTCACCGCACTGGAGACAGAGATCGTCTTGCCAGGGGACGGTGATCCGTACCTCTCGTTCGGTGTCACAGTTCGGACAGTAGGCTGTCTTCGTTGTCGTATCCTTGGTCACAGGTTCCCCACCCGTATTCGGTCCGGTTGCGCCGGGTCTAATACGAGCCTCCATACCGTATTACTTAACAGTTATCTATTGCTGATTTATCATATAGGATGGTAATAACCGGTAGACCAGTACTGGCTGCTATACCGACCGACAACCATCCAGATGCGCTCCAGAGGAAGTTACTCTCCCAGACGTCACATCGAACCGATGAGTGGCGGGGTGTCTGTCGATGGCCAGCCCCGAATTGCGCTCTGTCGCTCGTCACACCCGATAGCGACTGACCCTCCCGAACCGACCAGTGCATGTAATCGCACGACCGAAGTGTACCGCCACCCAAAAGTTTACCCATCTGAAAGGTGACGGTTCCCACACGAAATGAAAGGGGTGGAAGACATCCGGTCGGACGAAGAAACGCTTCTGTCGCGCCTCGAGGGGAACTCGTGTCCGCAGTGTACCGCGGGGACGCTCGAGCGTGGCACGTACAAGGATAACGTCGCCGTCGTCTGTCCGGCGTGCGAGACGCCCCAGGTGCAGCTCTGGGACACGCGCTCTCGCTGACCGATACGAGGGGGAACTTTCAGTCTCCGTTTTTCTCGAGACCCGTCGTCTCGCGTCGAGAAGGCGACGAGATACGTTCGAGACACATCTCTCGGGTCTCGATCACTCATCCGACGGGCCCCAATCGCTCATCCATCGGCCTGTACCGTGGGCTCCGTCTCGAGCGACCGCTGCCGGCGACGCTGTGCGAGCGATCGGGAACCGAGTGCGAGTACGATCGCAACGAGTGCCGGCCATCGGTCTCGACTACTGTAGAAGCCGGGGAAGACGATGTCCGCACTCGTTATCGGCCAGAGATACCGGTACGAGCCCGCCGGCGGCACTAACAGGAGGTCGAGGGCGAAGTGAGACAGGGCACCGACCGTGAGCAGTATCGCAATCGCTCGTCGATACTGGGGACGGACGAGGAGCGCTCCGATGCAAATCGCGATTGTGACACCGCCGATCGAGTGCATCGGCCGCCACGAGACGGACAGCCCGAGCACCGATTCGGCCGTCTCCGGTGAAACGACCCATTTCAATCGATTGAGATCGGGGAGCATCGCGCCGGCCATTGCAACGCTCGCCAATCGCGGGGTGATCCATCGGTATCGAATCGAGAACAGCATCGCGAGCGTCAACGCGATCAGCACGTGGGTCAGCATATCGGCCATGCCGATCACTCGCCGCGGTGTGACCCGCCATCGGTCACCAGTGTCACGTGACGGTCCGTCTCGTGACCGGGATCGACCGGGAGGCGATCCCTCGGCTCGAGTGCCAGTCCTCGAATATCGATTCGCCAACCGACGAGTGCCCGGCCCGCAACGACTGCGGCCCCGACGATCGAAATCGCGTGGACGTACAGGAGACCACCGAGCCGGATGTCATTGCGTCGGTCGGCGGGTGCGATGAGCGCCGCCGCGATCCTGGAACCGTCCCCGACACCGGCGGTCGTGACCCGTTCGGACGAAGACTCCTCGTCGGCGGCTACCGGCGTCGATTCACGATAGTCGCCCCCGAGATCGAAGTTCGCGTCCGCGAGCACCACGATTTCGTCTGCCCCGCTCGAGTCGCCTGCAACGGCTGCATCGACCGACCAGCCGGCGCCGCCGAGGACGAAGAGCCCGACGAGGCCGACGGTCAGGACGATGATGCCGAGGCAGCGACGAAGCGGAGTTTCTAGCACGACTCCTCCTTCAAAGTGAGCCGGATTAACAGTCAGTATGGTTTTACGTTCCGACTCGTGGAGCGAATCGCAACTCGACTTGGCTACCGTGTCGACACGCGAATCGGACCGTGAGCCCGATTCGACACGATTCGCGACGCTTCCGGGAGCCGTCCCTCTGACACTCGAGAAAATCACTCGCGCCTGTCGGTGGCCGAGGCCCACGAATAGATATCATATTTCAACAAAAACATATATACAAACGTGAAGAAGTACCTGCAATAGGGGACAATGAGTGGACAGTACTCGAGGGGAGAATCCCTCGGCGGTGGGGGGACAGACGTACTCGCAATTGTGATAGCTGGGCTCGCAGGGGGACTCGCGTTCGGGGCCATCCTGTATGCGCTCGGGTTGCTCGACTCATAGTGATTAGGTCGAACCTTTACCGGTGAGATACGACCAAATGCTTGGTTCACTGATCGTGTTCACTCCTCGTGAGATGTAGTCTTTCAGCGTCGAGAGATCAGGGACAAGTCGATACTTGAACCACTCTTGCAACTGGTCCCAACAGTCTTCGACGGCGTTCAACTCGGGAAGTTTCGACGGGAAATACCAGACTTCGAGATTGTCTCCGCGCACGCACGAGACCGAACTGTCTCCGACAGTTTCGGTCTCGCGCTCACCACTCACATGCTCCCAGAGATCCCTCGCGTAGAAGTAACCTGCTCGGTCCAAAAACACTACTAACTCTTCACCGAACCTCTCTTTCAACGCCTCTAACAGCCGAATCCCGTGGTTCCGTGTGATATTCTCTTCCGTCCAACAAAAGAAGCTGTCACCGTCGTCGGTGACAGCGCCCAGCACTGTCACCGACTTCCACGACGTTGCGACTTCTATTGTCGGACTTGAGCCAATCGGATACCAGCTACGTCGCTGAACGGTTCCGACGTGCTTAGTGAACTGATCGACAACAACGACGGTTTTCTTGGTCAGTTCGGGTCGTTTTTTTCGACTGTCTCCTGGAACTCGGCTTTCTCTTCAGGATCGGCTTTATAGTGTTGAGGCCGTGCTGTCCGCAAGGACAGCCCGGCCTCTTTCAGCAAGTCGTACGCGTAGGTTTCGTGGTATTCGACGCCGTATTCCTCTTTGACGTGATGAAGCAAAAGTTTCGCTGACCACGCTTGCTGGTCGTAGCCGAGTTCAGTCGGCGGCTGTTGCAGTTGTTCGAACAGTTGCTCACGGTCTTCGCCCTCGATTTTTGCTGGACCTCCTGGTCGAGGAGCGTCGTAAGGTGCCTGCTCGATCGGTTCTTCCTCGAACCGATCGAGCCAGTTGCGAATCGTTTTTTCGACAACCCCGTGGCGGTCAGCCAGTGTATCCAGTTGATCGCCCTTCTTGCGCCCGACCGCCGCGAGAACACGTTCTCGCGGCTTCCCTTCGTCGATCTGGTCCTTGAGATCGTAGAGTTCTTCGAGCGTGATATCGTCGAGCCGACCCATTACCAACACCAGCGTCTCTATCGGTAAAACATTTCCCTAGACACTATCAGCCGTGATCGTAGCCGTAGACCCGCCAGTCAGCGATGACGCGCTCCGACAGCAGCATTCTCATCGATCACCTCGCTACCGTCGACGGCGCCCTCGATACGTACACTGATCCTGTTCGCTAGTGGAGTCCCATCGCCTCAATCTGTTCCTGATATCGGTTCCGAATGGTGACTTCGGTGACTTGCGCGACAGCTGCAACGTCCTTCTGCGTTTGTTTATCGTTACATAGAAGCGACGCAGCATAGATTGCAGCGGCAGCAAACCCTGTGGGGGATTTCCCGGATAGCAGCCCCTGCTCTGCAGTGACATCAATGATCTCGTTGGCTTTGGCTTGGACCTCCTCGCTCGAGCCGAGTGTAGACCCGTACAGCACGCCGAAGCGTTGTTCAAGGAGAGAATCCCTCGGCGTTTACGGCGAGAAGGATTTCAATTTGAAAGTAATTCGCAGACGTATTGATCTTCCCACTCCCGACGAGCCTCGAGTTCGCGCTGACCGCGAGCAGTGATCTTATAGTAATTCGTTCGCTTGTCGAGTTCGCCTTTCTCGACGAGTCCCTTGTCGACGACCTCGTCGAGGTTCGGATAGAGTCGCCCGTGATGAATCTCTGTCTCGTAGTAGTCCTCGAGCTCGTCTTTGATCGCGAGTCCGTGGGGTTCGTCCTGCCCGGCGATGGTGTATAACAGGTCGCGCTGAAACCCTGTCAAATCGTACATATCTGTGCTGCATTCTATCAGCATATAAGAGTGTCGAGATAACTTTCAAAAATTATTATATTATTTGAAATGACGGGGACTCAACCACCCACCAGATCTCTTTTGCAGCTTTCCACACTCCTATTGAAAGAATACACGTATTACCAAACTGATGGTATTTATTCGCACGAGGAAACTAGGGGGTCTACACCCAAACAAATTTAAAAGTTCGCATGGTATCTGGAATTTTTCCCGGATACGAAAAAATATTGTCTATACTATTAGCTATCCGAACAGATTAGTGGCTTGCAACAGAAATAAGAAACGCATCGATCGGCGACAGGTGTGCAGCAATACCTGTTGTCGAAGTAAACTGCGGGCCCCGAGTTAGGGGCTCGGGCCCGCTGGGTTCCCGTGCCTAATTCACGGAAACCACTATGAATGACGTAACCACGCGACTTGAAAGATTCGACCCGGTTATTGGCCGACGAACAGACTCGTTAACGACACTGTCGATCCAATGGAAATGTTTGAGACGTGATGCCAGCCCTTGTGAGTCACGACCACTGGAAAGGCAAGTCGTGGCAGTGAATGCATGACTGCGAATACTGACGCGGAGGAGGCTTCGTCTCTAACTAGCGATGCAGAAGAATCTGGTCATCATCGGCAACATTCGCCATCGACGGATACCGAATGTGGACACTGGGCCAGTGACGGTGGTGGTCATCTTACTGGGCTGGTTGCGAAACTATGGTTTCTCGTGAGTAATAGGGTCGCGCTTCGTTCGCAACCCGAAGAGGGTGGCCGGGAGTCCACTCACGAGCAGTATACGCAGGCAGAGATACGGGTGGCAGCCCAGCAGGTGTTGACGGGGTGGGTGGTGACGGAGGCTGATGCTGTCGCGTGTGATGCATGTAACCGGTCGCTCCGGGACGGGGATACGATCACGGTACGCGTTCGACGGCCGTTAGAACGGCTTGCGTGGCAGGTTGATGCCCGCACCTGTCATGCGTGTGAGTGTCCACTTAACCCGGATCCATTGTCGCTCGATGTTGTTGCGTCAGCGCGGCTTGTTGAGCGGCGGACGGTAGCGCAGACGACACGGTTCGTGGTAGAGGCCGTCTCAGTCACTGGCGTGGCTGGCAGTCAAGGTGGATGCGGTAAAGCGGGACTGGAGGGTGCTGAATGACGGGGTCGAGAGAGGGTGACGAGAGGTCCGCGCTCCCTGATGGGGTCTCCGTGTCTATCGGGACGGTAGAGCCACTGCTTAATCAGGCTGGACAGACTCAGTCGGCAACAGATCTCGTCATTGCCCCAGTCGAACTGCATCGGCGGAATCTGAAGCGTCGACTGACGAACGCTGGTCTACCGCTGGATGCGTTTCGGTTTACGGAGCCGGGACATGTTGCGTCACTGGTTCTGGCGAAGAAGGGGCGTGCAACCGGGTCGCTTGATCGTGTTGACCGGCTCGCGTTGCTCGGAGAGATTCTGGCGGAAGAGACCGAGGTGACTGACCGTTTTCGCATGATTCTCGGTGGGAAGCCGGGCCAGAACGGGAAGGCGGTTGAGCAGGTCCGAACAGAACTTGAAGCGATGACGAACTATCACCCAGCACGTGTTGATGGGTTTCGCCGGGTGGCTGAATCGGTACCGACTCCCATCGACGCCGACGCTGGCGATGTTCTTACTGGCACGATCGCTGTTGAGCGGGAGTTGGGACGGCGAACGTCGAAAGCGACGTCTGAGAGGGCGATTGTGCGCCGTGCGACTCGTGCGTTGGCTGGTGCTGACGGGTCGGCCTGGGCTGAGGCGTTCCCGACTGTCGAACGAGTGGTTGTTGTTGGGTTGAGTACTGTTCCGGCCCCGCTCGTTGATCTGGTGGCTGCCATCGCCGCAACGTGCGACGTCGAGGTGCGCTGGATGCTCCGGCGTGGAACGGGCCCGTTTCTGAAGACGCGGCTCACAGAGCTGTTGGCAGTTCCGACACCGGGCCGGGTGGTGGTTACATGACCGGCTTGCCGGGTCGGCTGGACCTGGATGCGGCGGACGTGACGCCGGACGTGCCGGTTGCGGAGCTCACGACAACCACACGGCGTGCGGAGACACGAGCGGTGATGGCGGTCGTCGCTAAACTTCGAGCACATGGTGTTCCTGTCCGGGATATCGTCGTAGTCGCGCGTGACCTAGAGAGGTATGAAGAGCCGCTCACTCGAGCGGCTGTTCGATACGGTATTACACCGGTGTTTTGGACGCAGATCGACCTTGTCACATCGCGGCCGTACCGGCTGGTGATCGCGCTTTGTGAACTGATTGCTGCGTCGAACCCGGCTCGTGATGTTCTGTTCCGGCCGTTGGAACTCGGGTGGGTGCCGCAGGATTCAGGTGACGAATGGCCGGTTCCGGCCGAGACAGTGGTGGAGCTGTATCACGAGACACCGAGTGGATCACGCTCGGTCGAAGCATGGCAGTCGCTCCTACAAGATGCAGCGTGGGCGGACCCACGAATCATCGAGTTCGTTGAATGGGTTGTGACGTCTCCGAATCCGTCACCGGAGACCGTCGCTGATGTGCTCGGTAGTGTCGTAGCGTCGTACCGCGAGTCGGTGTTGCCACAGCAGCAGGCGACGGATTCGCCGGCGTTGTTGGAGACGGAAACGGCTGCGCGTGCGGTCGTCCGGATGGAGACACTCGTCGAGCAGGTTGAGAGCAAGTATGCACAGCGGGTAGCCGATGGGTGGAGTGACGAATCGTGGGTGACGGTGGCCAGTATCTGCGAGTCGCTAGCGACGCAGCGCCCCGGTCGGCGGGAACATGCAAACGCGCTAGCCCTTGACATTCTGGAAGCAAACGACATTTGGGCCCGGAAGATCCCGTTCGTCATCGCCGTCGGGCTTGTCGATGGTGAGTGGCCACGGCAACGAGGAAGTGTTGTGCCGGCAGAGCTTCAACACGCCATCCTCGCCGGGACTGGGCCGGCGAAACGACTGTCCCCACAGACAGCGTGGATGGATGGCCGTGACCACGATCACTTCCTGGATACGGTACAGGCAGCCACAACGGGTCTCATTGTCACGCGACACTCACATGACGTCGAGCGGAACCGACGGTTTCGGTCACCGTTACTCGACTCCCTCGATGTCGAACCCATCAGCACTGCTGCGCGCCGCCGACTTCTGAGCACTGAGCGGGCGTTGCCGGACGTGATTCGGTCGATGCTACCCGGTGAGGCGTCAGCGTCCATGGGGGTGATGCCTGATGACTGACTCGACGGGGAAAGCCGATGATCCGACTGAACGCGAGGGGCCGATCGTCCTTCGGAACGCGCAACGACGGATTCGGAACGCGTACTTTGACCATGATTCCGGGCTGTTCATCTTGGATTCGAACCCGGGAGTGGGGAAGACGGTGACAAAGACTGATATCGGGGCTGAGGAACTCTTGCGACGGTTTGTCAATGGTGATGAGACGCCTGAGCAATCGCTCTGTGTGATTTCGTTCAATCGGGATGAAGCAGCTGCCTTTGTTCCCGACTTTACTGCACGACTTCGTGAACTCGTCGAACACGACATGACACCGGTTGCGGCGGCTGTCTCAGACGATGAGCGACAGTATCTGGCTAACCGGGTCAGGCATGCCCCGCATTTTGGAACAATTGATAGCGTGTTTCGACAGATTTTGGGGGAGTTCGCGGCGACGGTCGGATTCGATGAGATGCCGAGCGTTGGCAATGAGGGGCAACTCACCCGTCTGCACGGAGACTGTTATGAGGCGCTCGTGTCGAATCCGGCATATGCGGAGGCCGTCGACGTCGTTGACTCTGCGTACCCGCCGGGTGAGTACGACGATGGGCTGAGTGCGTTGTTACGCCAGGCTCTCGAGCAGTGTCGGGCCCGTCGTCTGACGACGGCGGAGTTCACTGCGGAACTCCACGCGACGATTGAGTCAGTGTATGCGGAAGGGGAGACGACGTCGTTTGATGATATCGCTGCTGCGCTTGCCAGGTGTGTTGGGTCTCAAGCGGCGACAGAGGCTTGCAAGGCGCTTGATGAGACTGACCGTGAGCAGCTGGTTGCCGCCGACCAACAGCTGCAGGCGGCGTGGAGCGAGACGGTGACTGCGTTCGGGACGCTTCTGGACGCTTACCGGAATGCGTACGAGACACGGAGTCGGGAGCGCGGCGTCATTTCACATACGGACTGTGCGTTCTTGGTCGCTGAGTTCCTTTCCGGGGCCCGCGGTGCCGGTGACAGCGCGACTGCGAAACGGGAGCGGGTGCTGGCGCGATATCGGGAGCGCATCGAGAGTGTCATTATCGATGAGGCGCAGGATGTTTCTGAACTGCAACACGCGGCGCTTGCGCAACTTGTGGGTGAGGATTGCCGCGTGCTTGCAGTTGGAGACCTTCAGCAAACAATCTACGAGTGGCGTGACGCACATCCGTCGCTTTTCAACCGCGCTGTCGAGGAGGGGAAGTATCTGGGTGTCGACTGGGAGACACATGTGACTGAGACAGCAGTGACGACGTACCGGTGTACGCCTGACATCGCCGCTGCGATTAACGCGATTGCTGAACCGGCACTCACTGACCCGGACCGCGGGGGTATCGGCAACCTCGACGTCGCGTACACACCGCTTGACACTGCACGCGACGCGACCGATGGGCCGAGCGTCCATGTCGCCGCGTTCACGACCGATGCGCGTCCTGGATCACCAGCCTATGTCGCCCCTGAGAGGGGGAAAGGGGAAGCCGGGATTTTGGCGACCTATATCGCTACTGGGCTTGCCGACGGGACACTCACCGATAGCGAGAGCGATGACCAGCCCGATGTAACTGTCCTGTTCCGGTGGCGCACACACATGTCACGGTACGCTGAAGCATTCGAGGCGGAAGGCCTCTCCGTTGCAAACGCCTCCAACTACCTCTTCGAATGCCCTGCTGTCAAGACTGTCCTCGACGTCGCTGAGTGGCTCGTCGATCCCGCCGATACGGACCGACTACAGACACTCGTCACTGACACCCCACTCGGTCTCTCCACCCGTACAGATACCTGCAACACGGCTACCTGGAGTCTCGATGCGATCCGCGACGACACCGAGACCGCCGACCAGCAACGGGATGTCCGTGACCGACTCGCCCACCTCCGAGAGAAGCGACCCGCATTCCGGGCGCAGTCGGCCGCTGCCAGTATCGCCGACATTATCGAGATACTCGCTCTTCGTGCTGACCCGAACGACCACTTCACCGCCGTTGCTCCATCACAACGCATCGCCAACCTAGACGCACTCGTACAGCTCATCACCCGCTGGGAAGGCGACTCGATAGCCGATCTGAGCGACGTCATCGATGTGTTCACTCCAGTTCGGAACGAACCATATACTGGGCCAACACAACCGGTGGCCACCACCGATGAGCACGACGTCGTATTTAAGACGGTCCATCAGGCGAAAGGCGATGAAAGCGACGTTGTCGCACTCGCCGATCTCGGCTGGTCACTCCGCAAACTCGGCCCAACCAGCCAGCGCTTCGTCGCTACCGGGCCGATGCTTGGCATCGCACCGCCAGTGAACGCCGCTGCACCGGACATCGACCCCCTCTCCGCGTTCACGCGTGGTCTCTATGACCCACGTACCGATGATCGCGTCGGCTCGACACCATTCCCTATCGACGTCGGCCTTCGATGGGCGAGCGAACACTGGGCAGACACCGTCATCACCGGTCACTCGAGTACGGGACTTGTCGGGCATGACCGCGTTCAAACAGCATCCCGGCGTACCCGCGCCGAGGCATTCCGAATCCTGTTCGTAGCCCTCTCCCGAGCCAAACAACATCTCGTTGTCCCGCTTCCCCGCGACATACCTGGCCCCGAACACCCACGGGATCGATGGCTCGAAACCATCCGTGACGGGTTGCAGTTCGACGGGACACCTGCTGCCGGCACGTACACCCTCGACGTCGAAGGTCCGAACGAGTCTACTCGGCGCATCGACGTCGCCGTCAATGCTGTCGACACATCTGCAAGTCAGGCAACCCATTCCCACTCAACCACGCCGACACCGTTCGTCGCATCAACACCGCCAGACAGAGACGACCTCGCAGCGCTCGTACCACGATTCCTTCAGCCCAGCACAATCCACCCGCTCCTGAAAGACCAGGATCGATATCTCCTTGATCATCTACAGGGCCGGCCACTTCACACGGACACAGACGCTGTAGACGGCGAGTTACCACTCACCCTCACCGCGTTCGACACCGAAGACGTCGGGAAACTCTGCCACAGCGTCCTCACCCGCTGTGTCGATCGGGGCATGTCGAAAACAGCCATCCGAACGCAGGGTGGCGATATCGAACAAATCATTGCAGAGGAACTCCACCGCCATGGGCCACCCGCGAACGAGGCTGAACGCGACGGCCTGATCGAGTTCCTCACCGAGTTCGTCCTCCCCAACTTCGTCGCCTCAGAGCTCTGGAGCCAGTTAGAACAAGCAGCCGAAATCCACGTCGAAAAGCGACTTCGCGGTCACGTCAGACGCGACGACGTCGAATTCGAAATCGAAGGGCAGGCAGACGTCGTGATGCAGAACCCGGACGGGTCATGGGTGATCACCGACATCAAAATCGCACTTACAGAGCTGACCACCGAGATACAACACCGCTACCGAACACAAATATCATGGTACGCCTCACTCCTCGCCGCCGAAAACAACGTGGAGGGACCAATCACCTGCGCCATTGAGACATTCGGCGCAGCCACCAACCGACGCGACTCACAGATACCGCTCCCAGCGGTGCAACAACGGCTAGACAAACTACTCAACGGAGGTGGGTGAAGATATCGGCGTTGAGTGTATGGAGAGTCAAGGAGAAAGTCTCGCCCTTCAGGGCGGAGAGGATGTGAACTACCCCGCCCTGCTCGGCCTGACGGCCTCGCTGAGGACGGGGCTTCCTGTTTCTAAGACGCGCTTTGCAGGAACCGAATCGGTTCCCATAGGGAGCGCAGTCTCCGCAGGCATTGAATCGGGGTGAACCACCCCTACTTCGGTGAGTCCGCGAGAAAGGATGTTGTAGGCGGCGTTGCGGTCGCGGTCCGCCTCGAATCCGCATGAGGGACACGAGTGTTCGCGTACCCACAGCGGTTTGTCGGTCGCAACGCCACAGTTGGAACACTCTTTGGTCGTTCCAGCCGGTTCGACGGCCGCGAAGTGCGTGCCTTCGCGGTCGCACTTGTATTCGAGCATCCGAAGGAACGTTCCCCACGCCGCTCCGGCGCGGTTGCGGCTGTTCGAGGGGAGTTCCATCAATCCCTTCGCGTC
>NZ_JBHDYC010000024.1:0-44246 GCF_041894845.1 Natrinema sp. H-ect4
CCAGAACTATGATTTCAACACTATTCTTCCGCTTCGTTAAGCAAGCCGCGTCGCTGGCTCAAAAGCGCTGTGCCGCCAGTCCAACGGCGTTGAGTGATCCGACTGGCCACGGATTTCCCGGGTGGCAGCACGTAACGCTTCACTTTTTGAGAGTTTACATGGATGCGACGTACCGCGAAATCGTCGATTGAGCAAGCGAGATGGATCGCGTTCATGGTCTGTTACAGCTCGCGCGGACAGCATTTCCCGCCCCCTCAACGCTGTACCGGCCATTCGAGAGGTACCCATGTCGGTCTGGCGTGGGTTCCTTCGGGAGTCCACAAACATCTGCGATCCGGGTTCACGCGGGACCATCGATACCACGTTCTTCGACCGCGAAACGGTATCGAGACACTACCAACACCGCTCGGATCGCCACATAGGCACGCTCAAAACGACGGCGCTCGTCGATACAGATTCGGTTGTCATACTCGACATTTACTGCTCGGCACACTGGCCGCACGGCACACGGACTGGCCGTCGAGTTGCCCTCCGCAACATCGAGAAACCGAGAGTCTCGCCGGCGACAAGGGCTATGACGACCAATCGCTGCGGGACGCCCTCCGATCAGAGTGCGTTCGGACCTTGCTGCGCCACCGGCTGTTCGCTGCCTAGGGTCACGCGCGCGACGCACGTGTGGACACACAGGTTATATGATCAGCACTGGATGACCGAGACTGCCTTTTCGGCCATCAAGCGTCGATTCGGCCCTGCTGGCCACCCTCGTGCGTGGTACCGCGAGTTCCGTAAACTCGTGGTGACCGCCGCCGTCTATAACCTCGAACAAGAATCCGAGTTATAATAACTATAATTATTTAATAGAAGAAAGTATATTATTCGGAGAAAGAAATCTGCACTGGACGATTAGAGGACTGACCAGATGAAGTGCGCCTTATGGGAAGATCAAATTTGAAACGAAAACCTTCTACGGACAGAAAACGCATTCCCGACAGATGACATACCGCGTCCTGATATCGTGTCCACTCATTATGGATTCGATTGACGACTACGCCGACCAATTCGCCGACCACGATATCAAGTATGACGTTGCGGATGTGGATCAGCAACTCACAAAATCAGAACTACTCGATATTATTGACCGGTACGATGGCGTCCTTGCAGGCGACGACGAATTTACTCGCCGAGTCATTAGTGAAGCCTCCAAACTGAAGGTCATCTCGAAATGGGGGATTGGTATTGACGCGATTGATACAGAAGCGGCAGAAAATCATAGAGTTACCATCTATAATACGCCCGGTGTGTTCAATGACGAGGTCGCGGATGTCGTCATCGGTTACGCGATTATGCTGACACGGCGACTACATCATATTGATCAGGCCGTCAGACGCGGTGAGTGGCGATGTCCCCGCGGCACCTCATTAGCTGGCAAAACATTCGGCATCATTGGCATTGGTGATATCGGCTCAACTGTCGCCCGGCGCACTCACGCACTCGGTATGGACGTAGTGGGAACAGACATTGAACCGTTGCCCGATGAGTTAGTTGAAGCCACAGGGATTGAACGAGTCGAACAAAACGAATTACTCGATCGGTCAGATGTTGTTAGTCTCAACTGCGCACTTACCGAAGAGACACGAGGGATGATTAGTTCTAATGAACTCCAACGAATCGGTGAGGATGGCTACCTGATCAACACTGCCCGTGGGGAACTGGTCGATCAAGACGCACTCGTTTCCGCACTACAGGAGGGAAATCTCGGCGGTGTTGCGTTGGACGTCTTTGAAGAAGAGCCACTACCAGCGGAGGATCCACTAACAGAGTTTGACTCCGCCATCCTGGGATCGCATAACGCACAAAACACCCACGAAGCGGTCGAACGAGTCAACGACCGCGCCGTCGAAAATCTCATCAGCGGTCTTGTTGACGGCTGACTACTCGTTGTTGGCTGTTCGATAATCTGGTAAGGTGTCATCTTGCATGACTGCTGAGCGGCCTCCGTCAACGAGAATACTTGCGCCCGTTACGAACGCAGCGTCGTCGCTCGCAAGGAATGCCGCAACGCCTGCGACATCTTCAGGTTGACCGATACACCCTACAGGATGGATTGACGCCAACTCCTCTCGTTCCTCGGTAGACATCTCGGCCGTCGTCCGTTTGACGGCAACCCAACCAGGGTTAATTGTATTGACACGGATATCTGGACCGAAGTCAAGTGCCATCGCCCGCGTCATTCCGTTAATACCGGCCTTGACCGCGTTGTAGGGGAAATGTGCTGGCATCGTCGTAAACGCGTGGTTCGAAGAGACGTTGATAACACTACCGTCGTCCATGTGGTCGCGTACATGTTTCCCGCAGAGCCAGTACGATCGGAAGTCTGTTTCAAGCACGAGATTCCAGTCCTCAATAGTCGTTTCTCCGACGTCCTTTTCAGTCGGGACGGCAGCGTTGTTGACGAGGATATCTATTGATCCGAATTCCTCAGTGGTCGCCTCAACTAATGCCGCAATGTCGTCCGGATTGCGCATATCGGCTTCGACGAAGTTTGCCGTCCCCCCAGCATCTACAATCGACTCGGCAACCGCCTCCCCGTCTGGTTGTGTTCGACCTGTAATCACAACAGCTGCACCTTCGGACGCAAATCGTCGGGCAATCTCTTCACCAATTCCACGTGTTGATCCCGTAATAATCGCGGTACGACCCTCAAGTCGCGAAATATTATAACTCGTGCTCATGCTTCTATGAACGAATGCAACGCGGTGTGTTCTTTGTCACAACTGTAAATATTCATCATTGGCCTTATCGCCTCCTATTCAAATCAGCCTGATATACAGGAAAACGATACGCCGATCCAAAGAAAGTGTCCGAAATGTGGGTTAGACAGCCTTTCAGTTAATTGATCTGAGTACAAGTCTGAGTAAGGCCACTACTGGTTAGTGGGAGGTCCATTGCATAGACATATTCTGACTGTGGGCTGCCCTTTCCAAAAATTAAATCTGGACTATAAATCGAGTTTGACCCCAAGGATCCGGTCTTTCGAGTCTTCTCAACGTTTAGGTAAGGTTGATGCTGTTATGAGATGTTCAATATATCATTTACTCTCAAGAAGATTATCGTGAGTGAGGGGGTCCTTTGCAAGGAGCATGGCCCTCCGAGCAGGCGACGGTATACAGTTGCGATCGGTATTGGGCCTGCCAGTATTCGTCTTTAGTCAGGACTCACACCTTGGTTGCGTAGCGATAGCGATCGACTCCTGTAGCGTCAGTCTCTGCTTCTGGTATTCTCACGTGACTCATCCACTCTTCAAAGAGTGCGAGGAGCTTGTGACATCGTACTCCGACGCCGCCAAGTGCATCAATTCGGTTCCTGTGGGTGTGCTCTGATGATCGATCAAATCTGATTAATATAAACCAAAAAATAAGACCGGTTTCTTGACCTGAAGACTACTTATAAACGTTGCTTGGTGAAATACCTTTCAGAGAAAATTGGGGCATGATAAAATCTGGCACACATAAAGAATGCTCTAATCAGGAATCCCAAATAATTGCCCCGAAAATCCGGTGTGGGCCTTCATCTGGGTGATTTATCTCAGCCTAGAGTTCGACCTAGTCAATCGAAATATTCTGGAAGGCAATTAACTGGGTTCTTTTTCATGTTCGGTACAAATATCACTCTAAACGGCCGAAATGAGGGTTTAAACGTCGAATCGGAGCCGAAAACGCACGCAGACGGTGATGGGTGGGATTGCCTGCTCGAGGTGCGAATGTGGATAGTGATTCATGCTAATTCTGAGAGCATTTGTGGCCACAGATGCCAGCGCTGTACGGACGGCGATCTAGCTGTCAGACATCCTGGAACGTGAAAGTGAGGACCCCGTTCGCTACCCACCGTGAGACCAGCGTTGCCGCATACGGCGCTGCCGACGACGACCACCGCCAGGCCGTCCGTTGCGCCAGGTTTGAACGGCAACACTCGGGTTCCCATGCTGTCAGCGGATCCGCCGGTGTCTAGATCGTTCGACACGGCTGTAAAGACGTCGAGACTGGAAATCGGTAGACGACGGGGGTCAGCAGGCTGCTGGCGATTATCGAATGGGTGCCGTTGTCTCCACGTTAACGGACATATTGCTGTATGCGATCTCCATCATTGCCAGGCCGATTAAACCCATAAGCAGCTCCGGCACCGAGAACAGGTAGCTCGGGGCCTTGACCAGCATGAACTTGACGTGGCGCCAGCCGTTTTTGAAGCTCTCGAGGGCCCCCTCGCCCTCGTGCTCGTGGTAGACGATCTGCATCTCGACGATCTCGAGGCCGGAGGCGCCGGCCGCCATGATCATCTCCGAGGAGAACTCCATCCCGGTCGGGTCCAACTCCATCGTCTTGTAAGCCTCCTGGGTGACGATTCGGAAACCGCTGTGGGCGTCGCTGACGCCTGGGCCGTTGAAGACGTTCAAAAAGCGCGTCAGGAGCGAATTGCCGCCGTACTGGTGGAACACCGGTATCATACCGGACTCGATATCTCTCTCGAGGCGACTCCCATCACCATGTCGGCGCCGGTTTCTTCCAGTTCCGCGAGGAGGCACGGAGTGGCCTTAAAATGTGGATCGTGGCATCTTCACCCCGATGGGAACGTCTCGGAACTCGGAACTACGACGATAATCGGACCGGTGTGGGAGCCAGCAACGAGTACTAGGATATCGGTTCCTACCTGAGCAAGGTTCGAAAATATGTGAAACGAGACACCACTTCAACGACGATAATGTGCCCCGAGGAGTAATCTTCGGCCTATACTGGAGTCACTGCCAGTCACTGAGGTGATGTCCTACTAGTGTACTAGTTAAGGTCCGATCAGTCCTCTTCGATGGTCACCTTCTGTTGCAACCGCTGTTCGGCTTCCTCCCGATCCTCTGGATAGCCGACGTCGATCCGCCAGCCCTCGAGCCCAATCGCATCAATCGTCCGCCCGCTCTGGATCAACAAATCGATCGCCTCGCTGATCTCGTACTCCCCTCTATTAGACGGCTGTACCAGATGACACGCATGGAAGATCGCGGGCGTAAAGGTGTAGAACCCGGTCATCACGAGATTCGACGGCGGATCGTCGGGCTTCTCCACGACGTCCGTGATCTCGCCGAACTTATTGGTATCACAGACCCCGTACCGGTCGGCCTCGTCCCACGGGACTTCCTCGACCAGGAACGCCGCGTCGGCGCGGTCCTCGCGCTGGCGCCGCACGACGTCCTCGAGGTTCGCCTGAAACACGTTGTCCCCGAGCATGAGCATGAAGTCGTCGTCGATGTACTCCTCCACGGTCAACAGCGCGTGGGCCAGCCCCTGCTGGTCGCGCTGGTGGGCGTAGGTGATCGGGATCCCCTCGTATTCGTCGCCGTAGTGGTCGATGATCCGCTCTTTGAGATAGCCGACGACGACGATCAGCTCGTCGGCACCGAGCGCGGCCAACTGATCGAAACAGTGGGTGAGGATCGGCTCCCCGTCGACCGCGACCATCCCCTTCGGCTTGTCTTCGGTCAGCGGCCGGAGACGCGTTCCTTCCCCGGCGGCGAGTACGACGGCTTTCATTGCTAGAGTGTACACCGTGCCGACACATGATGGTTCCGGTCGGGTAGCCCCTGGAGCGCCTCTGGGAGACACTGACCGCGAGACGCGAGCATGCTCGGCAGCACGAGCGTCGTCGGATCGTCGCCGCGGGCAACTCGAGGCCACCGGTGAGCACGGCAGCGTCCGTCGGCGTCGAACTGGCGGAAGAATGCGGAGCGTGCCGGAACCGAGAAGCGACCGCGCGTCGGCTACAGCAACCGACGGAGAGCGCGCAGCGGGAACGTGATGATTGCGATGACGAGGCTGATCGCTTCTTTGAGTATCGACCGTATTGCGCCGAGTATACTCAGGATAACGGGAACGAACAGGTTGGCGGTGCGGCCTGCCGACGCAAGCGACGTCGATCGGGTCTTCTACCTCGCAGCGTCGAACACCGTGAACAGCGACCGCCCTCGGGCGCATGGGGCTCACGTACGTCCGGAGACCATAGCGTTCTCATAGGTGGCTGCCAGTCGTAGTGACATGCAGAATCAGCGCGTCCTGATAACGGGTGGGGCAGGGTTTATTGGCTCGAATCTCGCAAATCATCTCGCGGAGACGAACGACGTGGTCGTGATCGACGACGAGTACCTCGGCACGTCCGCAAATCTCGAGTCCGGCGTCGACTACCACAATCGGAGCGTCCTCGAGGACGACCTCCCGACGGACGTCGACGTGGTCTTCCACCTCGCGGCGCTTTCCTCCTATGCGATGCACGAGGAGAACCCCACCGAGGGAGCCCGCGTCAACGTTGAGGGCTTCGTCAACGTCGTCGAACAGGCCCGCGAAGACGGCTGTGAGACGGTCGTCTACGCCTCTACCTCCTCGATCTACGGGAGTCGAACCGAGCCCTCGCCGGTCGACATGCCGGTCACCGTCAACACCGGCTACGAGGCATCGAAACTCGCCCGTGAACACTACGGGGAGTACTTCGCCAACCACTACGACATGAACGTCGCCGGGATGCGCTTTTTCTCGGTCTACCAAGGGTATGGCGGCGCCGAAGAACACAAGGGCGAGTACGCCAACGTGATCGCCCAGTTTGCCGACGATATGGCCAACGGCGAAGCTCCTGTCCTGTACGGCGATGGCACCCAGACGAGGGACTTTACCCACGTCTCGGATATCGTCCGTGGGTTGGAACTCGCGGCGGACAATGAACTCACCGGGATCTATAATCTCGGGACCGGCGACGCCTATAGTTTCAACACCGTCGTCGATATGCTCAACGATGAGCTGGCCACCGACATCGAACCAGAGTACGTCGAAAACCCAATTCCTGACTCGGTGTACGTCCACGACACCTGTGCCGATTCCTCGACGATGTACGAGGCAACCGGCTGGGAACCCGAGATCGACTTCGCGGAGGGGCTGCGCCGGGTGTGTGCACAGTACACCGAGACCGACGCGGTGGCCTCTTCACATCAGTAGACGGACGGTCTACTCCGTCACACCCTCACCTTTTGCCGTTCCCTTGAGTACCTAGGGTTCTCGAGGTGGCACCCCCTGTGGACGAGCCAACTGCTAGGAACCGGAGATTGACCTGAAGAGGGATCCAGCGGGTCTATGCGTAGTGTACTGACGCCGAGGAGCAACTTACGGAGGCCTCCTGAAACCAATATACCCCAAATAGGAAACGGCTTTTACACGGCGTGAGATTCCCAACCTATGGACGCGATCGTACTAGCAGGCGGCTACGCTACCCGACTCTGGCCGATCACTCGCCAACGCCCGAAGATGTTCCTTCCAGTCGGTGACACGACGGTCATCGATGGTGTGCTCGAGGACCTCGAGACTGACGCCCGAATCAACGATGTCTACGTCTCGACGAATGAACGCTTCGCAGCCGACTTCGAAGCCCACCTCGAGACCCATGACTACCACAAAACCCAACTTTCGATCGAGGACACGACCGACGAAGACGAGAAGTTTGGCGTTATCGGCGCCCTCGCACAGCTCGTCGACCGAGAAAATCTCACAGACGACACGATCGTGATTGCGGGAGATAACCTCATCAGCTTCGACGTCAGTGAGTTCGTCGACTTCTTCCGCCAGCAAGCAACGCCGACGCTCGCCGCCTACGACGTCGGGGACTACGACCGCGCGACCTCCTACGGCGTGCTCGAGCTCGACGACGACGGCCGCGAGATCGTCGCATTCCAAGAGAAACCCGATGACCCACCGAGCACGCTCGTCTCGGTCGCCTGCTACGGGTTCCGCGCAGAAGACCTCGACTTGCTCGAGACGTATCTGGCCGGGGAGAACAATCCCGACGAGCCGGGCTGGTTCGTCCAGTGGCTCGTCACCCGCGAACGTGTCGACGCGTTCACGTTCGACGGCGCCTGGTTTGACATCGGGACGCCTGAGAGCTATCTCGATGCCGTCGCCTGGCAGTTCGACGGTGACAGTGCCATCCATCCCGACGCGTCGGTCGAGGAGACGACGATCGGTCCAAACGTTCACATCATGGAAGGCGCGCGCGTCGAGGACGCGACCCTCCGGGATTGTGTCGTCTTCCCCGATGCCACAATCTCTGGTGGGACGGTCGAGCGAGCGATTGTGGGGACGGGCGCCGAACTCCGCGAGACTGCAGTGGAGTCAGCGGTAATCGGTCCGGAGATGACGCTCAACGAAACACTGCCTAGCCAGTAACGACCATGGCCTAGGACTCGACTCACGGTGGTGGTTACCGAGGAGCTTAGTCCTGCTCTGAATCCGATAGCCGAATACCCAATTGGAACAGTAGAGAGTTGCCTTGACAGGCCGCTTACAACCACCGCATACGTTAGCAACTGAATGGAGGCCATTTTGACGTCTCGAGATATGCTGCTGAACGGAGACGGCTGGTACCACTAGCGGTCCGTGATCTTGGCGAGTGGCCGGAAGATGCCAACCTCCAATCCTTGGAGTCGGTAACCGTCGCCAAGGGACTATCCCATAGCAGAGAAGCTAATATCCCTTGCTCGCCCCCACGAACCTGTCCTATCACGAACAGCAGGACCATGCAGAATCTACCAGACCTAGTAGCTAATCTTGCTCTTACGCTGTGACTCTGTCTGTTCGCCTCACCGATCATGAGTAAACTGTGGTGAAACCACGGCGAGAAAGACGAGCATGGAGAGCACCCCGTATTTTCGGACCAGTGGGTAGGTGCTGACTCCGGAGCCACCAGCCCCTGCCTCCGGCTGCCGAATAACCATTGAGAGCAGCTCACCACGAACCATAATCGGCCACTCACCGCCGAAGACAACCTGACTCGAGTACTGTAACTCGAGTCCGGCTGTGACGAGCGGGGCCAGCAGGGTGACGAGATCACCCTCAACGAGATCCAGCAGGAGATGACTATAGAGAAGTCCGACAATGACGGGCGAGTATCGGAGCTGGCCGAACGACCATCGCTCGATAACGACCACGCCCAGTGCGATGGGAAGCAGCGTCAGGAGCGAATGCAGCCCACCAGGCACAGCCACGAGCTTATCTAGGTCCGGAAGGATCGCAAAGCCAGCCACGCCAAACGCAAGCGGGTTCTCGAATAGCTTCGGGCGAAGTACATAGACGACTGCAAGGGGCAGAAAAAGGTGAGTGAGGAGATCCATTACTGTGCCATTCTGCCGCCAGTATGTATATTCTCTGCGAACGAATATGCCTGTAATCCAGCCCAAAACCGTGCTTGCGTTGCAACTTGCTTCTGCACGATCTCCAGTGTCGAACGCCACTATCAGAACCGTGGACGAGACTTCTCAATGACCTACTTACTCGGACACCACTTGGACTCCTGATCGAAGTATGACGGCCTCGCCAGCGGCGATACGCCAGTCTTCGACGGCGACGGCACCCAGTCCTGAACGTCACCTCTGTCGATGACATCGTCTTCGGCCTCGATTACGGCCGATCATGCAACCTCGACACTGGCGATGCCTATACCGTCACCGAATCTGTCGGAATGCTCAACGAGGAACTCAGGATCAATATTGCCCCCGAGTATGTCGGGAATTCCATCCCACGAATCTACGCCCACGACACCGGCGCTAACTCAAACAAGCTACATGACAAAATGGGGCGAAAACCACCGATTGCGCTCGAGAAGAACAATGAACAGGTCTACGAGCCCAACCAATAGCGGCCAGTCTTTAGGTGCAGTGAATCCTCGCAGTCAAGGAGTTCACTATCGAAGTCACAAGTAGCTCCGCCAGGCCAGGTCCACATGGTGAGACCACTCGAGCAGCTGGCAACAAAGATTATCTATATTTAATAAATTGCTATAGATACGGTCACAACTATCGCGTAGGAACAATGGCACAGAAGGGATGGCACCAACTAGCCGAGACAGTGGAGGACGGACAGCTCCCGGGAACGTATGTCCAGAAGGCGTGTGCATACATCACACGAGGCACCGACGAACTCCTTGTATTCGAGGGTCCGGAGTATGAGGGGCTCCAGATTCCGAAAGGAACCATCGAACACGGAGAGACACCACATGACGCTGTGACTCGAGAAATCGAAGAAGAGAGTGGCCTCGAGTCCCTGCAGACGATCTCGTATCTGACGACAGACGTCTGGACACGCTCACTCGAACCACCGAAACAATACATCCGCCATTTCTACGAGATCACCATCGAGGAATCACGTGACCAGTGGACGCATACCGTCACTGGCGAGGGCGACGAACATGGACTCGCATATCAGTACACGTGGGAACCACTGCCGCCAGAGCAGCCGTTTGCACTCGCACTCGACGATTATATCCACTTCATCCGCGACTAGGGTCCCGTCAGATCGAAGCAGATGATCCAGCTGTGGGCCAATGTTCTGGGCACCACTCCATTGAAACCGATCTTCGAGGAGTATGGTTACCACTGAGCTCGCCGGCTGCGGGACCTGAACACCACAAGTGGCTGCCCGTCCCACATACTAGTAATGGAGGCATGACAACACGATACCTGCCGCGAAGTCGAACTGTTTACCGTCCCCAACTCCCCTGAGGACGTATGGAAAACAAACAGATTCTCATCACCGGTGGCGCGGGATTCATCGGCTCGCATCTGACCGATCATCTTCTCGAGGCCAACAACGACGTCACTATCGTCGATAATTGTTCGAACGGCCGCACAGAGTGGGTTCCCGATGGCGCGACGTTTGTCGAACAGGACCTCACCGCCCCCGACGCCCTCGAGGGCGTTCTCACGAGCGATATCGATCAGGTCTTCCACCTCGCGGCCTCGAAAGCCGTCAACACCGACAGTCCGCGTGACCAGTTCGAGGCAAACACGCAAATGACCTATAACGTCTTGGAGACGATGACCGACGTCGGGGTCTCCAACCTCGCGTACACCTCAACGTCGACGGTCTACGGTGAGGCACCGCGGCCGACACCGGAGGACTATGCGCCGCTCGAGCCGATCAGCGTCTACGGGGCGAGCAAGTTAGCCGACGAAGGGCTCTGTTCGACCTACGCTCATTCCCACGATCTGACCGTCCGCACGTTCCGCTTTGCAAACATCGTCGGGTCTCGGCTTCGCGGTGCTGTGATCCCCGACTTCATCGAGAAACTCCAGGAAAACCCGGAAACACTCACCATCCTTGGCAATGGTCGTCAGGAGAAGTCCTACATGCATATCGATGATTGCATCGACGCGATGCTGACAGTCATAGAGCGCGCCGATGGCCCGCTTGCAACCTACAATCTCGGGACGCGGACGACGACCTCGGTCACGCGCATCGCCGACATCGTCAGCGACGAGATGGAGCTCCAACCCGACTACGAATACACCGGCGGTGATCGGGGCTGGACCGGCGATGTCCCGAAGATGCGCCTCTCGATCGAGAAACTCGACGCACTCGGGTGGGGACCGACTCACGAAAGCGATGTAGCGGTCCGCGAAGCGACGCGCGAACTACTCACAACAGTCTGACTGTCGACCCGCGGTCACAACGCAAGAACCACAATACATGCTTCGGTCACGGACGACTCGGCCCGATCACTGGCATACCTGCAATTGAACGAAACCGTCGTTTCTGCTAGCCTCAGTCAGCAATTGGCGGTCGAACCGACTCCCCGGACATGTCGCAGTGGCTGACGGCATTCTGGGAGCCTCTCGGACGTCTGCACCGAGCGATGTCACCTCGAGCTGAGAGGAGAGGAAATTCGGATCTGTATAGTGCGTCGATCACCCGTCACGGCTGGAACCATCACTGCCGATCCGGGGATCGAGCAGCCATACTGGGCCCTACTAGCAGCTCTCGAAACTTCATCGACGAACCCAGGAAGCTAGATATAACCGACCGAAATCGTCTGGTGGCTACAGGCGGAGCAGGCCGAGTGCCTCGGGGCTTGACCCCGAGGCGGTTCACTCGCCAGGAGGACAGTGATAGTACTCGCGCAGTCGACCAGTGTCAAGGCTCTTGATTCGGAGCGTGGCGGCAAGCGGATTTTTCACAGAGAAGGGAGACATCTCACCGTCCTTGGACGAGCACGCCGGCTCTCGGCTATGTCACGATGCTCGAGGATGTACTGACTGCTGTGACCGCTGCGGGTACGCGTGGATAAAGGGGAAGTGGAGAGGGGGAACTCCTCACGAGATGGCCGGGTTGCGACGGCCACATGAATATCTTCCACACAGACAGATGATTGTTCGGGTCAGCTACAGATAGTGAAATGATGCAGTATTGCAGGCTCACCGCATGGATGTGACGCATTGTAATCGTCGGGAGCCATGCGGTCAGTACCCTCGCTGCCGTGAGTGTGCTGTCGGCCCGGTGCAACGCTGCACCGGGAAGGCTGGGCGGTGACGGACATAGCGTCGCTGACAGGGATGAGAACGCTGGGACGTACCCCGCCCAGACGAGCACCGTAGCTCATCTCAGCCGTCGGCAGACGGACAAACCGTACACCATAAGCGCCGATGCACGGCGAGCGTCGCGCGAACAGCCCGTAGCCAGCGACAGGTATAGCAGACCGGCGACGAATGCGCACTGCTGCTCCCCGTGGCCGCGTGGGGCTGCTCAACGGCGTTAATCGCGGCGGCAACCTCCGCCTGTGTAGCTTCGGTCGGAGCTGAGTCATGACCCATCTACGTTCCCCTCTGGAAGCCCCTCCGCTATCCCCGCCAAAAAGAGGTTCTAAAGTGAACAGTCTGGGCTGAGATCATTATAAAGAATAGTAATAGTTACTGGCTATAGAAGCAATGGCACCAACGGCCGGTCCTGATATGACTGTACAGAGCGATGTGGGGTCCGACCGTAAGACCAGCCGGCTGACACCGCTCTCCCACTCCTCGCCATCCAACAGGACGTGGATTTATATAGGTTCGATTATCTGTTCGAGATGATGCCTACCTGTGAAGAGTGTGACTCGTACGTGACGCAGGATTTCGTTCGTGTGTTTGGGATCGACGGTACGGTCCACGGCTGTCCCCATTGTATGACCTACCGAAATCTCCATGACGGCGCGGGAGCCATTCCCGGTGTAGGCGTCTCCGCCGACGAGGGGTGAGATCCACCCACGGTCGCAAGCTGGCATATCTGCGAAATGCGTCATATCGGGAGCGACCGGTGGACCAATTAAGCGGGATAAAATGACGGGTCGATCACAAATTCGGCTGTGGATCCTAGCCTGCTTATCTCTGGTCACCATAGCGACAAAGATAACCACGCGAGGCAGCGCCCGCTCACTTGGGAGCTAGGATGAGTGTCTCGGTGGCTCGCACTACGATGTCGTATTGCCAGCGGTCACTGATTGGCAGAGCGGTCGCTGCTATCATCCTCGGGCTATATTGCCTAATCGTCATATTGGTCATGATCTGGCTGTCAAGTGCTAGTACTAGAACCATCGGTAGGCGTCTACTCTAGTGCTAGGAGAGACATAATCTGTGACAGCGACCAGAACATCCGCGTGAGTATCGCGATTTCGATCCCTGCCTTCTTAGCCCTGACTGACTATCTACCGCTGGTTCAGGCCGCGATCCGAGTACGGCCACGAGTAGCAGGAGCCTCCCCTGCTGCCGGTAACGGCCGGCCACCCTCGGCCGGATCACTGACCGACAACTGCGCTGCGAGCGAAACCTGTCGGTCGAGCAGTGACACGACTAGCGATGTGATGACGCTACCGACGCCTCGTGGCTGACAGAAGTCCCTGTATACCCGTCTATGGAAGATGTGGTGGATGTATGGTTGCGTCCGCCAATGGGGTGTTCGGACGGTGGTATGACGAGGGACGGTCGAGTTATTGGCAATCCTCGTCACCGCCTCGTCGATCAACATATCTATAGTGAACTGTCTTATATGTAGCTACATATTTCACGAACTGCAAAAATGGTCGACCTGCAATCGCCCGATCGACTGTTCAGCAGCGAGCGATGACTTTTCCCACTGCTCCGCCGACGACGGGGTGCCTGAATAACGGTCACTGTCAGTCCCCGAAGAGTAGCGGTTTGGCGAACTCTTTCATCAGAAGTTGTGCTAGATTATATTACCAGGTGGCAATGGGTTGGAATGGGTCTCGTTTCTAGTTACCGAACTCGCTCGAGCGCCTGCCGAACTGGGACGCCACGGATGCCGAAGACTGACACCGGACACAGCGCCACCTTCCTAGGTACTACGCTGCCATTCGGCGTTTGAGATCCGAGTGCCGCACTAGAGAACCACTACAGGTTACAAGCGGTGATGTCAATAACACGAGAACGATAGCTCCACATCGCAACGAGCGAGACGTAGGACGGTGATCAGATCACCGTGGCCAGCGGATTTATCACGGAAGGGGGAGACATGTTAGCTGATATGCAACAACAGGGAACGGAACTTGCACAGTTGGCGATCAGTTCCCTCGAGGGGACTGACTGTTCGTTCTGTGCGGATGGTGAACTGACCCAAGACACATACAAGGGAAACGATGCCGTCGTCTGCGATGCGTGTGACACGCCCGGCGCACAGTTCTGGTGACCCTCTGACGGCTGCGCTTGTGTTTTCGGCGAAACGATAGTCGCAGAACGGTCAATTTGAACGCCGAACAACGATCCCGAACCCTGCTGTCACCGGTTAACGGCACTCAGGAAAAAGGACGAGAACACGGTCTGCAGACCGATGATGATCGCGGTGAACGCGACGAGCGCGCCCATCGTAAACTCGAGCGTCATGAAGCCACTCGTGGCCCACTGGTAGAGCAGGGTCGCTGCGTAGACGCTGCCAACGCCAAACACTGCCAGGCCAGCTGTCGCGCCGTGCTCAAGCGACAGTGACTCCGTCACGCGTTCCGTGATCGGGTCCTCTGGCTTCCGGATTGGGTCGCTCGCGACGGCGGCGAAGACACCGAGGCTGGCGATCTGATAGCCGACGATTGTCAGCAGGCTGCCGGCGATCATCGAATGAGTGCCGAGCGTCACCCCGCTGACTGACACATTGCTGTATGCGATCCCCATCATCGTCATTCCGAGGAGACTCAGCAAAACCCCAGGCACCGAAAACAGATAGCCCGGCGCGTTTACCAGCATAAAGCGGACGTGGCGCCAGCCGTCGCGGAAGCTCTCGAGGGTTTCTTCGCCCTCCCGTTCGTGGTAGACGATCGGCGTCTCCGCAATCTTGAGGTCTTTCGCGCCGGCCTCCATGATCATCTCACTGGCAAACTCCATTCCAGTCGTCTCGAGCTCCATCGTATCGTAGGCCTCCTGCGTGAAGATCCGAAAACCACTATGGGCGTCGCTCACCCCCGCATCGTAGAAGAGGTTCAGGAACTTCGTCAGCGCCGGATTGCCGATGTGCTGATGGAGCGACGGCATCGCACCGGGTTCGATCTCGCCCGCAAGCCGGCTCCCCATCACCATGTCGGCGTCCTCGTCACGGAGATGGGCCAGCAGGCGCGGAATCTCCTCGAAGTCGTAGGTTGTATCGGCATCGCCCATGACGATGAAGTCGCCGCGGGCGCGGTCGAACGCGTACCGGTAGGCGTAGCCGTAGCCCGGTTCGTCGGGTTCGTAGATGGTCGCTCCTAACTCCCGCCCAATCTCCGGGGTCCGATCGGTCGAACTATCGCTCAGGATGATCTCAGCAGGGACGCCGAGCGTGGCAATGGCGGTTTTCGCCCGCTCGATGCATTCGGCGATCCCGGCTTCCTCGTTGAGCGTGGGCATTACTACACTCAACGTCGGCGTTTGGTCGCTATCCGGCCTGACAAGCTGGGCGTCAGCCTCGCCATTCCGGAGCATGCGTTGTTCTTGGGCTGGCTCCTGCTCGTGGCCGTCTTCAAGTGATTGTGATGTCGATTCAGCTACTGTCGGATGGCTCTGGTCTCCCCCGTCTGATGAACTCATGGTAGTAGTCGCATTACCGTCTCCGTCCCGCTTTCTTCAGGACGGTCAGATCCGCTATCGGCCACATCATCTATCTGCGTACTGTGCCGGACCGCAGAGGTGTTGGCTGCAGTAGTCTACCAGAATTACTCACATAAACATTCGGTATTCGCCTAGTAGTAGACCTTGTACTAGCCCTCTCGTCAACTACCCCACCCTACTTCGCTCACCCTGGCGGGTTTGCTCGTTGAGGGTGGGGCTTGTCCATGAACTCGGCCTCGAGCCCGTCCGGGTGGGCGGTGAATCCGCCACTCGACGTCACCGTTCTAGACTGTAGGGCAAGCTGACTGTTGCCCGTCCGCCGAGACGACTGTTGGCCCCGACGGTTACGGCGGGAGGTGGTCACCGACTGCCGCGTCCAGCCTCTTCAACTGTTCCGACGGCGGCAAACATGTCTGGGTTTTCTCCCTCGAACGCACCGTAGACAACGACCTGCGATGCATCACGTTGTGCCAAGAGTTGCTGGACTTGTCCTGGGACAAACTCGAGCGTGACACGATCACCGTCAGATTGACTGACAGCGTCTGGCGTGATGGCGTTCTGTCTGCCGACAATCGGGACCGGGGGTGCGACGTTCGTGTACGGTGCGAGTTTGGCCGTCTCAGCGTCAATATCAGCGATGTTGAGCCCAGCCTGGTCGATCGACAGCGAGAGCGTGGCAGTGAGCCGGCCACTACCCCGCCCTTGTGGTCCACTGAACGACACCTCCATCGGGATGACTGCTGGGATGGGACAGCTCGTATCGCCGACCTGCAGATCGGCGTAGTAGGCGTCAGTGACGGCGCCGTTCAGAGCGCCAACGCCGATCGCCATCGCGAGAACGTCTGCATCGTCAAACTGCGAAGTGAGATCCGAGACGGTCTCGAGGTCGTCCACACCGGCCAAGTCCTGTGCGACTGTCTCGATATCGTCGACCTCGCCAGTTGTGATCTGTCGCTGGACTGCTCCGGGATTGAGCTGCCGGATATCGGCCTGAGCGGTGAGCCAGCTATCGTCGGCGAGTTCGCTTGAAACGTCGCGTGTCTCCCACGTCTCAGGCTGGTCTGCATCCTTCCCCCGGACCGCCAGAGCGAATTCGGTGGGTCCCGTCCGGAGGAGCACGAACACTTCATCGAGCACCCGGTGTGTCACGTCCGACCCCTTGTAGTAGTCATACGCGATGGTCCCGTCCTCGGCGGCCGCTGGCAGTGTCAGCGACGCATCGCGGAGATCGATACCTGCAGCGACGTAGTCGCTGGACTCGCCACGGGACGTTACATGGACGACGCGCTCTCGTGTCATGTCGGCCGGCGCGTCGGCCAGTTGCGTCATGGTCGTGAGTTGGCCGTTCATGTCCGTGTCTAGAACGAACGCCTCACTGCGAAGGACATCCGACCCGGTCTCGATTGGCAGTGCTTCATCATTGCCGGCCCGCCCCGGCTGGTCAGATTCGTCACCCGCAAGGACAGTCGTTGCACCGACGATTCCACCGAGGGCAAGCCCCCCGTTCCGAGCACCATCGAGCGCCGGCTGAGTGCCTGCTTCGCCGTCTCAGTCGTGTTGTGGTCTGTCATCTACGAGACGGTTTCACGACCAAAGAGGCCGTAAAGGGCTATTATCGTCAAGAAGATGGTCCCTAATTATGGAATATATTCAGCCGGGATCAGGAACAGCAGCGGTAGCTAGGTGCTGACTTTGGGTTAGACTGGTCACAGTGAGCAACAGCGGTATTCTGGGGGAGAGATCTTGCCTGGCCAAGATGTGATTTCCCCAGCAGACGGCCATGTACTGGACCCCTTCGCTCGGTTTGTTCCCTTTGCTGATAGAAACGCTGGAATGCCAGACTGGAAGAAGTCTGTTCATGGTCTACAGGCGAAACAGATCGAGTGCCTCAGGGTCGTTCGAAAATCGAAAATCCTCGTGATAACGAGACGCGAAGCGTCTCGGAGCCACTTGACCCCGAGCGGTTCACTGTACACACACGTCGTACGGCCAGCAATATTATGCTGACGCGGTGGCAAGCGTCAATCAGCGAGGAAGGGGAGAGGATCCAGACGTCACCCGATGTTTGATCCGGACTCCGAGACAACACTACCCTCGCTACTCGAGATCAACTCTGTCAATAGCCAGATTGTCACGATCTCGATCCCGCCCGTGATTGACACGTCACTCGAGGGAGGGGGCTCCAACGTCGGCCCTTGGCTGGCGTTTCTACGGTGAATTGTCCTCCCGACCCTCGGCCTGTATCAGCCTCAGTTTATAAGGCTAGGAGATCATCCTTAAAATATGCTGAAGCGGACAGTGCCAGAGTGGGGCGTCGAAGCAAGAAGATACATAATGGACGATTGTAAGGACTCCCTATGAACGGATGGGTGAGGCGTCGGATCGATTCAGTCTCCGAGCGCCTGCTTTCACACGCGATCTCTGCGGTACCAACTCATGTTGCAGTCATTCAAGACGGCAACCGCCGGTACGCTCGTGCCTCGGACGAAGATATTGCAAATCCCCACCGTGCTGGTGCGCAAACGACCGAATGCGTTCTCGACTGGTGTCAAACAATCGGTATTAGGGAACTGACCCTCTATGCATTTTCCACGGAAAACTTCAACCGACCACCTGAGGAAAAGGAGGCACTATTCGATCTACTCTGTGAGAAGCTTCATGAATTTGCCGACGCCGACCGCGTCCACGGAAACAAGGTTGCCATCCAGATCCTCGGCGATACCGAACGCCTGCCTGAACGTGTCCAGACAGCAGCTCAGTATGCCGAGAACCGAACCTCTGACTACGACCAATTCATTCTCAATATCGCGCTCGCCTACGGCGGGCGCTCAAGCCTCCTTGACGCAGTTCGCAGTACCGCTCATGGTATCGATGAGGGCTTGCTTCGCCCAGATGAGATCGATAGCGAGACGCTTCAGGAACACCTCTATGACCATCCTGTCCGCAATGTCGATCTTGTCATTCGTACGGGCGGTGAGAAGCGTACCTCGAACTTTCTCCCGTGGCACGCAAACGGGAATGAGGCGGCTGTGTTCTTCTGTCCGGCATATTGGCCTGCGTTTTCGAAAACCGACTTCCTTCGTGGGATTCGTATGTACGATGCTCCTGAAGCCATTCAGCGCCACCCACGAACTATATCAGGGTGACTGGTTCTGAATGGGCGCAGTGTAGGTGCGGGTGACGATCTGTTTCACCAGAGGGATTCATCCCCACCTTCACAGTAGACGCCGAACCTAATTCACCGGCGAGGGTACAGCTATCTGGCTAGCCCCTGCATTTTTTGAGAAAGACTCCATCCGCCACCGGCGAGCAGTAGTGCCCCAAGTCCAATTCCGATTGGTTGCTGCTTGAGACCTGCGCCTAGTAGCGCAATACTGCCGATAACGATATACAGAAGGCCAAGTGAGAGTCGTTTATTCATCGATGTAGAATTGTCACCTTATATTCAAATATCTTTTCTGGAACTGCAATATCTGAGACGATCGTAGTGTTCGTCAAGATCAAGAATGGCAGGACATTGACTGATGAGAGTCGCCAGCGTGTTGTTAGCGACTGATCGCCGGAGATCATACCAAAGCACTTCCAATGAGCGAGCCCCATGTAATGGGGCGGAGAACATCCGTCTCAACAGTAACGAGGAAAGTAACTCCGAGTCTGCGTCCAGTTCGGACGGGGATAGGAGTATCGGCTGGTTGGCACAGCCCGGAGTCTCCCTTCATAACCTCTCCCGAGGATTCCAACCTCGGACAGAGGTGGTGGACTGCAAACCGTAATATCCCAATCCAGCGGTGCGGTGCCGTGGGATTCCCGCGTCTTCAGGCGCGGGAGGATGTCAACTGCCCAGTTGGCACCGGATGGAGGTTCTGCGTATTGGAGTGTGGGAGAATGTCACGGTTCAGTTACGTTCACCCAGAGATGGGCGGAATACTCCGTATCGGCCATCGAGGGCTCGGCCGGGACGTCGCCACCGGGGAAGAGTAGCCAGACGATGCGCTGGTTTTCACCGATCATTGTCGGCTCCAGATCATACTCGTAGTGCCAACTCTCGTTGTGTGCGATCGTTGTACTAAACCGATCAAGTTCGCGTTGCTCCTGAACAACCGTTTCGTTGACCGTCGTATTCCCAGCCCCATTATTCGCAGCGGTCTCGTTTGTGATCGTCTCGACATCTTGTTCGAGAACCACTACTGTGTACTCCGTCGTCTCATGCTCATGGTTATCGACTCCAACGATCAGTTCTTGGCTTTCGCCCTGAACGAACTCAGTCGGATAATCGTCAGCAACGAGTTCACCGTCATCGTTCTCGGTCAGGTAATAAATTGCAGAGAACTGTTCACCATCCGGCGGCACCATCACCGCGTAGCCGACACTCCCGACCGCAAGCACAACCGAGATGGCCAACAGGACGTTCAGTGCAGCATCGGCACGTGTATCTGGCTCAAGTAACTCTGTACGACCAGCGGCGTACCACTCTTGATAGGGCACCTGAAAACGGTCTTCTACAGGTAATGCGCGGCGCCGTTCGACTGCAACGGCCGTCGCAATAAGTGTGAAACCGCTGACTGTGATCAGAATTGGGACGAGTCGAATTCCCCACGGTGTAAAGTTCAGTACGAGGCCAAGCAAGGGAACAATGGCGATACTGAGTCCGAACGAAAGCGCGACACGCTCAATGCCATCAATCCCTGACCGCGACATGATCGATGGAGACCAGCTGTCTGAATCGGAATTCTCGTTCTCTCCCTCGAGCACTGAATCCTCCCCATCGGCTGATGGAGGTGATCCCCCTGCCTCAGGAAAGAGAGCCGCGATAAAGGCATAGCCAGGGACGAACAGTACGAACGCAAGCCCAAACGGAATCCGCAGCGGCGTATCACGGATTCCGGGCACGACGGCGGCAATGTTCGTCGCGACAACGAGCACAACCACTGCAGCAAGATCAGCAGGCAGTTGTCTAATGGGCCGTGGAAGCAGAAGCCACAACGACCTGAACGCAACCATTCAGGTGCTAGTATTGCCGACGATGATAAAAACAATCCGATGGACGCGTACTAGTTCTTTGACCTCCCCACCTCTTCACAGTAGTTGCTGAAGTGACCAGGTGACGATTGCCGTCGCGGTCGTTGTCTCGATATGGTCGAGACAACCGAGGCAACGCAGGTGACTCGCGCGGCTTCATCACTGCTGTTTCCAGAATTGGACTTTGGGATCGCTGCGAACGGCACGTATCTGAGCGAGGACTTCCAACGAGTCCTCGCTCGGATCGCCTTCGACAGTGAGTTCGCCAATACTGGTGCGAAAGCCTATCAGCTAGCTCGTGGCGACGATATTGCTATCGACGCAACCGCTCGAAATCCGCTTGCACGGGCGCTCCTCTACCATTTGCGTGGGCTCGATGCGGACGCGGTCGACGACCAGTTCGACCGCGTCCACGACGCAATCCTCAATGAAGCAGCTCGCAACCGCGTGTTCACTCGGCCAGTCGATGTCGCAATCGACGTTCACGACTGGCTCTATTACGGAGATGAAGAGACTCCGCGCGTCTGTACAACGAATCCAGCGCAGGGGACCGATCGTGCGTACAAGTTCGCCACCGTCTGTATTGTCGATCCGAGCGTCCGATTCACGCTCGGATCAGTAGCGTTGGAGGGAAGCGATACCGACGAGTTGGCGGAGGCGATCCGCCAACTCGTCTCAGATGCCCGCAAATACGTCGACATCAACCGGCTCTACCTTGATCGTGGCTTCTATCGTGTTCACCTCGCATTGACGCTCGAAGACCTCGACGTTGAGTTCCTGATGCGTGCGCCGCAAACACGAAAGGTACAGCAGTTGGCTCTGTAGTTTCGCTAGACGCGAGGGCTACGACTGCGTTATTGCCGTAGAAAGCGAAGAGACAGATCGGTGTGACATCCGAAATCCGTCTCTTCACGCGTGTTACGGTGGCTAAGGCTAAATCAGTTGTCGCTAACCCGGACGAACCCGCCGACCCCGAAGGGGGAGGCGGGTTCGCTGAATGGGCGATGCTCACCGTGCATGCACTCCGCATCGAACTGGGCAAATCCTATCGCGTCGCGGTGGATTTGCTCAGCGAAATGCCCGGAATCCTTGAAGAGATCGGGCTCACCAGACTTCCACACTACACGGTGCTTCGTACGTGGTTTGAGAGGATTCCCACTGCGACGTGGCGTGCGTTTCTCGGCGCGTCAGCCGAGAAACGCACCGGCCACGCTGCTATCGATTCGACTGGCTTTGACCGTGATCAGCCCAGCCGCCACTACGCCAACCGCACTAACTACCGCGTTCGAGCGCTGAAAGTCACCGCACTCGTGGATGTCGAAACGCTGTACATCACCGACATCCATTCGACGACCTCAAAGAAACACGATGCGAAGATCGGCCCGCAGGTCGCCCGGCGCAACGCCGGCGACCTGCGGAGCCTCGCTGCTGATCGCGGCTACGACGCGAAATCCTTCCGTGACGAACTCCGCGAAAACGGCATCAGACCGCTGATTAAACACCGGATCATGAACCCGCTCGATCACGCCCACAACGCCCGCATGGACGGTGATCGGTACCACCAACGTTCCATGTCAGAAACCGTCTTCTCGTCGATCAAGCGCACGCTCGGCTCCGCCGTGCGTGCGCGTAGCTGGTGGTTAGAGTTCCGCGAAATGCTGCTGAAAGCCACCGTCTACAACCTTCGCCGGAGCGTCCGATACCCGTGAAATCCGCCGCCGTGTACCGAAACTACAGAGCCCAGCAGTTCATTGATGACCACGACAGCGACACGTTCATCGCAGAGTACGAGATGGCTCGATCGAATCCGCCGACAGGCCGGACGACAGTCCGGCTCGTCGTTGTTCCGCACCGAACACGAGACGACGATCACTTCTGTCTGGTCACCAACCGCGATCTCGACGTCGGCACTGACGTCGAGATCGCTCGGCCACTGGCTGAAGCATATCGTCGTCGATGGGGGATCGAAACGTCCTATCGTAAGATCACGGAGTTTCTTCCGAGAACGTCCTCACCGACGTTCTCAGTACGGCTGTTCTACTTTCTGTTTGCTGTCGCGCTGTACAATCTGTGGGTATTGACGAATCTGCTCGTAACCTCACGTCGGGCGGTCGAGACTGATCCAGTCGTCCCGACCGCCCTGTTTCGCGCGTTTCTCGGGCAAATACCGTACGGATAGCGGTTGTCTCGACGCCTGACTCGGGCTGAGCAGCCCGAGTCAGTACGCCGTTCAGTACTGGCAAGACTGGAAAAACAACGGCTGACGAAAAGCTTCGGCAGCTGTTCCACTCTCTGGACAGCACTGAGCACGGTTTCACGAAGTCGGAGTTGAGACTGAGACTTCAATCCTTGCGGTTTTCCTGATCGAATCAGCAACTACTGTTCAGGGGCGGGTGTCTGACAGCTACGGTTCGTTCGAGTCAGCCAGTGTACGCATTCCACCGCTGTCGGCTGTGAGAATCCCTTCCAAAACCCGTACTTCTTCATCGTCTGATATCTTCTCAGATTGGAAACAGGCATGAATGACTTTGTGAGCAAGTTCAGGATCGACCGATCGGCCGGCCGTGAGCTGCTGCTCGAGTGTTTCGATCCGAGCGCTAAGTTCGGCGATGTGTTCGGTGAGCTCCTGGGCTGGCTGCTCTTGCAGCCTTGATTGCCTTTCGGTCGCCTCGGTTGCATCTGTTATCGCCGTTGCATTGGTTGTACCTGCCCCCTCAGGACCGGCAGTGTCTGCTCGAGCATCGGATGTCACAGAGTGGTCCACAGCCGGTTCTGTATCCGAATCCTCCCTTGCAAAATCGTCGTCCGCAGTGGTCTCGTTCGTCATGTTACCGCCGTCACTGAGCGCCGTATCTGCGCTCTTGACAGCTGTCTCGAAGAATTTCCTTGCTTCGTCATCAGTACCGACACTATGAGTTGCATCAGCATCGATCACTGTATCGTCGGTAGGCTCACCATCACCCTCTCCATCGCCGGACTTTTGGCCGGTAGTCTGTTCTCCGTTCTCATCCGTCTCCATCTCCTCGAGCGCTGCCCCGTCTTGGTTAAAGAACTGCTTGATAAACGCCTGACGCTGCGACCAGTCGAACTCGTTGATCCCGTTCACCCGTTGACTGATAGTCGCGCTAGCGACGCCGAGTCGATTGGCGAGCTCTGCCTGTGTCGCATGTGGATGATCACGGATCGTATGAAGTGTTTCGAGTTGTTTCGTGGTGACCTCATCCGGATCAGGCGTCGATTCATCGGCATCGCTAGTCTGGTCGCTCATAGCTGGCTTGTCAGGTGTTGAATCGCCTGTATCTTTGGTCGACTCATGGTCGATAGCAGCTGTCGGTTCTGTGTCGGTACTCACCGGCGAATCCTCGTCCGCTGTAGTGCGCCCTGGATCTCCATACTCATCCAATACCTGTTCGACCAATGAGGTGGTTGCACCGGTGACTTCGTCAGCAATCTCCTCCATCGGCGCCTCCGGGCGCGATTCAGCGACCTCAAGAATCCGCTTGTGGATGACCGCCCGCGGAAAGTTCGATTTGCGAGTACTATTCTTCGTTATATCCGTTGCCCGTGTATCACTCATGCTCCCTCCGATTCGCAAGACCGAACGCTGCCAAGCACTCGCATGCCCACTGTATTATAACTTTTCTAAGTATACAATACGATCTATCTTTCCTATAATTGTCAATAGAGACTACAAGAAGCGAAAAGAGGTCCTACGAGACGATTATCAATCATCCGCGGGAGCAGTGCCATCTACTGGCTCATCAACGCCGCACAATCGCCGTGCCTTCTCGAGGATACCTGCTGCTTCGTCAGAGGAGACATCGCTGTGACCGAAGGCAGCGTGTTCATACCCTTCGGTGATGTCGTGAAGCAGTTCAGTTTCTGCAGCATCGTTGCTGCGGTACATATGATAGAATTCCCAATGGGTCAGTGCACCCTGTCCATCAATCCGTGACGCTAGCGCGCGGCGAACGGCTGCGTAGCCTGTTCGTGCTGCATCGTCAGGATGGCCGTTCGAAAGGTGTTCGCTCGCTTGTTGAAGGAGGGGTGTGACGGTGTCGGGCGATGAGTCTGACGCGTGACCTGTGACAGTCCCCTCGCCTGGCGTGGGTCGCTGCTCGTCCGCAGGACCGGATGGTGGAGACGCCGCTGCGGAACGACGATACCACCAGACGCCGAACCCGGCTGCGATTACGGCAATGAAACCACCGGCAAGCCAGACTACAGTCGAGAGTTGGCCTCCGGGCTCACCGACTGTGACGACAGTTTCGGCCGTTACCGGCTCGAGACTGGAACCGGTCCCGTCATAGACGGCGGCGACCGTTACGTCTCCGCCGTTAATCGAGTCTGGAACGGAGATGGTATCACCGAACGTGCCACCTGCTCCGGTCGTAACGGTCCCGACGGTCATCCCGTCGATTCGGAGCTGTACTGTTTCACCCTGAACGCCGTCGCCGCCAGCCGTGGCAAGTGTACCATTGACCGAAATTTCTCGGTCGCCGGTTGACGTCCCATCAACGGAAAGGTTGCTCTCGGTCTCGCGGACCGACACATTTGTTGTCTCGGCTGCTGCAGCGAGGGCCTGTTCCTCAAACGGGAGGCGTACACTCAGTTCCTGCTCGCCGTTTTCAACGGATACCGGAGACGTTACCGTGGTTCCAAACACGCCGTTTTGGACGGTAGCCGTCCCGACTCGTTCTCCCTCAAGGAGCACAGCAAGGGTGACGCCGTCAACGGAGACATCGTCGACCGTCAACTCGCCGGTGATAGCTGCCTCATCAGTGTACGATACCGTACTACCGACATCATCTAGCGAAACGGTCGGCTCAACCTGTTCGATCGAGACACTGACGTTCGACGTATCACCGAGATATGTCGACTGGGGATCGGGGACGTACTGAATCTCGAGTTCATCAGTCGACAGCGACTCGGTAGTCGGCCGGTACTCCAAGGAGAATCCGCCTGTTGCATCTGTCGTGACGCGTTCAGTATGGTTGCCAATGTCGAGTCGGATTTCCTGATTCGCGATCGGTGCTCCATCCGCCGTGCGCAGTTCCCCCGTCGCAAGAAGCGGTTCACGGAACGAAATCGTATCCCGGTCTGCTGTGAGCCGTAGCGTCGTTTCTTCGAATTCCTGTTCCCGAACGTCGGCCTGTTCAGCCTCGATTTCGGTGGTAACTGCTTCAACTGCTGCATCTGCCTCTGAGAGATTAGCACCAGTCCCTTCCTCAAGTTCGGCATAACTATTTCGGACTGAGCCACCGAGAGACTCGATTTCGGTAGCGAGTGCCTCAAGCTCACGAGCGAGTTCGCGTGCGCGTTCTTCATTCCCTGCCTCGCGAGCTGCCTCGTACTCGGATTTGGTCTCCCGGTATTCTTCGACTACCTCGGACAGCCGTGACTGTTGCTCGCCGGTTTCCTCGAACTCCTCTTCGAGGCTCTCGCCCTCAGTCTGCCCCGCGACGTCGACATACTGTCCTAACCGTTCACGGTACTCTTCACTAACGTACTCGTCAGCAAGTTCGTACTGCCCCTCGCTTAACTGGACTGCACCCTCGCTCAACTGGGCTGTCAACCGATCTGAGAGCCACCCTTCGACGCTCTCAAGGTCACCATTTTCGGAGTAATCGTTGGGATTTCGGTGTCGGGTTGTCTCGTTTTGCTCCCCGTCAGTCCTCTCTTCTTGAACTGCAATACGCTGAGCAGTCTCCCCATCCGTTGCAGTGCTAACCCCTGTGAAGACGGCCCCACCAGTCGCCGCCATCGAGATTACAAGGAAGACGAGGACGAGCACACGACCACTGGCGTTGTTCACGCTTAAGACGTTCTCATTCAAACCCAATAAGGTATTCTGTCGACCGGCCCATTTCGGATCTCCTCCATCTCCGACTTGACATCCTCCCCGCGCTGAAGCGCGAGGTTTTGCGCCTGTTCATCCCATAACCAATACTTTCAACACGGTCACCGCAATCTGTCAAGGTAGTATGTATCCCACGCGCCAGGGGTGGACGGTCGCTGCACTCGCGACTGTGCTTGCCGGTCTCGCAGTCGTGTTTGCACAGCCGCTCCTGCTTACTGGTGCAGCGCTCATCGGCGCGTGGCTACTCGCCCACCAGTACCGGTTCATTCAGGAACTTGAGCGCACGGTAGAGTCACTTTCCGTCACCCAGTCCCCTGCTCAAACCGCTGTGCAAACCGATGATGAGATCCCAGTCTCACTCATCGTGACGTGTGACACCGAAACGGCACTAACACTCGAGGTCACTGCTGGGCTGCCAATCGCCGTCACTACAACGGACGACCTCAGAATCACAGTGGAACCGGACAGCGAGTATGCAGAGCAGACGCACACGCTGTCCTGGCCGGTGGCTGGCCGTCACACGTTCGACAATGCCACCGTGACAGTGACCGACGGGTTGTTCCGCGAGACAATCACTGCTGGGTCGACACCGACGGTGACGGTTGAACCGCCCAGCCCACAGACGATTCACGTTGGCGAAGGCGGTGACCAGATCGCCGCCGCATACGGCTCTCACGAGGCTGGCCGGTCTGGATCGGGGATTGAACTCGCAGAACTGCGTGAGTACGTGCCGGGCGATCAAGGGAAAGAAATCGACTGGAAGGCAACAGCACGACACGCGACACCATACGTCCGTGAATACGAGGCCGAGACTGATCGGCGAACTCAGCTCGTCATCGATCACCGCGCCTCGCTCGGAATCGGGCCACCGGCCGAGTCGAAACTCGAGGTGCTCCGTGAGGTCGCGCTCGTCATTGCGGGGAACGCCCGCCGGCTCAATGACCCCCTCGGACTGCTCACAGTCGGGAACGGCGGTATCACTAGCCAATTTGCCATAGGATCACCAGCCGTCAACTACACCTCAATCCGGCGGAACCTGCTCGATCTTGGGCCAACCCCTGCGGCGGACGTGAGACCTGCATCGGCCCTCTCCGGTCAAGACGCTCCACCGTCAATGACCAGTGGCAAGCCAGACCAGTCTTCGGCCTCTGACGGAAGGGCGACAGGGCCTTCACCATCGACCATCTCAGCGACGGCAAACAGCGCAGACATCGGGAGCGGTTTGCCCCTGCGACACCGCACCACTCCTGGGGCTGTTTACCGATCGCTCTCTGACCTTGAAGGAACGGATGACACGTTTACACAGACGCTGCGCCCGTACTATTCCGATCGACAGGTGTATCGGGAGCGGATCGCCGAGGATCCATTGTATGAAGCAGTCCAGAGAGGGGTGGCAAACGCCCATGGTTCTGTCTGGACCGTTATCTGTACCGATGACACACACCCGGGGGAACTCCGCGAGACGGTCACGGTTGCCCGACAAGGTGGAAACGAGGTGATGGTCCTCCTCGCACCGACAGTCCTCTACGAGCCGGGAGGACTAGCCGATATCGAGCAGGCCTACGACCGGTATGTCACGTTCGAGAAGTTCCGCCGGGAACTCGCACGAATGGACAATGTACGGGCACTTGAGGTCGGACCGGCTGACCGGCTCTCAGTTGTCCTTGAGGCAGGCCGCTCACGCGGTGGTCGCGCATGAGCGTCCAAATCGATGCGATCCCAGCGACGGCTGGCCGTGACTGGCTGACCGGGGCCGCCCTCATCGCACTCATCGTTACGTTCGGGATTGTCGCTGGTCCGCTTGGTGTCCTCGCAGGGATCGCAACAGCAATTGTTGGGTATTTGCTTGGACCACCGTACGCGCTGGCAGCCGGCCATGTCGCCCTTGTCGCATCTATTCCGGGCGAGCTTACCCTACTCTCGATTGGTCTCGTTGAAGCTGCGTTCATGGCCGTCCTGCTCGCGCCCATCCGCCGAAGTACACGTCCTGTTCACATCGCACTTGTCGCGATTACAACTGGGTTCGCACTGGCAGGTATTGTGTGGCTCACTAGCGACTCACAGCCACTCTGGCTAGCTGCCATGCTCGTCCTCACCCTGATCGCGATCGCTCTGTACGGCCTCCACCGGCTTGAACTTGTGAAGCTAGGACTGGTGTCCGACGAGAGGGACTCGACAGGACAGCCCGCGAGTGAACCGCCCGACGAACAACCCACTGAGACAACTGCCGATGCACCAACCAAAACAGCATCCGACACATGAGCACGACTGACGTAGACGAGACGACGACTGACCAGGACGCTGACCGTGCCGGCGAGCAACATACCGATCAGCTGGAACTCGCGGCACGAGCGGAACTCCTCGAGAAGGAGAACCAGCGGTTACGGGCCGAGTACACCCGAGCCCGTCAGTCGCAGTATCATCGGACTGCAGCGGGGCTTGCCCTCATTGGCATTCTGGCAGTGGGTGGTGGTCTCCTCTTTCCCGACGGCCGGAACGTACTCTTTGCGCTCGCCGCGGTCGGAGTATTCGGGGGTGTGCTCACCTATTATCTGACGCCTGGTACATTCGTCGCCGCGGACGTCAGTGAACGAATCTATGCCGCGCTGGCAGCGAACGAAGCTGCGATTGCCGACGAACTGGGACTGGGTGATACTCACATCTACTTGCCGGGCGCTGACGAGTTTGGCCCACGCTTATACGTTCCACAGCAGACGAGCGACGATCTTCCAGACGACCTCGAGGGACCAATTCTGACCGATCCCGACCACCGTGGACTCGCCCTCAAACCAACCGGCGCGACGCTATTCGACGAGTTCAAGCGGACACTGACGGCCGACCTAGTAACCACACCAGAACCGCTTGCCACCCAGCTCACGGACGGCCTCGTTGAGCAGTTCGAGCTCGTTGATAGCGCCGAGTCAGATGTCGATCTGACTGCGAGCCGGGCCACGATTGCGATCAGCGACAGTGCGTTCGGTGACGTCAACCGGTTCGATCATCCGATTGCCTCATTTCTCGCAGTTGGATTCGCTGCTGGACTGGAGCAACCAATCCACCTTGCGGTCACACCGGGCGACGAGCGATCAGACTGGCTTGTTACCTGCCGATGGGATACTGAGACAAGTGAGGAGACTGCGGCCACTATCGAGACTGAAGAGTCAGCCACCAACAATACCGAGAATGAGGGCGACGAATCGGAGCCCGTATCGAAGTGAGCGCCACCGAATTATCCAGGCAAAAAACCTAGAAATCAGTTAATAGTATCGTCGCCACCATCACTCGCTGTCGGTGAGTCGAATGCATGGCTTGCATCGGCACTTGGTGGCTCGACCGTGTCAACGATCTCCGCGACGATGTCGGCGGGATCAATGTCGCTCAGATCAGCATCCGTACTTAACACGAGTCGGTGGTTCAACACTGGCTCAGCCATCGATTTCACGTCATCAGGAATCACGTAGTCGCGACCATTGATCGCAGCTCGCGCCTTGGCACCGTTGAGAAAGGCAAGCGTCGCACGCGGTGAGGCACCGTGGGAGACATCTGCATTCTCACGTGTCGCAGCGACAAGATCCAGTACGTACTCTTTGACCGGTGGTGCGACGTGGACTGTTTGGACGGTCCGGCGGGCATCGACGAGCGCTTGGGGGTCGATGACCTGCTCGACATCACCGGGACCGAGTTCTGGATCCTCATCAAACCGTTCGAGTATTTCTCGCTCGTCCGTTCGATCCGGCAGATCGAGCGTTAGCTTGAACTGGAAGCGGTCGCGCTGGGCTTCAGGAAGTTGGAACACGCCTTCGGCCTCGATTGGGTTCTGGGTTGCGACGACCATAAACGGATCTGGCAGTGAGAGCGTATCTCCCTCGATGGTAACGCGTCGCTCCTCCATCGCCTCGAGCAATGCACTCTGGGTTTTTGGCGTCGCGCGGTTAATCTCGTCAGCGACCACAAGATTGGCGAAGACGGGGCCACGCTGGAGTTCGAACTCCCCCGTACCCTGTCGGTAGATATGCGTCCCTGTGATGTCGGCCGGGAGGGTGTCGGGCGTCATCTGAATTCGGTTGTACTCCATACCGGTCGTTCGCGCAAAGAGATTTGCGAGCGTCGTCTTTGCGATTCCTGGGACCCCCTCAAGTAGGAGGTGGCCGCGGGTCAACAGCGCGACCGTCAGATATTCGACTGCCTCGTCGTTCCCGATAAGAACACGGTCGATTTCCGTGTGTAGCGAGTCATAGATGGCTTCGGGATCGCCGCTCAGTCCGTCAGCCGGATCAGTGGTACCGCTCATTCGTTAGTCTCTCCTTCCGAACGGGGATGGTTAAGCGCTGTTATCACACGCTGAATTTGTTCCTCGTCCCAGTCAGGATAGCGTTGGCGGAGATACGTGGCGCGCTCGGTGTCAGAGAGCCCGGGGGAATCCAGCCCATCAGTACGACTTTCGGCCGGCTGGAAACGCGCTGGAAGTCGAGACTGGATACCCATAAGTGGGGACTGAACGCGTATGTGCGAGAAGACCATGACGAGTCCAATCCCGACGGTTCCAACAAGGAGTTGCAATAGCGGTGAGTTGCGAATCGTCAGTATTGTACTGGTCAGCGGCGGCACTTCGGCACCGTGGGAGTAGTCGAAAGCCACGTGATCGGCGTCAGCGTATAGTGTGCGTAGGAACGCGGCGTTGTCGGGCTCGTCGTACATCGCGTTGATCGTGATGCTGGGGTCGCCGACGGCGACCACTTGCCCCTCGCTGACGTTTTCGACTGTCACAACCGGATACGATCGGAGTTCGTCTTGCTCGTCCAAATCGTCTTCTTCTGGGCCGAGGTACGCAAAATTACTAGTCGAGACAAGTACCGTTGCGTTTCCAGGTTCGACGGCCGTTCCATAGTTGAGCGTCAACTGGTTGACGCCGGTCGTCAACGTGTTGTTTTCGATCACCGTTGCGACTGGCATCGGTGGCCCGCGGAAGTGGTGGCGATCGTCCCGCAGGAGTTGGCCATCCATTCGCGCTTCAGCGCCGACGTCTGCAAACAGATCGTTCCCCTGCTCGTCGAAGTTTTCGAGGACGACCAGCGTCCCACCGCTTGCGACAAATTCCTGAAGCCGCTCACTGCTCTCGCCCTCATAGGATTCGTCTGGCGCAATAACGAACGCGACCGTCTCGTTGGCCGGCAGTTCCTCGTACTGGGCAGTGTCGTGCAGGAGGTGACTCTCGACCGTGGGATCGTTCTCAGCGCCCTGACGAAGATCGGACGATCCATCCCACGAGGGGTTATACAGACCGAACGCGGTCGACGATGTCGCGGCGACGGTACCCAGCGCAATCACGAGGGTAATAGCAAGTGTGAGCAACAGTACTCGAGGCCAGTCGATCGTGCCATCGCCAAGTAGCCCTCTGTGCCAACTCATACTGGGACCACCTCTGGCGGGAGAATCTCGAGGATTCGCCGCACAACGATGGCAGTAAAGCCAATAAGTCCAACTAGGATAAGCCACCGGAGCCGGCGTCGCCATGTCGGCGTGACGTTGAACGGGGCCGTTAGCTCTGTGATAATCAGGAACCCGATCAGTGACAGAACGAAAAACAGCTCGTAGGAAAGCGCGTTCAACAGTGCGAGCACAAGGATGGTCGCGACCATCCACGCGACCTGCCCGCGGACGAACTGCATCCGACGCTGTGTCGCCATCTATCCTAGTAAGTGATATAGGGGTACCTAAACGTAGCGCACTCCCGTCGCGGAGTTCCGACTCCATGTGTTTGAGGCTGAGAGCGACCGGATCGTATCGTCACGGCCCCGTCGGCGATCTGGACGGCGGCAGTCTCGTCGAACTCGGCTATCAGCCCCACGATCCCGGCTAACACCGCAGGCACGGCGAGCACTGCCACGACGAGTTGCCACTCAACCGCCAGCAACAACAGCGCGGCGATAAGTGGCCCGAAGGCGATGCCAGTGTTGCCAGCAATCCCGTGGTGACATCCACCTCGCCGTAAACAGTAGCTGCCGAAGCAAATCCTAGACGAGCTAAAATCAATTCAGCAGTTTCGAGGCGGAGCCTCCGGCCTCAACGAGAGAGGGCTTGCGACACCAGGTCGGAAGCACGACGCGAGTCGGACGGAGAGGAAGCCGACACGGTGGGAAACGAACAACGTGGGTGTCGCTGACTGACTCGCTACCCGAAACGCTTTTTCGGGGGTCTGCCCTCCCAGTAATCAGTGATACCGTCGCACACGTCGCCGGTATCACGGGCCGCAGTAGCCCGGCCCCCGAATGGTGGGGACGCTGACCTCGAAGGTCGTTCGGTACGGGCAAGGAACAACCTTCCTCCCCGGCGACAACTGACGGCGAGTCCCACATCAAAGCCCCTCCCTCAACGAGCGAGGTCGCAAGACCGAGCGAAGTAGGGTGGGGTCGGTTACTTGTTGGCGGCTCTAATTATGAGGCTGGCGAGTAGTATGGTAGCTGCAAGGAGTGGTATAGCTCTGTTTGGGACGGAGTCGGCCTCGTCGTCAGCTGATTCATCGGTGGCTGGTGTCTCGTCATCCTCGGTTGTAGGTTCAATAACTGAATCGTCCATCTCGCTGTCGTTGTCTCCTGTTGACCTGGACTCGTTTCCGTCGTCGGTAGATGTGTTGTTATCCTCGTGGTTGTCAGTCTTATTTTGGTCGTTAGTTTCATTTCCATCACCCGTTTCGTTCAGATCGTTGGATTCCTGCCCATCACCAAGTTCGTCAGAGCCGTCGCTAGAGTTATCTCCGCCATTGCTGCCCTCAGAGCCGTCGTTAGGGTTATCTCCGCCATCGCTGCCCTCAGAGCCGTCGTTAGGGTTATCTCCGCCATCGCTGCCCTCAGAGCCGTCGTTAGGGTTGTCGGTATTAATGTTGAAGTGATGTCCGTCACTGACCCCAAGGGCTTCTGGTTGGCCAAGGACCGTATCCGTTCCTTGTGCAGCAGCATATACCTGATATTCTCCGGTTTCAAGGTCGTCGAATGTTGCCTCGTACTCGTTTCCGTTAATATGGTTGGCTGGTACTCGTGTAATCTCTTCACCATCCCAAACTGCGACCTCAACATGCTCAGGTCCTTGTTCATTCGCACCCGACACGACAGATATCGGGACTGTTGTTTTGGTCTCCGTGGTTTCGATTGCTGTAGAGTCGAGAGAGACATCATACTTTTCGATGACTAATGGCAGAGTGGCGACGATGCCGCCGTCAACCTGAAGGACGATTGCATATGTTCCTGGCTTAACGTTGGAGGTATTAATCGTGGTACTTTCAGTACCGCTACCCCGATATGTGTTGGTAACGGCTTGCTCTTGGTCGTTGAGGATATCAAGGTTAAACCGTTCGTCACCCCCCATTTCGATATCGACGGTGACCGATGTATCCGGTTTGGCTGTGGCTAGAGCAGAGATCGTGTAGTCTGAGCCGTCGACTGAGACGGTCTCTTCGGGTGTGTTGACAGCACCGGGAGACGAGAGTTCGTATCCGTCAGCTGCCAAGCCAATTGATGAGAGGGCGATAACACTGCTGAGTATGAGCGTGAGGGTGATGAGGGCGTAGCCGATAGAGTGTGACAGTTTGCGGGTCATGGGTGAGGTTGTACAGGGCTCAGGCGGTGGCCCAACTTCTCGTATGGAACGGTGGAGACGGCTTTTAGGCGGATAGACCGTTCGTTCTTCAGAATGGTTGTGAAGAGTGACCATTAACACTTTCGACACGGGCAGATGTAGCAGTGACTGATCTGCTGGTGGAGACAGAAGATGGACTGGATACAGGGGGGGAAATTATATAGGGTATGAAGAAAGTTAATTCTGTATGAATCGTCTTACGGTTGTTGTCTGCTTCGCCTTACTCATAGCACCAGTTGCTGGAGTTGCTGGAGCAACGGTGGGGGCTGCGACAACCAGCGCACCGAGCGACGAGATTGGTGATACCGAGTTCGACACGAATGTTAGCGGTGTTTCGGTCTGGGAAAGTTCACCCTTGCCGCTCCGGGCTAACTCGAGCGCCGGCGAAGTTATCGTGGAGAATCAACGAGTAGAAATTGCGCACTGGGACAATGATTATTCCGCTCAACAGGCCCGCTATGACGAGCTCGCAGTCTACAACAAAACCGAACCAATTCCATTGGAATTGACAAATGCGGTTGATGTGGCACCTACCGACCGCTACGACGACAACACCACTAGGCTTGTTGTCGGCAAGCTTACGCCAAACAGTGAGACTGGGGATAGTTCACCGTCAGCGGACCAGATCCCGCGAACAATTAGCGGACTCCAAGACTGGTTCGACGAAGACAGACTTGACGAAGTGAATGAGAACGTCACGTTCAAATCGATAGCAAACGAAACACTTGAAAACGGGGAGATGGATGCTGAGTTCGTCCCTGATTCTAATTCGGAGTTCGGGGATGGTGCTGGTCAGTACGTCACCTTCGCTGTTGTTGAAAAGGGTGATACCAATCGCAGTGTTAAGAACGGTGATTTTGTTCCTGATTCTACTGGAGACTCTGTTATCATAGGGATTGATGCCTTCCTTGTCCATGAACAGCCGTCAGAAGTGACGGCTGAGGACATAGAACCTGGCGATACTGCCTCTTTTGATATCGATACAGGGCTCGAAGGGGATGTCAACCATACTGTTGCACTGTATAATAAAGAACAGTTCACGGACGATAACAGTCTGACAACCATCAACATTACCGATGAACCAGACCAAAACTTCTCAGAGGATTATCTGACGATTGAGTCAGAGATTGAGAGCGTCAATGGCGTGGCAGACTTTGACGGGGATGTCTCCATGCTGGGGTATACATTCAGTGAACGGACCGAAACCGGGACGTTTAGCGTCGCAGACATCATCTCAATGGTGGCAGAGGACGCTGAACGGAACGAGCCCGAGTTTGAAGGTAACAGTACAATTCTAGATGCCTCTGTAACCGGTTTGGCTAATGGGGATTCCAATGAAATACTTAATATCACTACATATGAAAACTGGTCTGAAGGCGAATACCAGTGGGTCCACATTGCCTCAACCAATGATATCAGTGAGTTCGAAACCAACGCTGGAACAATTACGGTTGAAGAGGCCAGCGATGACGACGATGAAGACGATAATAATGGTGGTTGGAGTCCATCCCCAGGCGATGGAGACGATGATGACGACAGCGACGATGAAGATACCGTGGAAGAAGAGGAGACAGCATCGCCGATAGTTGACGAAGAGAAAGGCAAATCGACGGTGTCATTCCAGGAGACATCCACTGAGCAGATTACCTTTGACAGCGCTGATGTCACCGGTGATGTGACCAGCCGTGATCTTTCCAGTGAGCCTGATGAGACTGGGCCTTCCCCCGGTACATCGACATCCGTATTCGAGATCAACGTCCCGGAAAACGCCAAGGATACGAGCGCCACGATCCGTACAACCGTCTCGAAGGACCGTATCAACGAGACCGGTGTCAACGCTGAAGATCTACGGATTAACCGGTTTGACGAAGAGAAGGGCAAGTGGCACGGTCTTAGCACCACTCTTGTCGAGGAACGTGACAATGAAGTCGTCTTGGAAGCGCAGACTCCTGGGTTCTCGTACTTCTCGGTGAGCGCGGTGAGCGAACCGACTGCCACCGCGACCGCCTCACCAACGACTATTAATCCAGGTGAAGAGGTTGAGCTCGACGCCTCGGGATCCGAGAACCGGTATGGCGAGATCGTCAGTTACGAGTGGGAGATCGACGGTCAGACGCTCTCTGGCGAGATCGTGACAACCACCCTTAGTGACGGTGGTGAATATACTGCCCAGTTGACTGTTACAAACGATGCCGATGAAACCGGAACTGACTCCGTGACTATCACGGTCGAGCAGGAGGGAGACAGTGATGGCGGCGATGATGATGGCGGCGATGATGATGGCGGCGATGGTGATGGCAGCGATAGTGATGGAGACGGTGGAGGCCTGTTGCCAGTCCCCGGCTTTGGACTTGGTATCACGGTTACGGCGTTAGCGATAGCACTTCTGGTTCTCCGCCGACGGACACCTTGACATCCTCCACGCTCTAATGGGCGAGGATTCCCGAGCGGTGGGATAATTAACCACGGTCGCGGGTTTTCTCCGGTTTTAAACGGATCTGGTACGAACACCAAATCCTGTCGCGTATATCTCATTCTTCGGCATACTGTCGAGCGTTCTCATCGTCTGCGTTCTCAGCCAACGCCGATATATCGAACTCTTTTCCATCATCGTACTCGGCAGCCGCTCGGCTGGTATGCACAGCCGCTTCCTCCGACGCCATGTGACTATCTGACACCGTCCAATACTTCGCTTTGTGATTGACGATTCCTCGTGCTTTAAGCCGAGTGAACTCCCCCACCCTACTCAGCCGCTGGTGCGGCTTCGTTGAGGGTGGGGCTTCCTGTTTCGATGACGTTGTCAGACTCTGCGAGTCTGACAGCCCGCCAGACGTAGTCTAGCGAACGCGCTTTGCAGACACCGAATGGGTGTCCGTAGGGAGCGCAGTCTCCACAGGCGTGTCTTCGGACCATCCCAGCCCTAGTTCAGAAAAGCCCCGCTGCAAGACGTTCATCGCCGTCGCAAAATCGCATGCGATTTTGCTGCCCGTCAGACGTAATCTGACGACCGCGTTCGCGTCCCGGTCACACTCGAACCCACACGACGGACAAGAGTGTTCTCGAACCCAGATGGGTTTCCCCGTCTCTACATTACACTTTGCGCACTCCTTGGTCGTTCCTGGTGCTTCCACCTGAACGACGTGACAGCCGTACAAGTCTGCCTTGTATTCGAGGAGCGTAATGAACTGTCGCCACGCCGCGTCCTGCTTGTTGCGAGCGTTCTGTGACTGTTCCAGCATTCCCTTCACGTCCAAGTCCTCGACGAACACAGCATCGTACTCGCGGACGAGCCACGTCGTGATTTTGTGCTGGTAGTCCAGCACCTTTTGAGGGATGTGTCGCTTGACCGTCGCTACTTCTCGGCGTTGCTTCTCGTAGTTGTTCGACCCTTGCTCCTTCCGCGACAACTTCCGTTGCTCGTGGCGGAGGCGGTCGTATTCGTCTTCGAGGTCGATCCAGTCCACGGTCTTGCCGTCGCTAGTGTGAATGTAGTTCTGGATGCCGAGGTCAACGCCGACGCTGTTGCTCGCGTCGAGCGAATCAACCGGGGATTTCTCGGGAAGGTCGGCCTCGTCGGTTTCCAGCCCGAAGGAGACGAACCAGTCACCAGTTGTCTCCTTCTTGATGGTGACTTCTTTGATGTCGGCTTCGTCGGGGATTTCGCGGTGGTAGCGGATCGGGATGTCTCCGATTTTAGAGAGCCAGAGCGTCGCGCGTCGGCCACTCGTGTTTTTGAGTTCGAAGCCAGACTGCGAATACGTCATACTCTGGAACTCCTTTGGTGACTTCCACTTGAGCTTCCCGACCGTGCGTCCGTTTTGCTTCTGCTCGGAGAGTCCGTTGAGGTTCTGGTAGAACCGCGTGACGGTTCGTTGCAGTGCTTTGGAGTTAACTTCCGCGAAGATGGGGAATTCGTCTTTCCAGTCGGTGAGTCGGGAGTGGTGTTTGTACGCGGAACCGATGTCGTCGACATCCACGTTCTCGTATTCGTAGAGCGTGTAGTTGTACGCTTGGCGATGAATGTCGATGTGAGAGTCCAGTACAGCCGCTCCCTGTTGTGTCGGGTATGCGGGGTAGCGGTGACTGTACTCCATCGCTATCCCTTGATTAGAGATGTGTTCACTTCATGGCTTGTACTGTCGTGCGGCGATTCATCCCCTCCCTACTCGCTCCTTGAGGAGGAGGGCATTCTCGCCTCAATTCTGGTAAACGACCATGGGTCGGGTAACCCGTGGCTTTTCTTGTTCCCTCGCCCTATGCCGATAGGTCAAGACCCACGGTGCCATCGGGATTGGTGTCTTCGACGGCGGGTTTCTCGGGTTTGTCCGTCTCGATGCAGAACGAGACGTATCACATTTCCGTGGGTTCTTTCTTGAGTGTGACCTCTTTAAACGGTACAAGCAGAATTCCCCGGGTAACTGTACCCGGGGATGAATGCGACAACCGCCGACTTCAACCGACTTTTCAATTTGTTCGTTATTGGGGAGGTTACGGTGGAGTCGAATCGGAATCTCACGGGTTTTACCTTGAGTTTTTGTGGACCAAGAGTCCGGTACGTTCGGGCCACTCTTCTTGTCGAGTTCGAATTCCGATTGCCGTCACGTGAACTACCCCTGCCTACTCGCCGCCTTCGGCGGCTCCTTGAGGCAGGGGCTTCCTGCTTCGACGACGCGACTTGCAGACACACTAAAGAATTTTATAAAATTGTTCAGCTTTCAACATTCGCGCCGCAATTAGTACAGAGATCAGGTTGCCACGGGACCGTTTTCTGGACTTCCCGTTCCTCATCACATTCTGGGCAGTATGCCTGTTTCAGGCTCTTTCTCGACATTTAATCTCTACCTGAATCCTCTTCCCACGATCCGCCACTTAGTGTTGTCCGTGTTTTTCATCCTTTTGCCTCTGGAGAGGCGTTCGAGACAGCTAGTGATGGCTTGTAGAGGTTGGTGGGTGGTGAGAACCGTGGCAACTACCGAGGTCGGTGTCGTCGCGCACAGAGACGTAGGTGAGGGGCTGCACGTCGCCCTTGGCGTTGCAACGCTCCCCTGATACTAGGAAAGGGCTTCCAAGGGAGGCCTACGGCTCATACGCCACCCGGCAATCGCTGCTGCACAGGTTCCAATCCCGATGGCAATTCCTAGTGCTCCACCGTAAATCCATGGCGCAGTTTGGACAAGTCCATCGAAGCCGACAACGGCTGCTGAAAGTCGGTTGAGTCCGACAACACCAAATGGAGTGAGCAGTATACCGATTCCACCACCGAGCACTCCGATTACAAGTCCCTGACCAATCACTGTGTAAATGAGCAGCACCGATGAAACGCCCTGTGCATTCAGGGCTGCAAATGTTTTCCGCTGTTGGTAGATCACAAGTGACAGAAGGGACATCGTAAGTGCAACCCCAGCACCAATTGCGAGGGAGACCAGGGCCCCAGCGGCTGCGAGTACGATCACTTGCTCTCCTAATACGGCCGATAGTTGTTCCTGGTTCGATCGAATCTCGTATTCTGGATATTTCGCTTCCAGGTTCTGCTGTACCGTCTCAACGTCTGCACCATCCTCAACAGTAATGGTGATGAACGTTGCTGGCTCCGTTTGCGTATTTCCGGCAACTTCATGCAGTTCACTGAGCGGCATCGTCACCGTTGGTGTTCCGAGCATTCGCTCGAACGTCGGTGAGATTCCGACGACAGTGAACTCGTTTTGTCTCGCAGCGGCCAATGATCCACCGATATTGATCGTATCACCAACTGTGACGTTAAGAGACTGTGCCGTTTCTTTATCTATCAGAACTTCACGGGTCATCTCACCATCGTACGTTCCATTTGCGTAATGGGGATCTCCTGTAAGTTCCTCTCCATCTGTCACCTGAATACTCGGCCCACCGACCGGCACTCCCGTCGCAACAAACGTGTTGAAGTCATCACTACCGGTTGTGCTCACATACATGGTATCAAACGCTAATGGGATAGCATGCTGAACCCCCTCAGTTGACTCCATCTCGGCAGAGACACCTCGGGAGTTATACAGTGAGTTTTCGAAGCCACCACCGCCCGCAGATGTGATTCGGGTTTCACCTGCCGTAACCCAGAGATCGCGTTCCGCCGCGTTAAATTGCTGCTCACCCGTTTCGAGAACACCAATTCCCGTCCCGGCGAGTAATGTTATCGCGAGAACAGCCAATGCAACGCCGATCACCGCTAATAGAAGTCGGAGTTTGTGCTGTCTGAACTGAGCAACGGTAAGATTCGCAGCTGTCTGTGACCGAGCAAAGTGACTGCTTGCCCAATTACGCATCGAGCGAAGCATTACGGAACACCTCCTGAAACACGGCGAGCAACAATCAACAGGATCGGCAGTGAGAGCAGCCCTACTAACAGTGCAGCGCCGATTCCGTACACAACGAACAGGGGATGAGAAATCGCTATTGGCTCAGTGGTTATCGTCCGGACCGCGATAGCATTTATTACTTGAATGCCCACTAAGCCACCGACAGTCCCGATTACTCCACCAAGTGCCGTCATGACGAGCGTCTGTGTTCCGATAAGTTGTAACTGACTTCTCACCGAAATCCCCATCGCGGATAAGATCGATAACTGTTGTCGATCCGCAACGATTTCGAGCCCCGACGTTGTGACGACAAAGAGCGTCCCAATCGAAAGCGAAACGATGAACGCAGTCAGTGCAAGCGCCAATGACAAATCCGACTCGCGAGTGTTACTCACAGTCATCTCACCACGAGACTGAACGGAGGACTGTGGATAGATCTCCTCGAGATCCTGCTGTACGGCTGGCGAGTTCGTTCCTACAACGAATTGATCCGCCTGATCGTACGTCGCAGCACCAGTCGCGGTTTGTAGCTCGCTCAATTGAACGAGTGCCGTTGGGACGCCACCAACAGACTGTGATTGATTGTCAACGGCTGTGACAGTGAATGAGCTGTTTCCAGCAATTGTTACTGAGTCGCCAGATGAGACCCCAAGAGCCTCGGCTGCGCTCTGTGACAACACGGTGTCACCTGTCCATTCGCCGCTGTACTCCCCAGTATCGTAGTACGGATCATGAGGTGTGAGTGGATCCGAGTCAAGACCACTCACTCGATCGAGTTCTGGCGTATTTATGATTCCGACAACGAGAACATACTCACCGCCCTCGCCAGTTGTGATTCGGAGGACCTGTGACAGAACCGGTGTCGACGATTCGACCTCCGCATGATCACGGATGCGGTCGTTCGTGTCGTGGACCGAACTGAACTGCGGAGCATCGGTCGCGACTAACGGTGACTCTGGACTATCCGTATCCGGGACGATCCAGTAATCAATATCATCGTCGTACACGGACGTCTCAGTGGCGAGACCGACACCGAGTCCAGTGACCATGACTAACAGCGCAATCACGACGGCGACGCCAAGAACACTAAATCGGATCCGTTGTTTCGCCGTATAAGTCGCACGTGACGCCGTTCGACGGATTCCAACCGAAAGAAGTCCAAGCCACCGCGTGAGTAGCTGGCGAATCGTCATTGAGTGGGAGTTTCTTCCGTCGGACGCTCAGTGATGGTACCATCCTGGAGGCGAATCACACGGTCACAGATTTCGAGTGTTTCCTGATCGTGTGATGCAAGGACGACAGCACGGTTCTCCGCAACTTGCTTAAAAGCCTGCAGAATCGCTCGTCCAGTCTCCGTATCTAATTCGCCAGTCGGTTCATCAGCAACGACGAGTGCTGGACCCGTTACCAGTGCGCGAGCAATCGCGACGCGCTGTTGTTCTCCCCCACTGAGTTCTCGAGGTCGATGGGTGATACGGTCCTTGAGTCCAACCTGTTCAAGCAACTCAGTCGCCTGCTTCCGGCGTTGTCGTTTCGACACACCAAGCTCAACGAGCGGAAGGGCGACGTTTGCACGAGCTGAAAGCGAGTCAAGGAGATGAAATTGTTGGAAGACAATGCCGATATGTTCAAGTCGATGACGCGTCCGCTCACGTTTCGACAGCGTCGCAAGATCAGTCTCCTGAAACGAAACCGTTCCATCGGTTGGCTGTTCCAGCCCTGCAAGAAGATGCAGCAACGTTGATTTCCCGCTTCCACTCGGTCCTGCCAGACCAACGATCTCCTCGTTCGAAACGGTAACTGACACTGAATCAACCGCGCTGACAGTCGGAGGCGCTGAGCGGCCAACAGCTCGAGCAAACCGTCCAGGCTTTGAACCTCTTCGATAGATCTTCGTCACGTCATCCGCTGTGACGATGGAGGAGGAAACAGATGGTTGCTTGCACGTCGCGGCGGACCTAGCCATATCCGTGGGACGAGTCTATAGATAATTAACTGTTCTGTTTGACAGATTCACACGTGCTTAAAATTCTTTCTCGAGATGGTACTTGAGTCTACAGGCGGAGCAGGCCGAGTGCCTCGGGGCTTGACCCTGAGGGTGAAGGCCGTGCGCTCCGCTAAACGTGTTCCGTGCGCTCAATATACTGCTCAATCGTGTCTGTCGAAACGTCGCCTGCCGTCCCGACGTAGTACGAGTCCTCCCAGAACCCACCACCCCACAGATACCTCTCCAAAAACGACTCGTGCTGTTCCCACATCTCCCGGGCCGTGATGCTCTTGACTGTCCGTACAATCTCGCTCGGAGCGTGCTTCGGGTGGGCAGAAAGAAACAGATGTACGTGGTCAGATGAGATGTGCAATGATAGTATATCGTAGCCGTATTCGTCGCACACGTCACGGAAACTCGTTTCCAGTGAGTCCTCGATTGGTTCGAGAATCTCGGGACGGTATTTTGGACACCACACGAAGTGGTAGTTGACGTTGTACACTGTGTGATTCGACCGCTTTTCGCCCATATCAAACCCTTTCCACCGACACAGTTAAGTATATCCGAGGGATATACGTTTCTATGGTGAATCGCTTTGAAATCGACGGCGAGGAAGTTCTCGACGGTGAGGTCAAACCGTTCGGGAACAGCGCCCACATCACCGTCCCCAAACGCTGGCGTGGAGCGGACGTGAAAGTCGTCCGAACCTCAGAACCCGACGGAGGAGATGATGAGTAGTAGTACGAAAACCGAGTCTGCTCGAACCGCTTCCATCGTTCAGATACTCTGTGAGGCCGGGGGAAAGGACGTTGTTCTTCGGTTCGATGGGCCGATGAGTGGCCCCACGTCGAAATATGACGGGTCATCTTACCACCACGACACACTCCCCAAGGCAACCCTAAACGCAACTATATGGCGTGCCAGCATCGAAGACGAAGGGGAGACGCTCATGTGTTTTGCAAAAATCTGGCTGGACGAATTAGACCGGCTGGGGATTGACCCCTCCATCGTGTACACAGAGCCTGTTGATGAACAACCAGAATACTGTGTCGTGGACATTAATGCGTCCCGTCAGTGGTGGCTTGATGAGTACGAGGATTTGACGCGAGAGGAAGCAGAACAAGCAATCAACAACGGGCGTGAAGAAGAAGCTCTCCCGCCGTGGGATGGCCTCCCTACCGTTACGGTCAACGTTGAACGCACCCTAGAGTGCCATGAAAAGTCGTCTGATTCTGGGTTCCATATCCAATATGACCCACCGACCCACGAGATTGGGAGGCTTATTGACGTTCGAATCAAATGACTACGAATCTCCTCGTCAAGACGCTGGACTTCCAACTCGACATCCAGAGTGACAACGAGGGCCTGCTGTACGACGCCACGCTCGAAACCCGCCGAGTGTACAGGCGGTGCAAGGCGACTGCCTCGGGGCTTGACCCCGAGGGTGAAGCCGACAACTTTCCAATCTTTTAACTGCGCGCACATCCGTTCAAACGGTGACGG
>NZ_JBHDYC010000025.1:0-41438 GCF_041894845.1 Natrinema sp. H-ect4
GTGCCACGATAGCAGGACGTTTCGTCCCCTGTCCCCCCATTCCAATCGGCTGCACCATTCACACGAGACCTAAAGTAATCCGTTCAGTTCGGATCGATATCAATCGAGGCAGGAACGAACGTCGATTGATGCCCTCCGTCTTCGACTGCAGATATCACTCAGTTCGCACGCCAGAGCGCGTAGACGTAGCAGCCGACCCCGAGAAAGACGAAAAGCGACGAAAGCAGGTCGATGGCGGCCGCGCGCGTGAGGACGGCAGCGAACGTGAGAACGCCGCCCGCGACGAGACAGGCCGCGGCCGCGGCCAGCGCCGATCGCGGGTTCGCGGTCTGCTCGTACAGCATCGCCCCGACGGCGATCGCGATGACCCCGAACCCGAGTTCCGCGACGATCGCCGCCAGCGGATCGTTCGCGATCGTCGCGTAGACCAGAACGACGAAGTAGCCCAGAATCAGGGCGACGATCGCTCGAGACTGAGCCGTCGATCCGGCGGTCGCGTTCATGTCCCACCCGACTCGCTCTCGGACCTTAGCTTTCGAGGGTGTCGGCCCACTCGAGGCCGAACCCCTCGTGGACGACGAACTCGAGGGCGTTGACCAGGTAGTGAGCGACGACAACCACCAGCAGGCTCCCGGTGACGATGTAGACGGCCGCGAGCACGAATCCGAGAAGGCCGGTGACGACGATGCCGACCGAGCCCTGCATGCCGTGGCCGAGCGCGAACGCGATCGAAGAGCCGACCGCGAGCAACCACGGCGAGAGACCGAAGCCGGCAGCGGGGACGCCGATTAGCGCTGCTCGGAAGAGAAACTCCTCGAAGAAAGCGATGATCGGCAGGACGCCCAGCAAGAGGATGAGCCAGCCGCCGATCGAGTCGGGCGAGAGCAGTTCTCGAAGTGCCTCGTCGTGGTCGAATCCGAACCGCGTCGCGGCCGCCGCGGCGAGTTCGTTCGCGAGGTAAAAGACGACTCCGGCGGCCGCTCCCAGGAGCAGCCCCGTCTCGAGGTATGCGAGGGAGAACTCGATACCCAGCGCCGATGCCGGAATCGCCGTATAGACCGCCGCGCCGAGCAGGACGAGCGCGAACAGCCCCTGGGAGAAGGCGACGTTCGCGAGGACCATTCCGGTCGACAGCGAGCCCGGATCGACGCCGCGCTCGGTCGGCCGGCGCTCATCGCCCTCGGCGGTGATCTCGCGGTGTGCACTCGAGTCGTCGGATTCGATTCCGTCGGTGCTCTCGTCGGATACGCCAGCAGCACTCTCGTCTGGTACGCCAGCAGCGCTCTCGTCGGATACCCCGGCAGTGCTTCCGTTCGGTCGTGGAGTGGCGGTAGCGGGGCCGTCGGCGGACCGTGCGTTCCGAGTCGAATCGCGATCCGTCGCCGCCGGGGTCCCGCCCGAATCAGACGCTGACTCGAGGGGTCGTTGACTCGAGGTGGTCGTCCCGTCAGCCGACGCTCCGGGGCCGTCGCTGGAGTCGGGTTCACCGTCGGTGAACGCGGATTGGGTGAGATGCGATAAAACGAGCAATAGTACGAGGACGACGCCCGTAATGCCGACGAACGTCGCCCACTGCGGCATTTACTGTGGGCTCGGGTTCGAGCCGCCGGCGGAGCCGACGGTGCCCTGATCGAACGCCGTGCCGGTGATCGACTTCAGCCGGTCGACCAGCGAGTCCTTCTTCGGTTCGCCCATGAGGGCGACGTCGAGGACTTCGCTGATGTTCGAACAGGGGATTATCTCGACCATCTCCTTGTACTCGTCTTCGATCATCACGTCCTGCTCGTTCGCTTCGGGAATGATGATCTTGGTGCAGCCGGCCTTCGCGGCGGCCTCGATCTTGTGGGTGACTCCGCCGACCGGCAACACGTCGCCGCGCACGGACAGCGACCCGGTCATCGCGACCGACTGGTCGACTGGGATGTTCTCGAGGGCACTGATGACGGCCGTCGCCACCGTGATGGAGGCGGAATCGCCGTCGACGCCCTGTTGACCGGCCTGGACGAACTGGATGTGAATGTCCTTCTCCGAGAGATCGACGTCGGAGAACTTCTTGATGATCGCGGAGACGTTCTGGACCGACTCTTCGGCCATCTCCTTGAGCTGGCCGGTCGCGATCACCTGACCGCCGCCCTGTGCGGGCGCGATCTCAGCCATCACGGGGAGCATGATACCCGAATCCTCGCCCATGACGGCGAGGCCGTTGACGCGGCCCTCGACGCCGCCTTCATTGACCTGTAGCTCGTAGTCCTTGCGGCGCTCGATGTAGTCGTCGGCGAGCTGTTGCTCGATCGAGCGCGAGCGGGCCTTTGCCTGCAGGACGTCGTCGCGGGTGGTGAAGTCGCGATCCTCGGCGCGAGCGATGTCGCCCGCGACGCGGACCAGCCCACCGAGGCTGCGGAACAGCAGCGTGAGGTGATTCTTCCGGCCCGAACGACGTTTCGCCTCGAGGATGACCTCTTCGACGGCGTCGTCGGTGAAGTGGGGCAGGCGGCCGTCGCGTTCGACCTCCTGAGCGATGAAGCGGGCGTATTTGCGCCGCATTTCGGGGGTGTCCTCGATGGTATCGTCCATGTAGACCTCGTAACCGTACCCCTTGATCCGGTTGCGGAGTGCGGGGTGCATGTTCTCCATGGCGTCGAGGTTACCCGCAGCGACCATGATGAAGTCACAGGGGACGGGTTCGGTCTGGACCATCGCGCCCGAGGAGCGCTCGGACTGGCCCGTGATCGCGAACTCGCCTTCCTGGATCGCAGTCATCAGCTTCTGCTGGGTCCGGATGTCGAGCGTATTGATCTCGTCGACGAACAGCACGCCCTTGTTGGACTTGTGGATCGAACCGGGTTCGACGCGATCGTGAGACGGCGTCTCCATGCCGCCGGACTGGAACGGGTCGTGGCGGACGTCGCCCAGCAGCGCGCCGGCGTGGGCACCGGTCGCGTCCTCGAAGGGCGCGACGCGCTGCTCGCCGTTGTTGACGATCATGTTCGGCACCATCGCGTCGCTGCCCCGAGAGGTGTAGCGGAAGATCAGCCAGATGATCCCCGCCGCGAGGATGCCAAGCAGGAGCCGCCCGCCCGCCAGGATCGCGTAGCCGAGGACGACTGCGATGATGATCCACATCAGGATCGAGCGCATCTGGTTGCGCTTGCGGGCTTCCTCCTTGTGAGCGTCGATGATCTGTTCGCCCTTCCCCGCAGGGACGGTTCGGACCTTCGGCTCGTTGCCGTCGTCCGGATTGTGGTAGACTAAGACGTCTTGGAGATCCTCCTTGGGCAACAGTTGGCTCATCGCCTTCGCCAGCATCGACTTGCCGGTCCCCGGCGAGCCGATCATCATGACGTGGCGGCGCTGCTTCGCCGCTTTGATAATTATGTCTCGTGCTTCGTCCTGACCGATGACCTGATCGACGAGTCGATCGGGGACTTCGATATCCTCCGTCGAGTCGATCTTCAGCCCGCCGAGAAGGTCGTCCTCGGCGATTTCCTCGTCGACCTCGACGCCGGGATCGACCTCGACCGTACTCCCCAGATCGTCGACGGTCTCGATGTCGTCTCCCTCCTCCTCGTCGGACGACGACTCGAACTCGTCGATCGGATCGTCGACGTCGGGACGACGGTCGCCGTCTTCCTCGAGCGGCGACTGATCTCCCTGACGCTCGGGCTGCTCTGCGGACCGGTCCTCCTCGGGAGCAGCGTCGGGGGCGTCTTCGGGAGGGTCGTCAACGTTCGTATCGTTACTCATAGAACTCTGTTCAGTACCTGATTCGAAGGGATTGCGACTGATATACTTTCTCCATGCGGAGGATGCTGTCAGTCGCTGATACCGGGGGGAACAGCGGTCGACGGGGCGAATCAAGCGTTAGCTACCGGACATTTAATACATTTTTAACTGGCTCGGAATATACTGTTACGAGACCAGTCAATGGTCGTGAACGTTACGGGTGGGCTGGAACGAGCTGTAGTCAGCGCAACCAGCCGCGACTCGGACCGTGACGGTTCGTGCGAAAACTCGCCACGCTTAAGCGCCGTGCCCGAGCAGTGTCCGGCATGACCCGGGGGTTCTACATCGGTCGTTTTCAGCCGTTCCACAACGGCCACCGGAGCATGGTCGAGGCGATTGCGAACGATGTCGACGAGCTCGTCCTCGGGATCGGGAGCGCCGACGATTCCCACACGGTCCGGAACCCGTTTACCGCGGGCGAGCGGATCATGATGATCACGAAGTCGCTGGTCGACTTCGATCTCGTGACCTACGCCGTTCCGATCGAGGATCTGGAACGGAACTCGGTGTGGGTGAGTCACATCCAGAGCATGAGTCCGGACTTCGACGTGGCCTACTCGAACAACCCGCTCGTCATTCAGCTCTTTCGGGAGGCCGGCATCGAAATCCGCCAGTCGCCGATGTTCAACCGCGACGTGCTCGAGGGATCCGAGGTCCGCGAGCGGATGATAACGGGCGGCGACTGGGAGTCGCTCGTCCCCGAAGCCGTCGTCGAAGTCGTCAACGAGATGGACGGCATCGAGCGGATCCAGATGGTCAGCGACTCGGACTCGAACGGCGACTGACTTCAGCCGTCGATTCGTAGCGACGATCATGATCACGCTCTCGTCGGACTTCGGCACGCCGTATCCCGCGGCGATGAAAGGAGTGATACTACAGCGAACGGACGCCAGACTGGTCGACGTGGCCCACGATTTCCCCCGGCAGGACGTTCGAACGGCGGCCTTCTGGCTCCGGGAGGTGTTGCCCTATTTTCCGCCCGCGACCCACCTCGTGGTCGTCGATCCGGGCGTCGGCACCGATCGGAACGCGCTGGTCGTTCGCGCCGGCGACCACGCGCTCGTTGGGCCGGACAACGGCGTCTTGCTCCCCGCCGCTCGGCGACTCGCCGGCGACGGGGGCGAACTCGAGACCGCGCTGATCGACGAGCGGGAGATCGGCCCCGTCGAACCGACGACGCCGGCGGACTCGACGGCCGACTCGAGCGAACGGGCGTCGACAACCCGGAGTACTACGTTCCACGGCCGGGATGTCTTCGCTCCCGCCGCTGCCGCGGTTCACGACGCCGAGGTCGACTCGCTCGGTTCGCTCGAGTGCCTCGAGTCCGGCACTTGGGCCGTCGACCTCGAACTTCCGGCGGCCGAACTCGAGGGCGGGCGAGCGATCGGCGAGGTGCTGGTGGTCGACGGGTTCGGGAACGTCATCACGAACGTTCCCGGATCGTCTCTCGACGGGCGAGACCGGATCCTGGCGAACGGCCGGTCCGTCCCGGTCGGAGCAACGTTCGCGGCCGTCCCCGCCGGGGAGCGATTGGCGACCGTCGGCAGCCACGGCTACGTCGAACTCGACGTCAATCGAGGCCGCGGCGACGACGCATTCGGTCTCGAGCCCGGCGATCGAGTCGTCCTCGAGCCGACCGAGGACGACAGCGACTGACCGAACCGTGACCGCGATCCGCGACTCGAGTCGTCTCCGGCAGTCGTTTACCTGCGTCCTCGGCAGTCGTTTACCCGCGTCCTCGGCAGTCGTTCACCTGCGTCCCCGGCAGTCGTTCACCGGCGCGACCGTCAGTCGCCCGCCGGTGTACCCTGCTGTCGCGTCGGGTCGATAACGATCTCTCCGTCCGAACGCACGGTCACGGAACACTGCGAGAACGTAAAGGAGATAGAGCCGTCACCGACGCGAGGCTCGTCGCCACGCCAGTGGATGAACAGCGCGTTCAACGCGTCCGGCTCAACGCACTCCGAGAGTGCCTCGAGGTCGTGGGGTTCGACGCCGAGGACCGACGAGACGGTCATGAGCAGGGCGGTACTCACCGGCTCGTACGCGCCGTCTTCACACCACGTGTGGTAGGTGCCCCGATCTTCGTCGTAGTAGACGGTCCGATCGCTCGTCGTTCCGATCGACCGCAGGTTCTCTCTCGGAGCAGTTCCAGACATGCTATCCCGGAATTTCGTTTGGTAATACTTAACATTGATGGCCAGCTGACATTGTTCCGTCGCTACGGATCGGAGGCATCGAAAACGGGCGAAAAACGAAACGACTGCCGCGAACAGCGACGTTATTCGGCGGCGATGACGTCGTCGATCCGGGCGATCATCGTCGCGGCTTCGGTCGCGCTCTCGACGGCTTCGCGCTTGACGTCGGCGGGGTCGATGACGCCGTACTCGAAGGGATCGTCGATCGTAACCTCGTCACCGCTGGTGATCAGACCGGCTCGACCCTCGGACTCGTGGGCGGCACGAAGGTCCACGAGCACGTCGATGGGATCGCGGCCGGTGTTGGCCGCGAGCGTCCGGGGGATGATGTCGACCGCGTCGGCGAAGGCCGTCACGGCGAGTTGCTTGCGGCCCTCGATGCCGGCGGCTTCCTCGCGGATCTTGTCCGCAATCGCAATCTCGGTTGCGCCTGCGCCGGGAACGACTTCGCCGGATTCCAGCGCCGTTGCGACGACGTCGAGCGCGTCACCGATGGCTCGCTCGAGTTCGTCGACGATGTGTTCGGTCCCGCCGCGGACGAAGACGGTGACCGTCTCGGCGGCCGCGCCGCCCTCGACGAACGCGAGATCGTCGTCACCGAAGCGCTCGGTGTGGATCCGGTCGGCGGAGCCGAAGTCGGCGTCCTCGAGGTCCTCGAGCGCGCCGACGCGGCGAGCGCCGGTCGCGGAGGCGACCTGTCGGGCGTCGCTGTCGCCGAGGCCCTCGAAGACGAGAATGTCCTCGTTGGCGAGGGAGTTGGCGACGCGGTCGTTGACGTCTTCGGTGGTGAAGACGATGTCCGCCCCGCTGTCGGCGACGGTCTGGGCGTAGCCCTCGAGTTCGCCTTCCTCGGCGTCGATGGCGGCGTTGAGCTGGTCGATCGAGTCGATGGCGTACTCGGCATCGACGTCGCCCGTGCGGACGCCGAGTTCGACGTCCAGAATCGCGATCGACGCGTCCTCGATCTCGGTGGGCATCCCGTCGTGGACCGGTTCCTCGTCGACGATGATGCCGGGGACGAGTTCGGTCGCGTTCGAGGAGGCACCGACCTGCGTGTGGACGGTGATGTTGTCGCGTGCGACGCCCTCGTCAGTGTCCACGTGACGGATCGCTTCGACGACCGTCTCGGCCAGCGATTTAGCCGTGAGACCGCCGGTTCCCTTGCCAGTCATGCACGATTCGGCGACCTGTCGGAGGATTTCGTCGTCGACGTCGGCCTCGTTGACCTGCTCGGCGATCGCCTCGAGGGCGATCTCGCTGGCTTCGTGGTAGCCCTCGACGATAGTCGTCGCGTGAACGTCCTGCTCGATGAGGTCCTCGGCTTCGCCGAGCAGGTTGCCGGCCAGCACCGCGGCGGTCGTCGTCCCGTCACCGACTTCCTCCTCCTGGGAGTCGGCGACTTCGACGATCATCTGGGCCGCGGGGTGCTCGATATCCATCTCGTTGAGAATGGTCGCGCCGTCGTTTGTGATGACGACGTCCCCGCCGGAATCGACGAGCATCTTATCCATACCGCGGGGCCCGAGCGTCGTCCGTACCGACTCGGCCACGGCCTTGCCGGCCATGATGTTGGACGATTGCGCGTCCCGGCCCTGCGTTCGCTGACTATCCTCGCTCATAATGAACATGGGCTGCCCACCCATGCGTCGCTGTTGTGCCATCGTTGATCCTCACTAACCATGTCGTCAGCACTTCTATATAATTCTTTCCCTCCTACCGCCGTTCCGTCTGGCGATTGCGCGTGTGAACCGTCGACAGGCCGGTGGCGGCGGGAGCCGGTAGGGAGATATGGGTCGACTCGGAACACACCTGTGAATGCTGGAGCTGGAACACGGGTTTCGCGTCGTCGACGTCGCGACGCGGCTGCCAGCGGCCGACGGCAGCGGGGGGCCCCGGAGCCGAACGATCACGGCCGATCGACTCGAGCGGGAGATGCACCAGGCGGGGATCACCGGATCGATCGTCTACCCCCCGTCGCGATCGGGGACGAGCTACATCGCGCCGAACAACGGCGTCGCCAGGCGCAGCGTCGACCGACCGTTCGTGGCCGTCGCCCGGATCAACGGCTCCCAGACGCCGGGCCGGAACGCGACCGGCCGACTCCGCAACGCCGTCAGTCGTCGCGAGGACCGCCACACGTCCCCGAGTGACATCGAGAAGTACGCGTACGACGACCGCTTTCATGGGTTCGTCCTTGACCCCGCTATCGACGACTATCCCGACGACGACGTCCTCGCGGCACTCGAGGACGTCGACCTCCCGGTGATCGTCCGCGGCGGCGTCGACGCACCCCCCGAAACGCTCGCCGAGACCCTCCTCGAGCGCTCGTTCCCCGTCGTCGTCGGCCGCTTCGGCGGCCACCCCCTGAACCGCTCGCTGATGAGCGAGATGATCGACCTGCTCGACGAGTACGACGACTGCTACCTCGAGACGAGTTTCGTCCGGTATCGCGAGCAACTCGAGCGCGCGCTCCGCGAGCACCCCGACCGGGTGTTCTTCGGAAGCGGCGCGCCCGCCTGCCACCCCAACGTCGCCGTCATGGAAATCCTCACTCTCGACGTCTCGGAGGATCTGCTGCGGCGCACATTTTCAAAGAACGCCTGCCGCGTGATCGACGCGCTCGCGGCGGACGCGGAACCCTGGAACTGAGCTACTCGACGACCAGCACCCGCAGATCGTTCAGGTTCGTCCCGGTCGGCCCCGTGAGAATCAATCCGTTCCGTGACTCGAGATACGGGTAGACATCGTTTTCGGCGAGGGCCTCGCGCGCTGTAGTTGTATCCTCGACGGTCGTCTCGTCGACGAGCGCGCCGGCCGCGTCGGTCGCGCCGTCGATCCCGTCGGTGTCGACCGCGGCGACCGTAATTCCGCCGCTGCTTCCGATTTCGTCGCTGCCGTCGCCCTCGTCTCCGCCTCCCTCCTCGTCTCCACTTCCGTCCTCGTCTCCGCCTCCCTCCTCGAGTTCGAGCGCCGCGCTCGTCGCGAACTCCTGGTTCGGACCGCCGGTTCCGTCACCCCGGACCGTCACCGTCGTCTCCCCGCCGGAGAGGAGCACGGCCGGCGGTGAGACCGGGGTGCCGGTGGCCCACACTTCCTCCGCGATCGCGACATGGGTCGTCGCGGCGTCGCGGGCCTCGCCGCGAACGCGCGAAGAGAGCACGAGCGGCTCGTAGCCGCGCTCCGCTGCGGCGTCGCGAGCCGCCTCGAGCACCGTCATTCCGTCGGCGACGACGTGATTTGAGACGGTTTCGAAGACGGGAGCGTCGGGACCCGGCGTTTCAGCTAGTTTGCCGGCCGCGCCGCGCTCGAGATGCTTTGCGACGGCTTCGGGCGCGTCGATCCCGTACCGCTCGAGGACCGCGAGCGCCTCGTCGAACGTCGACGCGTCGGGCGCGACGGGGCCGCTCGCAATGACGCTCAGGTCGTTCCCGACGACGTCGCTCAGGACTACCGAGGCGACCGTCGCGGGCGCGGCGCGGCGAGCCAGTCGACCTCCTTTCAGCGCCGAGAGGTGCTTGCGGACCGCGTTGATCTCGCCGATGTCGGCCCCGCTCGCGAGCAGGGCGTCGGTGGTCGTCCGAAGGGCCTCGAGCGAGACGTCTCCCGCGGGGGCGGGCATGAGCGCGCTGCCGCCGCCGGTGATCGCCGCCAGCACGAGGGTCGATTCGGTCGCCGCGTCGGCCGCCTCGAGCACGTCCCGCGTCCCGTCGACGCCGCGCTCGCTCGGGACGGGATGTTCCCCCTCGCGAACCGCGACGCGCTCGGTTTCCACCGGGTCGTCCGTGACGACGACACCGCCGTCGATCAGCTCACCCAGGATCGACTCGAGCGCGACGGCGACGTGTGCCGCGGCGTTGCCGCCGCCGAGAACGACGATCTCCTCGTACTCGCCGAGGTCGTAGGTTGCGTCCGCGATGCGGAGGGTCTCCCTCTCGAGCGAGACGGCGTTGCGGACGACCGTTCGCGGATGGCCGGCCTCGATCCCGGCCTCGAGGCATTCGAGTGCGACGTCGCGGGCCGCGGTCGACGCGAGACGATCACGATCTGCGATCACGCGAGATCACCCGCGGCCACCACTGGCGGTCGCGTCTCGTCGCCGCTCACGGGAGAGCCGGGTGCGACGGGCAGCAGACCCATCGTCGTCGACGGCTTCGAATCCACCGTTCGAACGCGGCGTTCCGTGCAGAGCATAGGCGAGCAGTCGTCCGGAACCCGGTAAAGCTAGGGGGGTCTGACCATCTCGCGTGACGTGTCATGGTGCCGTTTTTCCGAGACGGAGTCAGCCGGACGAGCGGACTGCTCCCCTCGAGTGGACCTTCAGTGACAATCCAGCAATACAACTGTGCTACTCGAGAGGTGTATGGAACGGTGAGTTCTGTGGAAATTCGTGTGAGGAAGCGTCCTGCTATCGTGGCAACGGAGAATCGCCACGCCCTCCCCAGCCGATTCACTCACTCACTCCGTTCGTTCGCTCATCCCTCGCACGGCATCGGCGGCCGCCCTCACTCTCGTTCGGTCGGCCGACAGCGCGCGCCACCGCACACCGGATCGTCAGTCTGGAGTGATACGTGGTTACCCCGTACTGAACGAGTCGGTGAATAGTACCGCGAACGGTCGAGAACCGTTCGAGGATGCGGTGAATAGGACGTTAGTCGCGGGCAGCCTCGAGAATCGCCTCGCGATCCGCGGGCTCGGTGGCCGTCCACCACGCGATCCGATCGATCTCGAGGGGGCCGTAGTCGGAGACGAACGCGAGCCACTCGCAGGAGGCGATCGTCCGGCGGTTCGTCGACGTGTCGATCGGCGAGTCCTCGAGATCGGCGTCGACGGCCTCGAGCAGCCGTTCGGCCGTCGGATCCGGTCTGGGCGTATCGACGCCGGCGAGCTGGCGCAGGTACTGAAACGTCGCGAGCCCGACGCCGGAGATCGAGCCGATCGAGTCCTCGTCGTAGCGGTAGTGGTCGGCCGTCGCGGCCCACCCCACGAGCGCCGCGAGATCGTCCGCTTCCGGCCGACCTGCGAGGGCTCGGGCGACCTCGAGGAGGACCTCGCGCTTTCGCTGCGCGCCCAGCGCCGCGACGAGGGCCTCGTCCTCGCGGTCGAGAGCGGCCAGCGCCGAAAGCGAGTCGACTCGGTCGGTCGCGACGAACGCGTCGCAAAATCGTTCGACGGTCGGTTTGATCCCGTCAACGAAGCCCTGACCGGTCGACGCGGCGGCGGCCTCGGCGACGAGCAACAGCGGCTCGTCGCCGCTCCAGCGCCGATACTCGAGAAAGTCTCGCGCGAGTTCCGCGTGGGGCACGCCGTCGGCGTACGCCTCGAGGACCGTCCGGACCGCCTGGTCGGGACACATGCGTCTCACCACACATATCATACGGGGGACTGATAGCTGTATCGCCGACGCCGGTCCGTCAGAAAACAGCGTTATTGCTCCGCGCCGTTCGTGATCGTCGTGTGCGCGCCGATGAGCGCCCCGGCGAGGTCGAGGTCCTCGAGGTGGGTCCCCTGATCGATGATCGAGCGGCGGATATCGCCGTTCCGAACCGTCGCGTTCGGAAAGATCACCGTGTGTTCGAGGGACGTTCCCTCGAGCGTGGCGTCGCTCATGACGTGGACGTTCTCGCCGATCTCGGTATCCTCGAGCGTCACCGAGTCGGCGACGAGTGACTCGCCGTCGAGGTGCCAGGAGACGGCGTCGAGATAGCTCTCGGGGGTGCCGATGTCGTACCACGCGCCCTCGAAGGTGTAGGCGTAGGTGGTCTCGCGATTCTGCAGCCACTGGACGAACCAACCCGGCTCGTCGGGGTTGTTGCCGTCCTCGAGGTAGGTCGGGAGCAGATCCAGCGACTGGCGGGGGAACGCGTAGCAGGCGATCGAAACGAGCGTGCTCTTGGGATCGTCGGGTTTCTCCTGAAAGTCGACGACGCGGTCCCCCTCGAGCTCGACCAGGCCGTAGGATTTCGCTTTCTCGCGGGAGCCGACGTCGTAGGCGGCGAGGGTGGGGGCGTCGTGGTCCTCGAAGTAATCGAGGAAGTCAGAAACCGCGAAGCTGATCAGGTTGTCGCCGGCGATGACCAGGAGATCGTCGTCGACGTTCTCGCGGTCGATCAGTTGCGCGAGCGCCCCGACGACGCCGAACTTGTCGTCTTCCTCGGTCGTCTCCTCGACCGAGAGTCGGGGCTTGTCGAACTCGCTGTCCGCGAGGTGGGCCTCGAAGTCGGGGGCGAAGCGCTGGTTGGTGCTGACATAGACCTCGTCGATCCGGTCGTCCGCCTCGAGTTCAGCGAAGATGCGATCGATGACGGTCGACTCGCCGATCGGGAGGAACATCTTCGGCCGATGTTTGGTAATCGGCCACATTCGCGTCGCGTACCCGCCTGCAAGGACGACGGCCTTCATGGGGCGGTGTTCACCTGCGGGGTCTAAGTCACTTGCCCTTTCATAAGATCTGGACCGGTCTCGGGACCGAGCGTGGGCGACTCTCGTCCGATGGTATAAAAGCGCGAGCGCCGTGAGCAAACGTATGCGCGAGGCCGACGAAACGACGCGGCAGAAACTCGCCGACGCGCTCCGCGAGGAGCCGGCGACGCCCAGCGAGCTGGCCGTTCGGCTCGATCTGACGCCCCACGCGATAATCCGCCACGTCGAACACGTTTCCAAGTCGGTCGACGGGACGGGTGAACAGCTGCTCGTCGCGCCGCCAACATGTCGAGACTGCGGGTTCGACGACTACGACGACCTCCTGAACCTGCCCTCGCGGTGTCCCGACTGCAAGAGCGAGTCCATCGACGAGCCGACGTTCACGATCGAGTGAGGTCCCCGACTGTCACCGGCTCCCGATTGTCCAGTGATAGTGACAATTGTCAGCCGGATTCGACACTAATATTTAGGGTGCAGGCGAGAACCCGATAGGAACCCTCGAGCGAACGGTGGCGTCACGGGCCGATGAAACGTCTATCGGTCGGTTTCCGCCACGTTCGCCCGAGAACGGCACAGCACGGAGCACACATGACTTCCAGATCCCCCCCGGAGCGAGATTCCATCGAGTTCGTACGGGCAGCGTTCGACTGGCTCGACGAAGACGACGCACCCGACGCATCGGCCGAAACGCTCGACGACGCGTTCGCACTCCTCGCCGATCAGCGTCGGCGACTCCTCCTGTCAGTCCTGCACACCTACGGCGAGGAACTGACGCTGCCGGACGCGGCCGAGGAGGTGGCGATCCGCGAAACGGGACACAACGTGGCGGACATTCCCGCTGAACAGGTCCAGAAAGTCTATCTCTCGCTCTACCACGATCACCTCCCACGGCTGGTCGACGCCGGCCTGCTCGAGTACGATCAGGAACGGGATCTGGTCACTCCGAACGGGCTCTCTTAGAACCCCCGATAGCCAGCACACAGTCGGTTACCCGGAGCTATCCGATTTCACGCCACCGATAGTAGCCACTGAAACGAGTTACACACTGATCGCAACGCAATCGTGCGATCAGGTGTGCAGTGACGTTCAGTGGCTACGATATTCGATCGTCCCCCGACTCCCGTCATCGGTCGACGAGAACGACGACTAGAACTCGACGTTCGAACTCGAGGCCCGGTCGAGGTCGTCGCTTTCTATCGGGCCGAGACCGACGAACTCGTAGTCCTCGTCGGTCAGGTAGACGTCGCCCTCGGAGACGGTAACTGAGAGATCGGTGAGATAGGCGCCCTCGCAGGGACCGTAAGTACAGTGGCCGGAGTCGGCCTCGAAGTACGCGCCGTGGTTTGCACAGATGAGTTCCCCGTCTCGCATCGGTGCGCCCGACCCTTTGTCCAGTTTGATGTGGGTGAGGTGCTGGCAGTAGTTCAGCCAGCAGGCGACCGACTCGTCGTCCGTCGTGTCCTCGGCGCGTTCCCCGCCGTCCGTCACTGCGACGCCGTTCGTGACGAGAATCGCTTCCCGTTTCTCGCCCGACTCGTCGGTCACGCGAAAGCAAACCGTCGAATCGTCGGGCACATCCGACAGCGCCGTGATCCGTCCTGCGTCCATTACCGCGTCCGTTACCGGTCGGTGGTCCTGAACGTTACGACACTGAGTGGCACATGTCTGACTGAGATTTAACCCCCTCTCCGACGAACGGCGCCTATGGACTCCCTTCTCATCTACGGCTCCTACGGCTACACGGGACGGTTAATCGCACGTGAAGCCGTCGCGCGCGGCGGCTCACCCGTCGTCGCCGGCCGCGACGGTCGCGCGGTCGCCGAACAGAGTGACGAACTCGGTGTCGAGGGGCGGACGTTCGACCTCGAGTCGGGCGATCCGGCCGCACATCTCGGGAGTTTCGACGCCGTCCTGAACTGTGCGGGCCCGTTCGTCGACACCGCCGAGGCGCTGGTTTCGGCCTGCCTCGAGACGAACACGGACTATCTGGATATCACGGGCGAGTTCTCGGTGTTCGAGTGTCTCCGCCAGCGCGACGCCCCAGCTCGAGATGCGGGCTGTACTCTCTTGCCCGGCGTCGGCTTCGACGTCGTGCCGTCGGACTGTCTGGCTGCCGTTCTCGCGGAGCAACTCCCCGAGGCCGACGAGTTGCGGCTTGGAATCAAGGGCGCCAGCGGACTCTCACGGGGTACCGCAAAAACGCTCGTAGAGCACCTCGGTAACGGCGGCGTCGTGCGCCGGAACGGGCGACTCATTCGGGTGCCGACCGCCTTCCGGACGCGCGAGATAGATTTCGGTGACGGGCCCGAACATGCCGTCACGATTCCGTGGGGTGACGTCGTCACCGCGGCCCACACCACCGGTATCGAGTCGATCGAGGTCTACGCCGCCGCGCCGTCGTGGGCGACGAGGGGATTGTCGGCCGTCGATTCGCTGGGATGGCTCCTCGAGCGCCGGCGCGTCGAGGGACTGCTGAAGCGGCTGATCGACGCCCGCCTCGACGGCCCCGACGAACAACAACTCGCAGCCGGCAGCGCCGTCGTCTGGGGCGAGGTCACCGACACTTCCACGGGTCGGCGGGCGCGGGCCCGCCTCCGAACGCCGAATCCCTACGCACTGACTGCCGAGTCCGCGGTGACGGCCGCCGAACGGGTCCTCGAGGGCGGCAAGCGGATTCCCGCGGGCTTCCAGACGCCGGCGTCGGCGTTCGGGAGCGAGTTCGCCCTCGAGCTGTCGGGGACGGAACGCGAACTAGTCGACGCACCGACCACATCAGATGGGGCGGATAGAACGGCTGTCGAACCCGAGCGCTGACGGGAACGGCTGCGTTTGCGAGACGGACCCCGGTCTTCTCGAGTCCGTCACTCGTAACACAGGCGCTCGACGCGCTCGTCGTACAACCGCGAGAGCCGCTCTGTTATGGGACCGCCACCGATATCCCGCCCGTCGAGCGTCGCGATCGGCCGCAGTTCCCAGGTGCGATTCGTGAGAAACGCTTCGTCCGCCTCGAGCACGTCCGCGAGTTCGTATCGTCCCTCTCGAGTCGGAGTTCCGTCTTCGGCGGCCAGTTCGAGAACGATCTCTCGAGTGATCCCCGGCAGAACCGGCCCGTCGGTCGTCGGCGTGAAAAGTTCGCCGTCGCGGACGAAAAACAGGTTGCTCGTCGCGCCCTCGGAGACGCGGCCCTCGAGGTCGCACATGAGCGCCTCGTCGGCCCCATCCTCGAGTTCCGCACGTGCGAGAATCCCGTTCAGATAGTTGTGGGTCTTCGCCGCGGCCGGAATCGCCTCGTCGGGAACCCGCCGCGTTTCGACCGTCTCGACCGTCGCCGGGCCGTCCCAGACGGGTTCGCCCTCGAGCCCGCCCCGCGGGAGGGGTTTGACGTAGACGACGACGGTCGGATCGACCTCGGGATCGGGCGTGAGCTTCCCCGGCTGGACGCCGCGGGTGATCGACAGCCGGACGTAGGCGTCCGCGAGGTCGTTGGCCGCCAGCGTCTCGTCGATCCGCGCCCGGAGGTCGGCAGCGGCGAGCCCGTGCTCGAGCGCGAGGGCCTCGCAGGTTCGCTCGAGGCGCTCGACGTGGGCGTCCCACGCGAAGACCGTCCCGCCGTAGGCCCGCAGCGTCTCGAAGGCGGCGTCCCCGTACCGAAAGCCCCGGTCGTCGACGCTGACGGTCGCCTCGCGGGCAGGGACGAGGTCGCCGTCGACGTGGTAGGTGCGGTCGTCACTCATCCGTGACCTCCGCGTTCCGCTCAGTCGACGCGGCGAATCGACAGAAATTCTCGATCATCCGTTTGCCGAGTGCGAGAGAGATGTCGGTCCCGTGCCCGCCGGTTCCGCTCCGCTCGTCTACGCGTCCGTTGCCGTCCGATTTCGTCGCCGCGTCGGACTGCGCTCGCGTCAGGATGCTCTCGGGGTGAAACTGCACGCCGAGATGGGGCTGTTCCCGGTGGCGAACCGCCATCAAGACGCCGCGCTCGTCGGCCGTTCGAGCGGTTTCCTCAAGTGGGGCCGGAAGGTCGTCGCGCTCGACCGCCAGCGAGTGGTAGCGACCGACCTGAAACGTCGACGGGAGTCCGTCGAAGAGTACCGTGCCGTCGTGGGTGATCGTCGACGGTTTCCCGTGGACGACGTCGGGAGCGCGGACGACCGGCGCACCGTGTGCCGCACACAGCGCCTGATGCCCGAGACAGACGCCCAGAATCGGGTACCCGGTCTCGGCGAACAGCGGGATCGAGACGCCGGCGTCCCGCGGGGTTCCCGGCCCCGGCGAAACGACGATGCCGGTCGGCTCGAGGTCGCGGACGCCCGCGAGATCGATCGCATCGTTGCGCCGGACGGTCACCTCGTCCGCTATTTCGCCCACGTACTGGACGAGATTGTACGCGAACGAATCGTAGTTGTCGATGACCAGGATCCGAGTGGGTGCCTCACTCATCCGACTCACCGCCGCCGGTCCGCTCCGAGTTCGGTTCGCCGCTCCCCTCGAGTCCCAGTTCGGCCCGCTCGCCTAACGCCTCGTCGACCGCCGTGATGAGCGCGCGGGCCTTGTCGAGGGTCTCGTCGTACTCCCGAACCGGGTCGGAGTCGTGGACGATCCCCGCGCCGACCCGCAGGTGATACTCCTCGGCGTGGCGGACCAGCGTCCGGATGACGATATTGAGCGTGGCCCGCCCGTCGAAGCCGAAGATGCCGACGCTGCCCGTGTAAGGTCCGCGCCGAGTCGTCTCGAGTTCGTCGATGATCTCCATCGTCCGCGGTTTTGGCGCGCCGGTGATCGTCCCGCCCGGGAAGACCGCCCCGATGGCGTCGGCCAGCGTTTCGTCGTCACGCAACCGGCCGGTCACGTTCGAAACGAGGTGCATCACCTCGGCGTAGCGGTCGATCCGACGGTACTCCTCGACCGCGACGGAGCCGTACGCACAGACCTTCCCGAGGTCGTTGCGCTCGAGGTCGACCAACATGGCGTGTTCGGCGCGTTCCTTCTCGTCGGCGAGCAGGTCGTCCGCGAGCGCGCCGTCTTCCTCGGGCGTCTCGCCGCGCGGCCGGGTGCCGGCGATGGGCTCCGTTCGGACGAACTCGCCCTCGCGCTCAAGTACCAACTCGGGACTCGCGCTCACCAGGTCGGCCGCCCGGAACTCGAGCAGACAGGAGTAGGGTGCCGGATTGACCCGCCGCAGGGCGTCGTAGGCAGCGACGGGGTGGACCGCGGCGGGCGCGACCAGCCGCTGGGAGACGTTCGTCTGAAAGGTGTCGCCCTCGCGGACGTACTCTTTGACCCGCCGCACGCGATCGGCGAATGCCTCCCGACCGCAGTCGCTCTCGAACGTCGCTTCCGGGCTCGAGACGGGTGGCTCCCCGATTCCGGGATCGCCGTCGCGGACGGCCTCGGCGAGTTCGAGCGCTCGGTCGCGGCCGCGCTCGTAGGCCGCCTCGAGGACGGCATCGGTCGGTTCCACCTCGCTCTCGAGGTCGAAGTCGGAGTCGGAGTCGGGATCGCCGATCCGCGGACAGGCCGTGATCCGCAACGTTACATCGCCATCGGTGGGCTCCTCCCAGGCCGCGAACCGATCGTAGACCGCGACCTCGAGACGGGGGAGCCCTCGGTCGTCGACAGCAGCGTCTGGCAGGGTCTCGAGTTCGCGGGCCACGTCGTAAGAGAGCCAGCCGACGGCCCCGCAGGGGACGGGCACGTCGCAGTTTCCGCGGGCGAGCCGATCGCTCGCGAGCAGGCCCTCGAGTGCGGCGAGCGTCGGCGACTGCTCCGAGTCGCGGGTTCGCGTCACGGCGTCGGGACCGACGGTCAGCCGGTCGACGGGATCGACGCCGAAGTACCCCCAGCCGGGCTGGCCGCCGGTCGTCTCGAGGAAGGCGGAGCCGTCACCGTCGCGTGCTCGCCGGTAGGCGAGAAACGGATCGGCGACGGACACGCGGGCCTCGACGGGGACGCGGCGTCCGGCGGGCGTCGGCGGCGCGGCGCGGTCCGTCTCCGCCCCACCGCGTTCGCGGTCGCGAGCGGCGGCGCGAAACGAATCGAGCGTCGTCACGACGCGCGGATCGCTCATGTCCCCCGAGAGGAGGGCTGGGGTAATCATCTTGCGGTTTCGGGGCACAGAATAGCGCCGGAAACTGACGCCGCGAACGGTCGAAATTGACGCGGAGATGCGCGGTTCGAAGAAGAGAGAGAAAGGGGGGAGAGGGGGAGATGTAACGGGCGGCGTGTCGTCCGTTATCTGACTTCGGCGCGATCGATCCAGCCCTGGATGCGCGTCTCGGAGATGTCGGTCTGTTCGGCCAGTTCGGCGGCGTCGGCGACGGCGAGTTCGCCGATCGTGTCGACGCCCGCGCCGGCGAGGCGGTCGGCATAGGCCGGACCGATTCCCTTGATCTCGACGACGGGTTCCGGGTTGGTCTCTTCGAGTTCGGCGTCCGTTTCCGGTTCGGGTTCGGGTTCGGATTCGGCCTCTGATTCCGACTCACCCACTGACTCCGGTTCGGATTCGATGTCGTCGACCGTCTCGGATTCGGCGTCCCCCGTGTCAGCCTCGGCCTCGGCTGCCGCGGCCGATTCGGGTGTCAGCTCGCTGTCGGCGGTCTCTGTGTCAGGCTCGGGTTCCGTCGCTACGTCGGGTTCGGCCTCTTCGACGGGCGATTCGTCACTCGTGTCGGCCGACTCCGCCGCCGTCGATTCCGTCGAGTCGTCCCTCTGCAAGCCGGTTGCAGCCGACTGCGTCGGCTCGACACTCGCGTCGTCGACCGTTTCGTCTCGATCTGCGTCGCCGGCAGTCCCGTCGTCCGCCGTCCCTTCCCGTTCGACCGTTACTCCGACCTCTCGAGTGCCCCCGCGCTCCGACTCCGACTCGTCTAACCCCAACAGGGACTTCAGTTTCTGGAGGATTGCCATTATCTCGTCGTAGACGGTTCCACCACTTAAATTCGCCTGATACTGACACACCAGCGGCCGCAGACACCGCGTCGGCTCACAGTCGCGATCGAAGCGCGCTGTTCATCACATCGACAGGTGCGTCCCGGCCCGTCCAGATCTCGAACGCCTCGACGCCCTGATAGAGCAACATCCACGCGCCGTCGATGGTCGTCGCCCCGGCGGCGGCCGCATCGCGCAGGAGCCGCGTTTCGATCGGGGTGTAGACCGCATCGAGGACGGTTAACTCGTCGTGGAGCGCGTCCGCGGGGACCGGCGTCTCGGTCGATTCCATTCCGACGCTCGTAGCGTTGACCAGCACGTCGGCGTCGGCCACGAGTTTGTCGAGTTCGCCGAGTCCGTGGTCGGTCGCGCGGGGCACCTCGGCCGCGAGGTCGCGGGCCGTCGACTCGGTTCGGTTGGCGATCGCGACCGTCGCGCCGGCGTCGGCGAGACCGAAGGAGGCCGCTCGGCCGGCACCGCCGGCGCCGACAACGACCGCTCGCGCACCCTCAATCTGAGCGTCGTGAGCGCGCAACGCGCGCAGCGTGCCGACGGCATCGGTGTTGTACCCCGTCGGCGGGCCCGAACCCGAGAAGTCGATCGTGTTGACCGCGCCGATCCGGGTCGCCAGATCCTCGGGGGCGACGATCTCGAGGGCGTCCTGTTTGAACGGGATCGTCACGTTCAGTCCAGCGATCCCGAGCGCGTCGGCCCCCTGGATCGCGTCGTCGATATCGTCTTCGTCGGGCTCGAAGGTTACGTAGCGCGCCTCGAGCCCGAGTTCGTCGTACGCGGCCTCGTGCATCGGCGGCGACAGCGAGTGACCGACTGGATTGCCGAGTAAACCGTAAACGTCCATAGCCATCGTTTCCTGTCACTCGACGCGGCAGGACCATAACCGGTCTGGCTTCCACCGCGTTCGGCCTCGCTAGATATACGAACGACGGTCCGTTTCGCGTCGTTTTTACACCCCTCTCGAGTAGCCGGTGCCATGCTCTCCGGAACCCCGCTCGATCTCCTCTTGGTGGCGGGCGGGATCGTCGCGCTCTATGGTGGTGCAGAGTTGCTGGTCGCGGGCGCGGGGCGGCTAGCGCTGGGGATCGGGCTCCGAGCAGCGACCGTCGGCGTGACGGTCATCGCGTTCGCGACGACCGCGCCGGAACTGTTCGTCTCGACGATCGGCGCGCTGAACGTCTCGAGCGACGTCGGACTCGGCACGGTCGTCGGCTCGAACATCGCGAACATCGGACTGGTGCTCGGCATCTCCGCGCTGATCAAACCGCTGCAGATCAGTGACCGGGTACTCCGGCGGCACGTTCCCGTGATGGTGCTCGCGGCGATCCTGTTGGTCGCCCTCGGCGCGAACGGACGGATCGGTCGCCTCGAAGGGGTGGTCTTCCTGCTGGTCCTCGCGGGGTTCACGGCGGGTATCCTGTACTCCATCAGTGGGGAGTCTCCGCCGATGGTCGACGAACCCGACGCGGAGTCGGGGGCGTCCATGCGAGACATCGCGCTCGTCGTCGGTGGGCTGGTCGCGCTCGTCGTCGGTTCGCGGTGGCTCGTCGCCGGCGGGACGAGCCTGCTGTCGGCGCTCGGCGTCTCGGATCTCGTCATCGGTCTGACGGTGCTCGCCCTCGGCACGTCGCTCCCGGAACTGGCGGCCTCGGTCGTGGGCGCGGTCCGTGGCAAAACGGCCTTCGCCGTGGGCAACGTCGTCGGCTCGAACATCTACAACGTCCTCGCGGTGCTGGGAGTCGTTGCGCTGATCACACCGATCGAGGTCCGACCGTCGACGCTCCAGTTCGAACTCCCGATCATGGTCGCGTTCACCGTCGCGCTGGTCGGGCTGATGGCGTACGGCCGGCGGCTGACGCGGATCGACGGCGCGATCCTCATCGTCGGGTACGTCGGATTTATCTTCCTTCTCGTTCCGTGACCGGGGGAGGGGGCGCGGGACCGCATCTCGGAGTTTACGTTGACGGTCCGTCCTGCTGATCGCTCGCGACCGACGACTCGCCGAGCAGGCTCGTGATCTCCCGCGAAGACGACGATTCGCTGGCTGCGGATCGTTCGGCTCGCGGCCGCGACAGCGTCCACAGCATCCGATCGCCGTTCGCTGCTGATGCCGTCGGGACCGGCGCGTCCGCGGCCGTCGACTCGGCCGTCGCCCCGTCCGAAGCGCCGCTCGAGTCGGGACACCGATCCCGCCGGGTGGGACGGCGGACGAGATCCGAAACGTCGGCGAGTGGCCCCTCGACCACCCAGTCGATCCGCAACTGCGGTGCATCGGTCGCGAGTGCGACCTCCGTCGCCTCGGCGTCGTACTCGACGAGACCCGCTTCGGACAGTACCGGGAGGTGCTCGTGGACGAGCGCCGTCGAGACGGTGGTACACTCGGGCTCAGTGACGTCGACGAGCCGCGTCCCGTCGCCGCCCTCTCGCGCGACGACCGCCGCGGCGAGATCGGTGACGGAGACTGTCCCGCGCCGCCCCGCGAGAACAGCACAGGCGGTTCGGCGACGCGGGTTGCGAAGGGCCTCGAGGGTCCGGTTGACCGTCGTCTCGTCGACGGGAAGCGTTTCGCCGGTCGGATCGGCGAGGAGGGAACGGACCCACTCGGACTCGAAGATGGGGTGCTCCGCGAGAGCGACAGTCGTTTCGCCACCGTCGGTGCGTCGGATCACGAGTCCGGCGTCGACGAGCCGCGGAACGTGGGCGTGGATCAGGTCCGTGTGGACGCGCTCGTACTGCTCGTTGGAGACGATCGGACAGTCGTGTTCCACGGTCGTGATATCGATCGCGAGTCGCTCCATCGACAACCGGCTCGACGCCGACGAGCGGTCGACCGAAGTCGTATCCTCGCGCTCGAGTAGCGTCGCGAGCAGGTATCGCCGTCGCGGCGCTGCGAGGACGTCCAGCGCCGTCGTCAGTTCGGCGGATGGGGGTGAACTCATTGCCCGATAGAGGCAACGGGCGGGGGAAAGGAGTGTACCAGCATGCTCTGGTATCCGGCAGTGGTCGTCAGTCGGTCGCGTCGAAATACGCCGAGAGGAGTTTCGCCTGTGCGACTCTGAGGTGCTGGTGGAAGGTCTGTCGGGCGATGCCGAGTCGATCCGCGACCTCGGACGCATCGCTGTTTCGCGTCGGCCACACGAAGTAGCCACCGTGGTAGGCCGCCTCGAGAGCCGTGCGCTGTTTGTCGGTTAGCATCGACTCGACGGTTCGCCGGAAGTCGCCGCGCGTCTCGACCGGTCGCTCGACGGTTTGCTTCGAGCGGAGTCGACTGTCGGGGTACGTCGACGTGATCCGATTGACGAGTTCGCGAAGGTCCGCATTGGGGCTGACCTGGACCGTCATATCGGCGACACCGTCGCGGATCGTTTGCGACTGCAGTCGTGCGCCGTAGTCCGCGAGGTGATCGGTGATCGTCGATCCGCGGACGACACACTCCCAGTAGCTCTCGTCGTCGGCGTCGATGAGCCGCAGTTCCGCGAACGCGTCGTCGTCGCGAGCGACCTCGCGAACGCGTTCGGGATCGGCGTCGGACACGGTGGTGTAGTAGACGAACACTCCGTCAGTCAGCGGCAACACGTGGTCGATCGACAGCGTACAACCGAGTTCGTCCGAGAGTCTGATACAGGCATCGCCCCGATCGGTCGACTCGAACTCGAGTTCGATGACGGTGTCCTGATAGAGGAGTCGGCGAAGCATCATCGCGTTGATCGCGTGGCCGACCGTCCCCCCGAACTCCTGGAGCACCTCCCGCTCCTGGTCGGCGAAGGCCGACGGCTCGTCCGCGGCGATCACGAGCGCGCCGAGGGACCGATCGCTCGCGACGACCGGGACGACGGCGACGGAACCGTACTCCTCCTCGTCGGCGTGGTGTCGCCACGTCTCGATCGGGCTCTCACTGAGGGACCGATACCGCTGGACTGTGCGGGTTTCGAGCACCGACGCGCCGTCCGCATCAGTCGGCGGGTCGACGAACGACGAGAGAACGGGCGCAGACTGGTCGTCGATTCCTGCCCAGGCCACGGGCTCCCACGCGTCCCCGTCGGTCGTCACCGCGGTACCGACTCGGCCGATGACTGCGAACCGGTAGGCGTCGGCCGACGCGAACTCCCGAACGATCGCGGTTTCGATCTCGTCGCGAGTTTCCGCGGCGACCATCGTCTCGTCGATCGTCCGAATAACCGCATTGAGTCGCTCCAGGCGCTCGAGTTCGCGCTCGCGGGCCTTGCGCTCTCGAATATCTCGGCCGACGCCGGTGAAGCCGAGCACGGTACCGTCGTCGTCGGTGATCCGGGCGCTATTGAACTCGTAGGGGATTCGTCGGCCGTCACTCGTCATGACGTGCCCCTCGGCGGTGACGCGCTCTCCCTCCTCGAGGATTCGATCGACCGCGTCGCGAATGTGGGCCCGATCCTCCGGCGCGATAAACTGAAGCGGGTTCATACCGGAGAGTTCGTCCGAGTCGTAGCCGGTCTCGCGTTCGAACTGGTCGTTCCACTGGATCAGTTTCCCCTCGGAATCGTACGCGTAGAGAACGTCTGGCTGCGCTTCGAGGATGCTCTCCGTGAACGCTTTCTCCTCGCGAAGCGCGCGCTCACGGGCCTTGCGCTCGCTGCTGTCGCGGCCGGTCCCGGTAAAGCCGAGCACGGTGCCGTCGTCGTCGGTGATTCGGGCGCTGTTAAACTCGTAGGGGATGCGACGGCCGTCCTTCGTCAGGAGGTCCGCTTCGGCGGTCACGTACTCGTCCTCCTCGAGAACGCGCTGAATCGCCGCGGCGATTCGGTCCCGGTCGTCCGGTGCGATGAATTCGAGCGGGGCCATCTCGGACAGTTCCGACTCGGTGTAGCCCGTCACCGCCGGCAACTGATCGTTCCACTCGAGGTGATTGCCCGTCGCGTCGAACGCGTAGACGATGTCCGGTTGCGCCTCGAAGACGTGTTCGGCGAAGGCCTTCTCCTCGCGGAGCGCTCGAATCTGCTCGTGCTCCTCGGTTCGGTCGTGGACGAACCAGACGTACCCCCCTAGGTCGGCGTCCGAACGGTCGGCGGGGACGCCGACCTCGTCACCCTCCCGGACCGCCGCGATCACCTCGCGAGCCCAGAACCGGCTCCCGTCGCTCCGGACGCGCCACCCGTCAGTCTCGGCGGTTCCGTCGGCTCTCGCTCGCTCGAGCAGCCGCTCCGGCCGTCCGTCGTCGCGATCGTCCGGCGGGAAGACGGTCCGATAGTGGGAGCCGACGATCGTCTCCCCCTCGTACCCCGTGAGGCGACGCGCACCCGCGTTCCACGCGGCGACGCGTCCGTCGGCGTCAAACGGTACGATAGCGCAATCACCGGCGAGCGAACTCAAATCGGCGATATCGAGATCGAAATAGGGCGACTTCATATCAGCTTCGGTGTGGACCGGTTCGTTCGACGTGTTCTCGGTCATTGATCGACCAACCCATCTACGTTATATGTTACCGCTACACACGAAAAGCTACGGGTAGCCGATGCTACGGGTATTTCCGCGGCTCCGGTATCGCTGGCGGAGACGACGCCGACAGTCCGGTGTCAGTAACAGTCTGGTGGAGTGATCGGCCGATCGGGGCTCGGTTTATCATCTTGTTACCCCGGCCTCGGCCCGATTGCCGGTGTCTGATACGCGTTCGAGATCTGGTGATACCGTACCAAAAGCGAGTAGAGGAAGAACACACCAAATAGTTTGAATATAATGCCATTTAAAAATTAATCCAATACGAAGTATCAATTACACATGGAAACCATTGATCTGATAATGCTGTATGGAATTGCAGTACTACTATTTGCCATATTTACACTCCAGTTCGATCTTATATTCCCGAGTTGGGGTGAAACGATCGGATTTCTCGGAATTGGGATTTGTACACTCTCTCTGGTAGCGAAATTCTGGCGTCAAACGGGTATCTGACTATACTTCGGATAGTAATCGACCGATGGTAAGTGGCATGTCCGGACGAACCGATTCGACCGCACCGTTCCTGCGGGGAATGGTCGATCGGTAGTATCACCGCCGTCGAAAGCGCAGGCTATTCGTCGGCCCGGCACCGACGCTCTCCCGTGATCGCGATCGTCGAAAGCCGTGCTGACCGCGCCTCGGAGCATATCTGCCGGCAGCTCCGCGAGCGCGCCGACTGGACGGAACTGACCGACGACGACCTCCCGGCGGCCGACGGCGGCGGCACCTACTACCGGACCGACGGGGCCGAACTCCGCTCGTTCGACGAGTTACACATCGACCTCGAGCGCCCCGCCGACGCCTTCGACTGCGACCCGGACCTGCTCGTCTTCGCCTCCCGGCATTCGGGGGACACCGGCGCGCTACTGACGGGCCACTTCACGGGCAACTTCGGCCCGGCCGAGTTCGGCGGCGAGTCCGACGCGCTGGCCGAGGCCGCGCCGAACGCGCTGAATCGGCTGCTCGAGGCGTTCGACGAATACGCCCCCGAGCGGTACGACGTTGGAATGGAGTGTACGCACCACGGCCCCTCCGAGGTGGGCTGCCCGTCGCTCTTTGCGGAACTCGGCAGCGGCGACGAACAGTGGGATGATCCCGCCGGTGCCGACGCCGTAGCGCGCGCCATCCTCGAGTTACGAACCGTCAACCCCCATCGGTCCAGACAGGTCGTCGGCTTCGGCGGCAACCACTACGCGCCGCGATTCGGACGGGTCGTCCGCGAGACGGCGTGGGCGGTCGGCCACGTCGCGGCCGACTGGGCGCTCGAGGCGATGGATCACCCGACGACCCACCGCGCGGTCCTCGAGCGGGCCTTCGAGGCCAGCAACGCCGACATCGCGCTGCTGGACGGGGAGTGGCCGGTCCTCGAGGAGACGCTCGCGGACCTCGACTGCCGCATCGTGAGCGAGACGTGGCTTCGCGAGGTCGACGACCGCCCGCTCGCGGTCGTCGACGCGGTCGAGTCCGAACTGGGGGCCGTCGACGACGGGATCCGCTTCGGAGACCGGCTCGCGGAGTCGGTCACCGTCATCGGGCTGCCAGCCGATCTCGTGAGTACTGCCCAGGGGATCGACCCCGATCGCGTCCGTGAAATCGTCGCGGCGAACACCGTCGCCTTCGCGACGGATAACGGCGGGAGTCGCGTCGGTTCGCGGGCGGCGGTCCCCGATACTACTGTCGACAGCGAAACCGGGGACGACACCGACTCGAGCGACCGCCGGACGGCGATCATCGCGAAACTGGCTGGCGTACTCGAGAAGAAATACGATGCGGTGACGATCGAGGACGACGCCGTCGTGGCCGAGGAGACGGCGTTCGACCCCGCGCTGGCACACCAGGTCGGCGTTCCCGAGGGACCGAAGTTCGGCGCACTCGCCGACGGCGAGTCGGTCACCGTCGACGGGGAAACGGTCAGTCCCGAGAGAGTTACGATCGAACGGACGCGGCGATTTCCGACTTGATAGGTGCGAAAAGCGACAGTAATACGTTGTTATTAGTCACCGTCCGCCGAATCCGTCTCCTATTCATTCATACACATAATAATAAATTAACGTGTCAGACATGCGTCTGACGTGTAGGGGAAAGGTAATTATGCTCCATTGTTTAGACATGGCCAAGAATGGACTCCATAATCGATAACGCGATTGACGAGGCCGAGGACGGGGAGGCCACGGCCCCCGACGACGCCGCGCCACAGGGTGGCGGATCGGCAGACGGCGGCCCGGAAGACGGGCATCAGACGGGAACGATGACCGACGACGAACTGGAAGACGTCCTGCAGGACCTCCAGACCGACATCACGGTCGTCGGCTGTGGCGGTGCCGGCGGCAACACCATCAACCGAATGCACGAGGAGGGCATCCACGGCGCGAAGCTCGTCGCCGCCAACACGGACGTCCAGCACCTCGTCGAGATCGACGCCGACACCAAGATCCTGATGGGGGAGGAGAAAACGGGCGGACGCGGAGCCGGTTCGCTCCCGCAGGTCGGCGAGGAGGCCGCCCTCGAGAGCCAACAGGATATTTACGACGCCATCGACGGCTCCGACATGGTCTTCGTCACGGCCGGCCTCGGCGGCGGAACCGGGACCGGATCCGCCCCCGTCGTCGCCAAGGCCGCCCGCGAGGCCGGTGCGCTGACGATTTCGATCGTGACGACGCCGTTTACCGCCGAGGGTGAAGTTCGGCGGACGAACGCCGAAGCGGGCCTCGAGCGCCTGCGCGACGTGAGCGACACCGTCATCGTCGTTCCCAACGACCGCCTGCTCGACTCGGTGGGGAAACTCCCCGTCCGGCAGGCGTTCAAGGTCAGCGACGAGGTGCTAATGCGTAGCGTCAAGGGCATCACGGAACTCATCACGAAACCCGGCCTCGTCAACCTCGACTTCGCCGACGTCCGCACCGTCATGGAACGCGGCGGCGTCGCGATGATCGGGCTCGGCGAATCCGACTCGGAGGCGAAAGCGGAGGACTCGGTCAAGACCGCCCTCCGTTCGCCGCTGCTGGACGTCGACATTTCGGGTGCGAGCTCCGCCCTCGTCAACGTCACCGGCGGCAACGACATGGCCATCGAAGAGGCCGAAGGCGTCGTCGAGGAGATCTACGACCGGATCGACCCCGACGCCCGCATTATCTGGGGGACCTCGATCGACGAGAGCCTCGAGGGCAGCATGCGGACGATGATCGTCGTCACTGGCGTCGAATCGCCACAGATCTACGGCCGGCCCGACGGCGAGGACGCCGTCCAGCCCGAAGCGCCTGCGCAAGGCGAGGACATCGACTTCGTCGACTGAGTCGACGGCTCCTCAGAACGTCGTCACCACGTACGCCGACTATCCCACTGTTGCAGCTCGTCGATCCATACCCGACACTGATGTCGGCAGTCCATTCTTCACCGTTCCGTCGCGGTCCATCTTTCAATCGAAGTGCGTATGGCTTTCGTATCCCCGGACGGCAAGCGGTCGGCGGACGCGCGGGAGCGGCTCAACAGATCGGCTTCGGATCGAGGCCGAGATCGTCCAGCGAGTCCGCGTACGCCTCGTACGCGATATCGACCACGTCCTCGGCGACCATCCGCGCGCGGTCCCAGTCGTCGCTTCCCTCACAGACGTCCGCCAGCAACTCGAGCGCCCGGTCGCCCTGCGCCGCCGTCTCCGATCGCAGCGCTCGAAAGACATCGGCACGCCGTTCGTCGCCCTCGTTGACGAAGAAACTCACCACCTGCAGGTGGGTCCGGTCGGCGACCAGAGCCCGCCCAACGACGCCGCCGAGGCGGTCCACCGTCGTCTCGAGCGTTCGAAGGCGGTCGTGCATCGGGTCGGCGTCCGAATCGTCGGGTTCGTGTTCGCCGTCGAGGAGGGCCACGACCCGGTCGTAGTGGTCGCGCTCGCGCTCCCGATACTCGGTGAACGCGTTCCGTGCGTCCGCGTGATCCTCGTCGTCGGCCCACATTCCAAAGGTGTTCGCGGCGTTACGTTCGCCGTCCGCGACCGTCCCGAGAACCGCCTCCGCCGTCAGGTTCGCGTCGGTCCGGGCGACCAGTAGCTTCGACGAACCGAGGCGCTCGAGTTCGACCGACATCGATTCCTCGATCGTTCGCTGGAATTCGTCGGCGTCCATACCGAGACGACGACATCGAGCGTGTTGAACGTTGGCGGCGACGCGAGCGATCGGTGTTGGTACACCGTGGCACGGCTTTACCCGACTCGAGCGCGTATCGCGTCCCATGAGCGACCGGAGCGACGCCGCCGACCGACCGGCCGACGAGGCCGACGAGACGCCATCGATCACCCCCGACGCGCTGGCCGATCGGCTGCGATCCGGCGACGAACTGACCGTTCTCGACGTCCGCGACCGCGACGAGTTCGAGCGCTGGCACCTCGAGGGAGAGGGCGTCACGGCCGTCCACATTCCCCACATGAAGTTCATTCAGGCTGAAGTAACGGGCGGCGCGGACGATCTCGTGGCCGATCTGGCGGAGCCGATTCTCGCAGTCTGCGGCCACGGTGAGGCGAGCGCGCACGCCGTCTCCCTCCTTCGAGACGCGGGCATCGACGCGCGCAACCTCGCCGGTGGGATGGACGCCTGGGCGGATCTGTACGTCGCTCGCGAACTCGAGACCGAAGCGCCTGCGACGGTCGTCCAGTACGATCGACCCTCGAGCGGCTGTCTCGCCTACGCGATCTACAGCGACGGCGAGGCGGCAGTGATCGATCCGCTTCGAGCGTTCGCCGACAGGTACGTCGACGCCGCAGACGATCGGAACGCGACGATCGAGTACGCGATCGACACGCACGTCCACGCCGATCACGTCAGCGGCGTTCGAGCCCTCACGGAACGGACGGACGCCGAAGCGGTCGTCCCCGAAGGCGCGACCGACCGCGGGCTGGCGTTCGACGCGACGACGATCGGCGACGCCGCGGAACACAGTTCCGCGAGCCCTGCCTCGCACGCTCGGCAGGACGGCGACGAGTTGCGGGTCGGCAACGCGACGCTGACCGCCGTGGCGACGCCCGGTCACACGACCGAATCGCTCTCGTACCGTCTGGATGACCTCCTGTTCACTGGCGACACGCTCTTTCTCGAGGGGGTCGGCCGGCCGGACCTCGAGCGCGGGGACGACGGCGCGGCCGCTGCCGCTGGACGACTGTACGAGTCCCTCCAGCAGCGTCTCTTGGAGTTTCCCGACCCGGCGACGGTCGCGCCGGGCCACTACAGCGACGCCGCCGAGCCGCGGGCTGACGGGACGTATACCGCGCGACTCGAGACCCTATCAGACCGCCTCGCGGCGCTCTCGATGGACGAAGCCGAGTTCGTCGCCCACGCGACGAACGATCTCCCGCCGCGGCCACCGAATCACGAGCGGATCGTGGCGGTGAATCTCGGCCTCGAGGACGTCGATGGGGAGACGGTGTTCGAACTCGAGCTCGGACCGAACAACTGCGCGGTTGCCGGTTGACGGCGACCGCGGCGTAGCTGACAGCGACTGCGGCGGAAACGATGCGACGGGCCGAAGAAACGAGCGGCGATACGGACGGCGGCGCGTTCAGTCGTCGGCGACCGCGCCGTCGTTCGTGCCACCGGCCCCGAGGTCACCCTCGATGCTCGGCGGGTACTTGCCGCGATCGAGTTTCAGATCCGATTGCGGACGCGCCATGCAGGTCAGCGCGTAGTTCTCCGCCTCCTCCTCGGTCAGCCCGCGGGCGGCGGGTTGAGTGACCTCGCCCTCGAGAATTTCGGCCGAACAGGCCAGACACATCCCGACTCGGCAGGAGTACTCTTGGGCGATGCCCTCCTCGAGACACCGACTCAGGATCGTCTCCTTGTCGGTACAGGTGATCGTCTCGCCCGTCCCGACGAACTCGATCGTGTACGCTGTCATACAGGCCGCTACGAAAGACCGCACTAAAACTCTTTACTCCCCGCTGTCGTGATGGGGACGGCAGGAATCGATCACCGACACTCGCTCGCCCGGATGAACTCGGCGCAAACGGTCGAGCTGAAACCGACCCGTCGTCGCTCGGTTTCGACCCCGCTGATCCGACAATTCACACATAAAACGTTTTCTTACCGCGGTGTTCACAGTGTTGGTATGAGTACGCAGGAACAGTCGGCCGCGACCACGACGACGGGAACGCAGTCGCCGGACGCGCTCGTCGTCGGAGCCGGCACTGCAGGGTGCTACGCCGCAGCGACCATCGCACGGGAGGGGTACGACGTCGTCATCCTCGAGCGAAAATCCGAGACCGAAGCCGGCCACATCGCCTGCGGGGACGCGCTGAAGGGTGCCGACGCCTTCCCCGAGGCGATTCCGAAATCGAAACTCGAGCCGGCCTTCACCAACACCGGCGTCGATCACGGCCGCTTCGAGATTCCCCAGGAGGACACCGTCCTCGAGATTCCGGTGCCCGGCGAGCTCGCCGTCATCGACCGCTGGGAGTACGGCCGGCGGATCATCGACGGCGCCGAAGACACCGGCGTCGACTTCCACTACGATACCGTCGTCAAAAACGTCGTCCAGGATGATGACGGCCGCGTCACGGGCGTCGAGACGATCCGCAAAGGCGAGCCCCTCGAGTACGAATCCGATATCGTCATCGACGCCGCGGGCTCGCTGTCGGTGTTGCAGGACAACGTCGACTTTTCAGACTCCACGTTCGACACGAACGTCAACTACAGCCACTTCTGTTCGGCCTACCGCGAGATCGTTCACGTCGAGGAACCAGTCGAGTGGGACGACGCGCTCGTCTTCAAGCCCACCGAACGCGCGGCAGGCTACCTCTGGTACTTCCCGCGGACCGACACCGAGATCAACGCCGGCCTGGGCTTCCAGATGACCGAGGAGCCCATGCAACTGGTCGACGACCTCAAACGCGACCTCGAGAACCGCCCCGAGTTCGAGGGTGCCGAAGTCGAGGACAAACTCGGCGCCGCGCTCCCCACTCGACGACCCTACGACTCCGCCGTCCATCCGGGCTACATGGCCATCGGCGACGCCGCCGGTCACGTCAACCCGACCACGGGCGGCGGTATCGCCGGGGCCGCCTACGGCGGCAAGTACGCCGCCGAACAGGCCATCGAGGCCCTCGAGACCGGCGACTACAGCGAGGACACCTTCTGGGCGTACAACGAGAAGGTGATGGACCACTTCGGCGCGCGCTATGCCGCACTGGACGTCTACAACATCCTCTCGACAGCCGTCGACGTCGACGACCTGATGGGCTTACTCGCCGCGATGCCCGGCGACAAGCTCGCCGAGGCGCTGTACTCCGGCAGTACGGATATCGGGCTCAAACTCAAACTCGAGGCCCTGGTCAAGAGTCGCGGTCACTGGGGAACCATCTGGAACCTCTACCAGACCAAGCGCCGCGCCGACGAACTGCTCACCCACTACGAGAACTATCCGACCAGTCCCGCAGGGCTCGCAGGCTGGCAGGATCGACGCGACGAACTCATGGAGAAGGTTTACGAGACGACTGGGGCGGAGCCGAAGTACTAGCACCGACCTTTTACTCTGCGGTCTGTCGCGCTGACGGCAGCGTAGCTGCCGCACAGCGCGATGTCCCTCGGTAAAAGGTCGATCAAAAGCACTCCTCCTTCCTCTCCGTTCACGCTGTTCACTCCGAGTCAGTCGTCGGCCCGCTCGCTCCCTGCGGTCGCTCGCGGTCGGTATCGGTGAACCGCCTGCCCTCCCCCGGGTCGCAGGCTCCTCGCGTTGCTCGGAGCCCGCTCCCGGCCACTGCCGCTCGAGTGAGCCGGTTCGGCCCACAGGGACAGCAGTTTTGTGACTCTACCATGGCTTCGAATATCAGATTTTGAGATTATATCCCTACTCTGTTAGGGGATTTCGACTTTCCTGTCCCTCAAGTAACCAGTCGTGATGGTACAGAACCACACACGCCGACGCGCACTGACACTGATCGGAACCGCAGGCGGAATCGCGCTTGCCGGCTGCATGGGCGGTGATGGTGACGACGGCACCGAGATGAGCGACGACGGGTCGGACGACGGAACGAGTGATGACGGGATGAACGACGACTCCGAGACCGACGACGAGACGGTGAACGAGGGCGCGAACGTCCGCGTCGCACACCTCTCGCCCGACGCGCCGAACGTCGACGTCTACGTGGACGGCGACGCCGTTCTCGAGGACGTTCCCTACCGCGCGGTGAGCGACTACCTCGAACTCGAGCCGGGCACCTACGAGGTGATGATCACCGCTGCGGGCGATGCCGACACCGTCGTGTTCGACGAGGAACTCGAGATCGCAGAAGGAGCATTCACCGTCGCGGCACTGGGTGAACTGAGCGAGGAGAACCAGCCCTTCGCACCGGCGGTCCTCGAGGACGACATCAGCGACCCCGGCGACACTGCGCGGGTTCGCCTCGTCCACGCCTCGCCGGACGCCCCCGCGGTCGACGTGACGGTCGGCGACGGCGAGACGGTGCTGTTCGAGGGCGCGGAATTCGGCGACGCGGCGACGACCGAGGTGCCGGGCGGCGAGTACACGCTCGAGGTCCGGCCGGCGACGGAGAACAACGACGGGGACGTGGTCGCGACCTTCGACGTGGCACCCGAGGCCGGGAACGTCTACACCGCATTCGCCGTCGGCTACCTCGAGCCCGAGTCGGCTCCCGCCGACGCACCCTTTGACCTCGAGGTCGTGATGGATAACTGAGCGGCCGACAACCGGTCGACCGTCCCGATCAGGGGCGCTCGCAACCGATCCGCTCGATCGCCCCCGTCAGCACGTCGATCCCGTGGCCGATACTCTCCTCGTCGACATCGAACGTCGCCGTGTGGTGGCCGCCGGGGTGGTCGGTGCCGACGCCGACGTAGCAGGCGGTCCCGCCGTTTTCCTGCACTTTTCGCATGAGAAACGTCGCGTCCTCGCTGCCGCCGAGTTCGTCGCGCTCGAGAACGCGCTTGACGCCCGCCGTGTCGCTCGCCACGTCGGCGACGACCGAGACGAGCGCCTGATCGCTGGTCGCACTCGGAGCTTCCGCACCGGTCTCGATCGAAACCGTACAATCGTGCATCTGGGCGGCGCTCCGGAGCACCCGTCGAGTTCGGCGCTTCATGTACTCCATGAGTTCGGTCGTCTCACCCCGAACTTCGGCGACGATCCGCGCCTCGTCGGGAATGACGTTCGCGGCGCTGCCGCCCTCAACGACGCCCGCGTTGACCCGCGTCGCACCGTCATTGTGCCGGGGAATGCCGTAGAGGTTCTGGACGGCCGTCGCCATCGCCTGCACGGCGTTGCGTCCCTGCTCGGGATGGCCGCCCGCGTGTGCCGATTCGCCCGTGAACTCGGCCTCGAGGTGCGACACCGCCAGAAAGCCGTCGATGCCGGCGACGATCTCGCCAGTCGGGTGGTCGAGTCCGATGTGCATCGCGAGCAGGGCGTCGATGTCTTCGATGTGCTCGCTCTCGGCCATCGACTTCCCGCCGCCGACGACCTCCTCTGCGGGCTGGAAGAAGACCTTTAGTGTGCCCCGGAAGTCGCTCCGAGCGATCCGCTCGAGCACGCCGATTCCGATCGTCGCGTGGGCGTCGTGACCGCAGGCATGCATCGCGCCCTCGTGTTCCGAGCGAAACCCCTCGGCGACGGGAGCGTGGTCGGGGTCATCGGACTCCGCCCGCGGCAATCCGTCGATGTCGACGCGGAGGGCGACAGTCGGCCCCTCGCCGCGCTCAAGCACGGCGAGCGCGCCCGTGTAGCCCCCCTCGAGTCGCTCGAGGACGGCCTCGTCGGCCCCTGCATCTCGAGCGCGTTCGTACCAGTGAGTGAGGTCGGCGTCGTCCGGGACAGCCATCCGATGCTCGCCCGCGATGGCCTCGGGACCGACGTGGAGTTCGGCGAGGTCGTCGCCCAGTCGAGACTCGAGTTCCGCGACGATCCGTGCGGTCGTATAGAATTCACACCAGGCGGGCTCGGGCTTTTGGTGGAGGTCTCGGCGAAGCGAAATTAGGTCGTCTACGGTCATATCCGCACCTCGGCGGGAACGGTAAAAAGCCCTGTCGACGGTCTCGTCTCGAGACGATCGTGACTGGATCGTTCGTCAGCAAACTCGAGCGATCGGTTCGACTGCGGCGCGCTCAGTTGCTGCGACCCGCCCCGTGAATCTGCTCGACCTCGGCCTCAATGTGGACTGAGTCGGGGAAACTCTGTGAAGCGATGTTGCGCGCGAGGCTGTCGTGGCCGTGGATCTCGAGTTCGCGCGTGAAGACGGTGTACTTCCACGAGGAGAACTCCCGGTCGTCGTCTGCGTGGAGCCGACACCGCTGTGGGACCGAGAACGTCTCGGGGGGGTGAGAGTGGGGACCTTTCAGCGCCGCTCCCTTTCGCTCCGCGTTGGTTTTGATGTCGTCGACGATACTATCGAGCGCGGCTCGATCGCCGCTCTGGAGGGTGAGACGGGTGACGAAAGTCATGGCTAGGGGTGTCGAATACATCGACGGTCGGCGCGTAAAAACTTGCTGAGACGCACCGGTCGCCCCACCGGCGGTGACCGACTGCGAGTCGTCGTCCGACGACGTCGTGAAAATAGAGTCCGAAATCAGTGTACGCTGGACGAACAGTCCGATATTCTCTTAACGTCTCACCTATTATCCCAGTTAATGGCAGTCGAAGCTACGAGCGCAGGCGCGATCCTCTTCCGCGATACGCGGGGCCGGCGCGAGTATCTTCTACTCAAGAGCCGCCCAGGCGATTGGGAGTTTCCCAAGGGCGGTGTCGAAGGAGATGAAGAACTTCAGCAGACGGCGATCCGCGAAGTAACGGAAGAGGCAGGTATCGAACAGTTCAGACTACTCGACGGCTTCCGCAAGGACTACGACTACGTCTTCGAGGCGAACGGCAAGACGATCCACAAGACCGTTCACCTCTTCATCGCGAAGTCGTTCGAGGCCAGCGCGGAACTATCGAACGAGCATCGCGACCTCCAGTGGCGCGATTACGACCAGGCGATCAACACCGTCACGCAGGACGGGCCTCGAGAGATCCTCGAGGACGCCCACGAGTTCCTCGACGAACGCGAGGAGGAGGACGAGAACGAAGAGTAGTCGACATCTGCCGATCGTCGGGTCGAATTCAGTCGAACATCACCTCGCCACCGGCAGGTGACAGTTCGACGGCGCGCTATCGCGTCCCAGTCGGCGACTCGGCTGATAGCGCTGCTGCCGTCGCTGGCCGACTGACCGGCCACTGACAGATCGAGCAGCGTTTTTGCACCCGCGTTCCCAAGAGCCTGCGTGGACCCACACACCGCCGAGTTCGGGTTCGAACTGCGAACTTGCCGGTGGGCCGAACGCGAGTGGCCCCCGGACGAGCCCGCTAGCGACGACCGCGCGTTCGTCGTCGCCCGCCAGCTCGGGACCAAGCGCCGGCGCTGGGACACCATCGTCCTCGAGTGCGATCCCGAGGCCCTCCACCGCCGCGCGAACTTCGGTCCCGACCGGCTCGATAGCAATCTCCTCCATCTTGTCTGCAATGCCCCCGCCGAGTGGACCTACTACCGCGACGCGCTCCCCCATCCCGGCTATCCGTGGCGCTACGTCCGCGAGGCGATCCACGGCGCCGACGATCGGGGCATCCTCGCAACCAGAAAGAACGGCAATCGCATCGAGATCCGACGCAAGTGGGCCTATCCGGACTGGCTCGAGCGAATCGTCGCGATCGAGAACAAGCCGGATCTCGATGCCAGCGCTGCCCGCGCGCTCGGCACGCAACTCGAGTACGACGTCGCGATGGGGGTCGCCGACGAGGTCTGGGTCGCGACCCGAGAAACCGGCGAGCGCGTCGAACCGGTTCTCTTCGAGGATCTGCCGATCGAGGCGGGTATCCTCGCGCTCGCACCCGACGATCTCACTGCCGAGGTCGCGTGGCACCCCCGCTCGCTCGCGGTCGACGAGCCGGGAACGCGGATCCTCGAGCGACCCGACGGCGGGAAACGGGACGGCTCCGCCGCCCGGTTCGAGTCCGTCGATCCCGACTGGAAGGCCGACAAACGGCTCGCGATCGCCGAACGCGCCTACGAACGCGGCTGGCGCTCGTTCGTCGACACGATGCGTCCCGACTGCCGACACTTTCAGCTACGCGCTCGAGACGCTCACCAGGCGCTGCCGTACTGCGCCGCCAAGGGCCGGTGCCAGACGGCAGCCGAGTGCGCCGGCTCCTGTCGCGACTTCGAACCCGAGCCGCCCATCTGGCGCACCCGCGGCTGGCCGATCGAGGGCGGCCCCGGAAAACGATCGCAGCAGCTCCTCGAGGAGCGGCGCCGGCGACGACGGCCGGGACTGTAACCTCGTCGCACCGGTCGGCGGCTCGAAGGCGAGACGTCAGTCGGAGACGGCGACCTCGAGGTCGTCGCGCTCGACCGCCAGCCGGAACGTCGGCACGGTCCGGTACTCGACCTCGACGACGCCCTTGCGACGCAGGCTCTGGAGGCCCGAACGGACGTCCTCGGCCTCGGCATCGACGTCGTACTCGTCTCGGAGCTTGTGCAGCACCGAGACGACGCTCTCTGACTCCTCCTCGGGCCCGGCGAGGACGGCGACGATCCGCGCTTGCAGTTCGGGAACGCGGATCTTGGACGGAGCTCCGTCGTCGGGATCGCTCTCGATCCCCGGCTCAACGTCGACCAGGTCGGCCGCCTCCGCGGTCGCCCGGATCAGACTGTTGTCGTCCCGGAAGTAGTAGTCGCCGAGTTCGTTCTCGAGAAATTGGTGGACCTCGCTGCCGCTGTCCATCTCCCATCGCTCCTGCAGTTCGGAATTCTTCGTCGGCTGTAGCTCCACCACGTCCGCCAACCGGTCCTTGGCCTCCTCCGAGAGCGTCATCGTCGAACCGTATGGGTAACCGGTACTTTTGCGTTGCGTCCCGGTCCGTTATTTCGGCAATTCGTCAGTCACGTCTCGTAGCTCTTCGGGGATCGACCACGGAAAACACCGATCATGTAGTTCGAAAAGACGAAACTCGTTGAGGTGGACCCAACTATACGAAACGGCGTCCCGGTCCGCATTCTCCCGAGTATCTAGCTGCTCCATGAGTTCGTCAACCGAAATATCGACTCCATTTCGGCGGGCGCGGTCTACGAGTGCATCGAGTTCGGTCTCGACGGCTTCCGGATCGAGGTCTCCGTTGAAATAGATATTTACGGCGGCTGAGACCACGTCAGCATGTGACTCGAGCTTTCGAGCGGTCATCCACGCATAGTCCCTCGGCAATACGGTTGACTTTTCGAAATACGGCGTCGAACTGATCTTCCCGAGTTCGGTTACCTCCCCGCCTGCATCTTGTTCATATACGGCAACGATATGATCCGTATAGGCTGCGAGGAGATGAAACCTGATTCGAAAGGTGGGAAGGCGGTCACTATCGATCTCCCGGAGATCACCCATGAGGAACGGATACGTCCCGAGTCGTTTGTCCAACTCGTTTTGGACCATGCGTAGCCGACGGATGAACGGATCTCGGTAACTTCCGAGAACGAAATACGACGTTTCCGGGGTTTGAAGGTGTGGTATTTCGCGGTTAGCAAACCCGAGAATTTCCGATGACTCGTGTGGCTCAAGTTCGAGTCCCTGCAGTGTCTCGTCAACTTGGTCCATAATTTCTGCAGCGTTTTCGGGTGGCCCGAGATCGGTCATTTCTTTCAAATTGAGATTCCCGCAGTAAATACGTTCGCAATCGGTTTACTATATCGGCAATGAACCATACCAGTTCATCCGAACTATTATTCGTATCGGGATGTAATCTCCGCACAAGAGATCTATGAGCGACGCCCCTGCCGCGAAAGATACTGGCCCATTCGAAGAGCAGCGGCAGATCTACAAGCTACTGTCACAGGAGACGCGTCATTTGATTCTGCAACACACCCTCGCCCATCCGACGCATCTTCCTTCGCTTGACGAGCTAGCGTACCTGATACCAAAAAACAAAGCGGCGATTCGCGACCAGTTACAGGTACTTGACGAGGCAAATATCTTCGATCGATACGACCATCCACCAAACGAGGATTCTCGGGACTTGCCATCCCAATTTTACGGGCTGAGCGAACACGGTGTTTCCGTACTCGACGAGTATAACTATCTTCGCGGGTTGCCAGTCGCGCGTGCAGTGTACGACAATACGCGGCTGTCGGAGAAAGCGCAGCGGCATCGCGATGCACCACGTCCGGATCTCCCCACACCTGTCGATCAAGCACTCGCTATCGAGGAAGCGACGGACACTCCGAACGTCGATCGAATCGAACGATATCTTCGTCAGGAGAAGCCGTCCTCACGGACTGTAGCGAATCAGGTCGAAATCGTAACTGCACTCTACGAGAACGATATCGGACCGGATCATGATGGAATCAAACGGTCGGATCTGTCGGATACGGTCGCTGGATCCCCCGAATGTCGTCCGGAAACTGCTCTGGACCAACTCAGTGATGTCGATCTTGTCGAGAGAGTGACGCCGTCAGGACCAGATATTTTCGCGATTAGCGAACGTCTCGATGAGATCGTGAATGGTCAGGTCACGGAAGAAGCTGAGACGAATATCGACGCGCTCATCGCACACATCGACGACGAGTTACAGTCTGTCGAGCTGGACGACGAAGCGGCAGAGCTAGACGGTTCGCGGGCAATGGCAGCCGAACCCTCCATCGCGCTGGCCGACGGTGCAGGCCGAACGGTTCGAAGTATCCTCGCGACGGAATTCGACGTGGCTCCCGAAGCCGTACCCGAATACCTTCGTTCCGAAAGTCCGATCGACCGATTGAACGCCGCAATCGATGCGATTGAATCCTCTCGAGAGGTTACACAATCCGAAGAGTATGGTCGAATCGTCTTCGTTCACCAAGCATATCGATATCGACTCACGGACCGAGCGGTAGAACTGCTCTCGTAGCGCCACTCCGTTCGTTTGCTGTTAATCAATCGCTCCCGACGACCGGCACCGAGGCCGTCGACTCGAGCGTCTCCTCGACTTGCGTATAGACCAGAATCGCCCCGAAAACGGCGAGGACCGTTCCGAAGACGAAGGGGACTCTGAAGCCAAAGCCCACCAGTGCACCCGAGGATAGCGGCCCGATGGCGATTCCGTAGCCGAAGGCCATCGTGAGCACCGACAGCTTCGACCCGGACTCGCCCTCGCCGGCGAGATCACCCGCCAGCGCCAGCGACGGGGCGAACACCATCGCAGCCGCGATCCCCTGGAACAACCGGGCGACGAACATGAGGGCCGAAGACAGAATGAACCCCTGGACGAGCGTCGTCGGGATCAACAGGACCATTCCGATGACGATGAACGGGCGACGGCCGTACCGGTCGCAGGCCCGTCCGATCGGCGTCTGCAACGCGACCTGGGCGATGATGAACGCCGCGAACTGGAGACCGAACCAGGTCGACCCCTGCTCGAGTCGGGCGTTGACCTGCGGTTGAATGGTCGCGAACAGCGCGATCGCGGTCGCCATAAATAGCGACGCGACGCCGAGCGTGAAGATCGGATCGAGCAGGTTGGGTCCCGACCGATTGAAGACAGGAATCGAGAGATCCGCACCGGCGTTCGCGACCGTCGACTCCGGATCGGAGACGAGCACCGTCACCAGCACGTAACTGACCGTGGCCGTGATCGTGGCGATATAGAAGGCGGCGGCGAATCCGTCGATCGTCATCCCGCCGGGGAGCGCGTAGGGACCGCGACTGACCACCGCACCGGCCACCGCCGGCCCGGCACCGAAGCCGACCAGTCGAAAGGTGTTGTAGACGCCCATGTTCCCCCCGCGATCGCCGGTCGTCGCGAGTTCGTTCACGAGCGCGACCGAGGACGGGATGATGAAGGCGACGCTGACGCCCTGTAGCCCGCGGATGACCAGCAACGAGACGTACGTCTCCGCGACGACGTAGGCCATGTTCGTGACCGCCAGCCCGGCGAGTCCGACCAGAATGAACGGTTTGCGCCGCCCGAGCCGGTCCGACAACCGGCCGGTAAACGGCTGAAAGCTGCTGTTGAGGAAGCCGAAAATCGAGAGGATGACTCCGGTAATCATCGACTCCCCGAGGCCGAACGCCGTCCCGCTCACGATACCGCTGGTCACGTACAGCGGAATGACGATGATCAGAAACGAGTTGCCGATCCCGTCCGCCATTCGGGCGCCCGCCAATGCGAGTACCCGTCGGTCCACGGCAAACGGTGCGATAACCCGCTCGACGACTCTCCGCATCGACCGTATCTGTGTGATCGGACCCGATTATAGTTTCGAATCGAAATGTTGACATTCTCGACAGTACGTGCGAGTACGGCAGAACTACAAGCCGCCGGCCCGCGTCCGTCCAGCCATGTCCGATGTCAAACTCAGCCGCATCGAATCCGTCCTCGAGGACCTCGAGTACCCCGTCACCAACGACCGAGCCGCCGCCGAACTCGCGGACGTTACCCTCCTCCTCGCCGACGGCGAGCGGAATCTAGGGACGCTCATCGAACGGAGCGACAGTGATCGCTTCGAATCGATGGACGACCTCGAGTCGGAGCTCAACAACGTCCTCCCGCGCGAGGCCGTCGGCGAGCCGTATCAGTCGGAGGGCGAGGGATGAGCCCCTCTCGACGGGATCGGAGCCGAGACCGGTCAACGGTTTG